>CAZLUX010000014.1:0-31892 GCA_964562815.1 uncultured Enterobacteriaceae bacterium
CGCTCGGCGCGATCGGGCTTTCCTTCGGCTACCTCGGCATCCAGCTCGGCCTGCTCACTCCGGCGCTGTTCGGGGCGCTGCCCGAGCGCATTTTCGGCATCATGCACAACGAAACGCTGCTGGCGGTGCCGTTCTTCACCTTCATGGGACTGATTCTCGAGCGCAGCGGCATGGCCGAGGACCTGCTCGACACCATCGGCCAGCTCTTCGGGCCGATCCGCGGCGGCCTCGCCTACGCGGTGGTGTTCGTCGGCGCGCTGCTCGCCGCGACCACCGGCGTGGTGGCGGCCTCGGTCATCTCCATGGGGCTGATCTCGCTGCCGATCATGCTGCGCTACGGCTACGACCGGCGCCTCGCCACCGGGATCATCGCCGCCTCCGGCACGCTGGCGCAGATCATCCCGCCGTCGCTGGTGCTGATCGTGCTGTCCGACCAGCTCGGCCGCTCGGTGGGCGACATGTACGAAGGCGCCGTCTACCCCGGCCTGGTGCTGACCAGCATGTACGCCCTGTACATCATCGGCGTCACCATCTTCGCCCCCAGCCGCGCCCCGGCGCTGCCGCCCGAGGCGCGCACGCTGCGCGGCTGGAAGTTGTTCGGCCGGGTGCTGTTCGTCCTCGTGCCGCCTCTGGCGCTGATCTTCCTCGTGCTCGGCACGATCTTCCTTGGCATCGCGACCCCGACCGAGGGCGGCGCGATGGGGGCCACCGGGGCGCTGGTGCTGGCGCTGATGAACCGGCGCCTGAGCTTGAACGTACTCAAGCAGGCAATGAACTCCACCGCGAAGCTGACCTCGTTCGTCATCTTCATCCTGATGGGCTCGACCGTCTTCACGCTCACCTTCCGCGGCGTCAACGGCGACCTGTGGATCGAGAACATGCTGCTCAGCCTGCCGGGCGGGCACGTCGGCTTCCTGATCTTCGTCAACCTGCTGACGTTCATCCTGGCGTTCTTCCTCGACTTCTTCGAGCTCGCGTTCATCATCGTGCCGCTGCTCGGGCCGGTGGCGGACAAGCTCGGCATCGACCTGATCTGGTTCGGCATCCTGCTCGGGATCAACATGCAGACCTCGTTCATGCACCCGCCGTTCGGCTACGCGCTGTTCTATCTGCGCAGCGTCGCGCCGGCGAAGGAGTACGTGGACAAGATCACCGGCAAGCTCACCGCGCCGATCACCACCGGGCAGATCTACTGGGGCGCGGTGCCGTTCGTGATCATCCAGATCATCGGGGTCGCGATCGTGCTGGCCTTCCCGCAGCTGGTGACGGGGAACATCGAGGAGCTGAAGGTGGACACCTCCAAGATCCACATCTCGGTGCCGCCGCCGAACTACGGCCCGCCGAACATCGGCGGCGACTCGACCGACAACGCCGCCCCGATCGGGGGGCCACCGGCCCCGCCGGGCTATCCCGGCAGCAAGTAGCCGGGGCAAAAAAAAACCCCGCCTCGGCGGGGTTTTTTGCTGCCTGAAAGGCCGCTCAGACCTTGGCCTTGATCTTCGAGAACCAGAGGTAGTTCGCGAAGGTCGCGTCGTTGAAGCGATGCCACTCGATCTCCTGGTTGCGGTAGGCGAGCCACTGCGGGTAGATGCGCGCCCAGTGCTTGGACTTGGTCATGTTCTCGTGGTAGACCTCGTAGGCGCCCTTCTCGGCCGCCTCCATGATTTCCCTCGAGAAGTAGCGCAGCTGGGTGCCGCCGGCGATCAGCTTGCGCAGCGCGGTCGGGTTGACGTGGTCGTACTTGGCCATCATCCAGTCGTTCGCGGCGTGGCAGGCGGTCTCGAGAATCGCCTGGTAGTGCTTCGGCAGGTCGTGCCACTTCTGCAGGTTGACCAGCGTCATCAGCTTCGGTCCCGCTTCCCACCAGCCCGGGGCGTAGTAGTACTTGCAGACCTTCTGGAAGCCGAGCTTCGCGTCGTCGTAGGGTCCGATCCACTCGCAGCCGTCGATCGTGCCCTTCTCCAGCGAGGGATAGATGTCGGCGCCGGCCACCATCGTCGGCACGACGCCGGTCTTCGCAAACACCTGGCCGCCGAAACCGCCGATGCGGAAACGCAGCCCCTTCAGGTCCTCGAGGGTGTTGACCTCCTTGCGGAACCAGCCGCCCATCTGGGTGCCGGTGTTGCCCGAGAGGATCGCCTTGACGCCGTATTCGGTGAACAGCGGCTCCATGATTTCCTTGCCGCCGCCGAACAGCCACCAGGCGTTGGACTGGCGGAAGTTCATGCCGAACGGTACGCAGGTGCCGAAGGCGAAGCCCAGGTCCTTGCCGGTGTAATAGTAGGGCGCGGTGTGGCCGAGCTCGACGGTGCCGTTCTGCGTCGCGTCCAGGACCTGCAGCCCGGGGACGAGTTCACCCCCGGCGAAAGTGCGGATCGTGAAGTTGCCGTCGGTCATGTCGCTGACCGTCTTGGCGATCTGATCCGCGCCGCCGAAGATGGTGTCGAGGCTCTTGGGCCAGCTCGCCGCCATGCGCCAGTGGATTTTGGGATTCGACTTCGCGATTGCAGGCGCGGCGACACTGCCGGCCGCGGCGCCTACCGCCGCTTTCTTGAGAAACGAACGACGCTTCATAACTCTCCTCCAGGGTGAAATTGAAAACGAGACGACCGGGTACCGGAATGACCTTCTAGATTGGCAATGCACCCGGTTCGGTGACTGGATTGTAAGCGCAGATGCAGTTCGTGCCTACGTCACTGTCTCGTTATGTAAGCTTCGTGCAAGCTCCACTCAGTTGAGTCTTGAGCACGTCGCACTCAGGTCCATCACTCTCGCGCGCACCTCCTCGAAATCTTCCGCTTCGGGCTCGCGCTGAAGATATTCGCTGAGATCCTTGAGCGCCGCCCTGAACGCCTCGAGCTGCTGGTAGACGAGACCGCGATCGCGAAGATCTCCGTGCGCTTCCGGCGTCACGAGAAGAATCCGGTTCAGCACCTCGAGCAGCCGCTGCGGCTTGTCGGCCTCGCGGTAGATTCCCTTCAGATTGCGCAGCACGCGCGCGAGGATCTGGCGCTTGGTGGCGGGCTCGAGAAACTGGTCGAGCGGCAGCTCGGCCACCGGAACGCCACCCGTCGCGCTCTCGGGAATCACGCGCTGCAGTCGTTCGCGCAGCTCGTCCTCCGATTGGGGCGCGCCGCCGCCGAAGGGATCGAGCACCAGCATGCCGCCGCGCAGGCGCAGGCGCACCAGGAAGTGCCCGGGAAACGAAACGCCCTCCAGCGGCAGTCCCACCCGGCGTCCGATTTCCATGTAAAGAATCGCAAGCGTGATCGGAATTCCGGTCTTGCGCTCGATCACGTCGTTCAGATAGCTGTTTCGCGGATCGTAGTACTCGTTGGTGTTGCCCGAGAAGCCGAGGTCTTCGAACAGGAACTGGTTCAGCGCCACCACCCGCTCCTCCGCGCCGCTGGTTTGCGGCAGCCGGTCGCGCAGGCGCAACGCGAGGCGCTCGATTTCCTCCAGATAGTGCTCGACGTCGAGGCCCGGGTAGGCGTCCTCGGCGATCAGCAGGCAGGCGCGCGCGAGATCGATCTTGGCGTCGTCACCCGCGACGAGCTCGGCGAAGGCCTCCAGGCCGCCGCTCATTCCGCGCCCCGGCGCGAGAAATCGCGCAGCCGGAAACCGAACGCCAGCAGGCAGCCCCCGTAGACCGCGGCGCCCCCGAGCACCAAACCGAGCAGCGCCGGCACCTTGCTGCGCCAGCCCGCGCCCAGCCACCAGCCCGCTCCTCCGGCCGCAAAGTGCAGCGCGACGGCCATCAGCGCGGCGGCGAACAGCACCTTCGCCGCGAACGCCGCCCAGCCCGGCTGCGGCCGGTAGATGTCCTGGCGCCGCAGATAGCGGAAAAGCAGGCTGGCGTTGAGGCAGGCGCCGAGGCCGATCGCGAGCGCAAGTCCCGCATGCCTGAGCGGGACGATGAACGCGAGGTTCATCGCCTGGGTCGCGACGAGCGTCAGCACGCCGATCTTCACCGGCGTCACCACGTTCTGCCTGGCGTAGAAACCCGGCGCGAGAATCTTCACCAGAATCATTCCGACCACCCCCACGCTGTAGGCGATCAGGGCCTGGCGCGTCATCCAGGCGTCCTCGGCGGAGAAGCGGCCGTAGTGAAAGAGCGTGGCGATGAGCGGCAGGGCAAGGACGCCCAGCGCCACCGCGGCCGGCACTGCGAGCAGCAGCGTGACGCGCAGACCCCAGTCGAGCAGCTTCGCGTACTCGTCGCTGTTGGCTGCGGCGTGATATTTCGACAGGCTCGGCAGCAGGATGGTGCCGAGCGCGACCCCCAGCATGCCCGCCGGAAACTCCATCAGGCGGTCGGCGTAGTAGAGCCAGGACACGCTGCCGGCGGGAAGAAAGGAAGCGAAGATGGTGTTGATCAGGAGCGACAACTGGCTGATCGAGACGCCGAACACGGCCGGCCCCATCAGCTTGAGGATCCTGCCGACGCCCGGATGGCGGGGATTGAAGCGCCAGCGCGGGCGCATGCCGAGCTTGCCGAGCGCCGGCAGCTGCAGCGCGAGCTGCAGCACGCCGCCCGCGAAGACCGCCCAGGCGAGCGCCAGCACCGGCGGATGAAAACGATGGGCGAAGAACGCGGCGGCGACGATCAGGCTCACGTTCAGCAGGACCGGCGTGAAAGCCGGTATCGCGAACCGGTTCCAGGTGTTCAGGATCCCCGCCGCGAGCGCCACCAGAGAAATGAACGCGATGTACGGGAAGGTGACGCGAAGCATCGCGACCGTGAGGGCGAACTTGTCGGCATCGGCCGCCCACCCCGGCGCCGTGACGTAGACGATCAGCGGCGCCGCCAGGACGCCGAGCGCCGCGGCGATGACGAGCGCGATGAACAACACGCTGGCGACGCAGTCCACCAGGACACGGGTCTCCTCCGGCGTCTGGCGGCTGCGGTATTCGCCCAGGATCGGCACGAAGGCCTGCGAGAAGGCCCCTTCCGCGAACAACCGGCGCAGCAGGTTGGGGATGCGGAAGGCGACGAAGAAGGCGTCGGTCGCGATCCCCGCCCCGAACATCCGCGCGATGAAGAAGTCGCGCGCCAGCCCCAGCACCCGCGACAGAAACGTCATGCTGCTGATGGTCGCCAGGGCGCGCAGCAGGTTCATGGCCGCGCCCGCCGCCGAGGGGCGCAATTTTCCTTGCGCGACGGGGGGTTAGCCGCTACAATGCGGCCCTTTTTCAGCCCGGTCCCACCTTCATGGCAAACATCGCTTCCGCGCGCAAGCGCGCCCGCCAGGCGGAAAAGCGCCGCGTCCACAACATGAGCCTGCGCACCGCGGTGCGCAGCGCGATCAAGAACGTGAAGAAAGCGGTCGCCGCGGGCGACAAGTCCGCCGCCGAGCGCGTGCTGCAGCAGTCGCAGGGCGTGATCGATCGCATCGCAGCGAAGGGTGTGCTGCACCGAAACGCCGCCAACCGCAACAAGAGCCGCCTCTCCCGCGCCATCAAAGCGCTGTCGTAGCCGGTCGCGAAGCGCGGCATTGCAAGGGCCTGCGCGGAAAGCTGACTCGGCGACGGCTAGAGACATTTGTTTTCTGATGAACGGGAGGGCGCGCTGCCGACGCGGCGCGGATTTGCCGCGATTATAGCGACGGCCCGGGCCCCGGCTAAAGGCACTCTGCCCGAGTGACCTGCGTTCAGGCGCTGTGCTAGCATTCACCAAAACGGCGGCCGGGGCCGCCGTTTTGCATTTCGGAGGTGGTGCCATGTCCCACGTCATGAATACCTACGCCCGCCAGCCGGTCGCCTTCGTGCGCGGCGAGGGGGTATGGCTTTGGGATGAAGCCGGGAAGAAGTATCTGGACGCGCTCGCCGGGATCGCGGTCAGCACGCTCGGCCACGCGCATCCGAAGCTCACCCGCGCGCTCGCGGAGCAGGCCGCGCGCGTGCTGCACACGTCGAATCTCTTCCGCATCCCGGTGCAGGAGGCCGCCGCCGACCGCATCGCGGAAATCACCGGCCTGGACGAGGTCTTCTTCTGCAACTCGGGCTGCGAGGCGAACGAAGCGGCGATCAAGATCGCCCGCAAATACGGGCACGACCGGGGCGTGCAAGAGCCGGCGATCGTGGTGATGGAGAACTCCTTCCACGGCCGCACCCTGGCGACACTCTCGGCCACCGGCAGCCGCAAGGTGCAGGCGGGATTCGAGCCGCTGGTGTCGGGGTTCGTGCGCGTGCCCTACGGCGACCTCGGCGCGGTGCAGAAGATCGCCGAGATCAACCGCAATGTGGTGGCGGTACTGGTCGAGCCGATCCAGGGCGAAGGCGGCATCAACGTCGGCGGCGCCGACTACCTGCGCGGCCTGCGCGAGATCTGCGACCGCAACGAATGGCTGCTGATGCTGGACGAGGTGCAATGCGGCCTCGGCCGCAGCGGCAAGTGGTTCGTCTATCAGCATGCGGGCATCGCGCCCGACGTGGTCCCGCTCGCGAAGGGCCTCGGCTCGGGCGTTCCGGTGGGCGCCTGCGTGGCCGGCGGCCGCGCCGCCGGCGTGCTCAAGCCCGGCAACCACGGCTCGACTTTCGGCGGCAATCCGCTCGCCTGCACCGCGGTGGTCGCCACGATCGACGCGATCCGCGAGGAAGGCCTGCTCGACAACGCCGTCCGCGTCGGCAAGGCGATCCGCGACGGGCTCGCCGCCGAGCTCGAGGGTGTCGCGGGCGTCGTCGAGATCCGCGGCATGGGGCTGATGCTCGGCGTGCAGCTCGACCGCCCCTGCGGCGAGCTGGCGAAGTCGGCGCTCGAGGCGGGCCTCGTCGTCAACGTCACGGCCGACAGCGTGGTGCGCCTGCTGCCGCCGCTCGTCATGAGCGAGGCCGAGGGCGGCGTCGCGGTCGAGCGGCTCGCGCCGCTGGTCAAGGACCTGCTCGCGCGCGAGCCCTCGCTGCCGCAGGCCGCCGCGGCGCGCTGAGCACGGCGCGGCGATGGACCTCCGCCACTACCTCCAGTTCAAGGACTTCTCGCTCGGCGAGTACGAGCACCTGTTCGCGCGCACGCGCTGGATCAAGGAGCGGTTCAAGCGCTACGAGCGCTACTGGCCGCTCGAAGACCGCACCCTGGCGATGATCTTCGAGAAGCAGTCGACGCGCACCCGGCTGTCGTTCGAGGCCGGGATGCACCAGCTCGGCGGCGCGGCGATCTTCCTGTCCACGCGCGACTCCCAGCTCGGCCGCGGCGAGCCGGTCGAGGACGCAGCCCAGGTCATCTCGCGCATGTGCGACGTGGTGATGATCCGCACCTTCGAGCAGGACACCCTGGAGCGGTTCGCGGGCCAGTCGCGCGTGCCGGTGATCAACGGGCTCACCAACGAATACCACCCCTGCCAGATCCTCGCCGACCTATACACGTATATCGAACATCGCGGCTCGATCCGGGGCAGGACCGTGGCCTGGATCGGCGACTCGAACAACGTCTGCAACACGTGGCTGCAGGCGGCGGAAGTGCTCGATTTCAATGTCCACGTCTCGACCCCGCCGGGCTACGAGGTCGAGCCCGAGCGCGCCGGGCTCTACGGCACCGACCACTACGAGGAATTCCGCGATCCGATGCAGGCGGCCAGGGGCGCCGACCTGGTGACGACCGACGTCTGGACCAGCATGGGCATGGAGTCCGAGGACGCCGAGCGCAAGCGCGACTTCCAGGACTGGCAGGTCGACGGCGAGATGATGCGGGTGGCGAAGCAAGACGCGCTGTTCATGCATTGCCTGCCTGCGCACCGCGGCGAGGAGGTCGCCGCCGAGGTGATCGACGGACCGCACAGCGTGGTCTGGGACGAGGCCGAGAACCGGCTTCACGCGCAGAAAGCGCTGCTGGAATTCCTGTTACTGGGCAAAGTGGAACCTTGATGGCAAAGAAGAAGCAGAAGGTCAAAAAAGTCGTTCTCGCGTACTCGGGCGGCCTCGACACGTCGGTGATCCTGAAGTGGCTGAAGGACCAGTACGGCTGCGAGGTGATCACTTTCACCGCCGACATCGGTCAGGGCGAGGAGCTCGCGCCCGCGCGCAGGAAGGCGAAGATGCTGGGCGTGAAGCAGATCTTCGTCGAGGACCTGCGCGAGGAGTTCGTGCGGGATTTCGTCTTTCCCATGTTCCGCGCCAATGCGGTTTACGAGGGCGAATACCTCCTCGGCACCTCGATCGCGCGGCCGCTGATCGCCAAGCGCATGGTCGAGATCGCACGCAAGACCGGCGCCGACGCGATCTCGCACGGCGCGACCGGCAAGGGCAACGACCAGGTGCGCTTCGAGCTCGGCGCCTACGCGCTGATGCCGGACGTGAAGGTGATCGCCCCCTGGCGCGAATGGGATCTGCTCTCGCGCGAGAAGCTGCTCGCCTACGCGGACAAGCACGGCATCCCGGTCGATTTCAAGAAGCGCAAGGGCGGCGCGCCCTACTCCATGGACGCGAACCTGCTGCACATCTCGTACGAGGGCGGCGTGCTCGAGGACCCGGATTTCGAGCCGGAGGAGTCGATGTGGCGCATCACGGTCTCGCCGGAGAAGGCGCCCGGCCGCCCGCAGACCCTCGAGCTCGAGTACCGGCACGGCGACATCGTCGCGGTGAACGGCAGGAAAATGTCGCCGGCGACGGTGCTGGCGACGCTCAACACGATCGGCGGCCGGCACGGCATCGGGCGGCTCGATATGGTCGAGAACCGCTACGTGGGCATGAAGAGCCGCGGCTGCTACGAGACCCCGGGCGGCACCATCATGCTCAAGGCACACCGTGCGATCGAATCGATCACGCTGGATCGCGAGGTCCTGGCGCTCAAGGACGATTTGATGCCGCGCTACGCGCGCCTGGTCTACAACGGATACTGGTTCAGCCCCGAGCGCAGGCTGCTGCAGGGACTGATCGACGCCTCGCAGGCGACCGCCAACGGCAGCGTGCGCCTCAAGCTGTACAAGGGCACCGTCATGGTGACAGGCCGAAGCTCCAGAACGGACTCCCTGTTCGATTCCTCGATCGCCACCTTCGAGGACGACCGCGGCGCCTACGATCAGGCCGACGCCGCCGGCTTCATCCGGCTCAACGCGCTGCGGCTGCGCATCGCGGCCAAGAGGCGCAGGAACCGTCGCTGACGATGCGCGCCTGGCTCGCCGCCCTGCTGCTGGCCGCCGCGCCGGCGTGGGCGGCGCCGTTCGCGGTGCCGATTGGCGGCACCCGAATCGGACTGGACGCGCCGGCGGGCTTCGCCGACACCGGCTTTACCGGTTCCCCGCGGCTGCAGCAGATCGCGGAATCGCTGACCTCCGCATCGAACCTCATCCTGTTGTTCGCGATCAGCGACGACGACCTGCACCGCTTCATGCAGGGCGACCGCCCGCTGCTTCGCCGCTTCATGATCGCGGTCACGCCGCGGGCGCTGGCGAACCAGAGCGTCACCACGCGCCAGTTCGATGCCTTCGTCGGCGATGCCTTGCGCGGCCTCGGTGCTCCGCCCGCAGGCGGCGACATGCTCGAGCACCTCGACGCGCAACCGCGCGGCAAGGCCTCCCTGCTAGGCGAGCTCCGGCGCGAGACGACGGTGGTATCGGTGCTGCAAGGCACCCGGCTGCCCGACCAGGGAGGCTTCGGCGAAAAGCCGGAGTATCTCCTCTCGACCACCACGCTGCTCAATCTGCGCGGCAAGGCCTTGAGCCTGTCCGTGTACAGTCACTACGAGTCGCCCGAGGACCTCCGCTGGCTCAGGCTCGTCACGGCGCGCTGGATCGAGAAGCTCGAGCGGCTCAACGCGCGCTAGCCGGGCCACCCGCGGGACGACCCATGCCACCCAGAGGAACCAGGCCGGACTCCGAGAAGCTCGAGCGCGTGGTGGCCGAAGCGCGCAGGGAACGCGAACGGCGCGAGCGCGGTTATCGCGAGCAGGCGCTCAAGATCTACCCCTGGATCTGCGGGCGCTGCGGACGCGAGTTCTCGGGCGCAAACCTGCGCATGCTGACGGTGCACCACCGCGACCACGACCACGACAACAATCCTGCCGACGGCAGCAACTGGGAGCTGCTGTGCCTGTACTGCCACGACAACGAGCACGCCCGCCAGCTCGAGCTGGCGCAGCGTGGCGCCGGCGGAGCAAGCAGCGGCGGACAGCCGGCTACGCACAAGCCCTTTGCCGCGCTCGAGTCGCTGCTCAAGAGCAAGAAATAGCGTCAACACCACTCAGCCAATCGGAGCGCAATGCCATGCCCTCTTTCGACATCGTTTCACAGGTGGACAAACAGGAAGTCAAGAACGCGGTTGAGCAGACCAACCGCGAGATCGGCAACCGGTTCGACTTCAAGGGGTCGGATGCGCGCGTCGAGCAGAACGAGCTTCAGCTGACTGTATTCGCCGACGACGAGTTCAAGCTCGGGCAGGTGCTGGACGTCTTGCGCGGGCGCCTGAGCAAGCGCAACGTCGACGTAAGATGCCTCGAGCTGGGCGCGGTGGAGAAGATCTCGGGCGACAAGGTCAAGCGCCCGGTCACGGTACGCGTCGGCGTGGCGCAGGACAAGGCGAAGTCGATCGTCAAGCTGATGAAGGATTCCAAGCTCAAGGTCCAGGCCTCGATCCAGGGCGACGCGGTGCGGGTTTCGGGCGGCAAGAAGGACGACCTGCAGGCGGCGATCCAGCTGGTGCGGCAGGCAGTCACCGACGTGCCGCTGCAGTACGTCAATTTCCGCGACTGAGCCCTTCGCACCAGCGCTCGTAGATCAGCTCGGCAACCGCGCTCAGGGCCTCGAGGCGCTTTCCCAGGTCGCGCAGCATCGCCTCCTGCGTCTGCACGCCGGGACTGCCGGCGCTCGCCGCGATCTCGTCGCGCCCCGCCTCGCACCAGGACTGCACCAGCTCCGCGGTCATCTCGACGTGGCACTGCATGCCGAAATGCCTGCCGATCGCGAACGCCTGGTTGGCGCACAGGGAGTTGGTCAGCAGGCGCGTCGCGCCGGGCGGAATGCTGAAGCTTTCGCCGTGCCAGTGAAAGGCCTCGAACGACTGCAGCTCGCCGAACCACTCGCGCGCCAGCGCGTTGTCAGCGACCTGCACCTCCCCCCAGCCGATCTCCTTGCCCGGCGCACTGCGCACCTCGCCGCCGAACGCGGCGGCCATCAGCTGGCCGCCGAGGCAGTGGCCGATCACGGGCACGTCCTTGCGTACCGCGTCCCGGATCAGCTCGAGCTCCGGCGCGATCCACGGCAACGCGTCGTGCACGCTCATCGGCCCGCCCATCAGAGCGAGGCCGCTGAACGCCCGTGCGTCGCGCGGGGGCTCCTCTCCGGCATCGACCGCGATCACCCTCCACGGAATTGAGCGCTCGTCGAGATAGGTGGCAAAATAGCCCGGTCCCTCGATTCGCGCGTGCCTGAGGATCGCAACCGGCTTCATCGGAGCTGCCTTTGCAAAGCCGCTATTCTATTGGCCTCGCCGCACTGCTCCTAGCGCTTCCCGCCTCGGCCGCCGACATCGGCCTGGTGGGCGTGTTTCCGGGCAAGGCCGCAGTGCTCGTCATCGACGGCGGTGCGCCGACGGCCGTCAGGATCGGCCGCACGAAGCAGGGCGTGAGCGTCGTCTCGGCGGGAGAAGACGAGGCCGTGATCGAGGTCGAAGGCAAGCGGCGCACGCTACGGCTCGGCCAGTACGCGAGCAGCGCCTCCCGCGACACGCGCCAGAAGGTGACGCTCGCCGCCGACATGCTGGGGCATTTCTACGCCGACGGCCAGGTGAACGGCGGCTCGGTGCGCTTTCTGGTCGACACCGGCGCCACCATGGTCGCGCTGCCCGCGAAGATCGCCGACCGGCTGGGCATCGACTACGAGAAAGGCCGGCGAGGGTTGATCCAGACCGCCAACGGCCCGACGGTGGCCTACCGGATCAAGCTCGACGTGGTGAAGCTGGGGGGCATCACGCTGCAGAACGTGGACGCCGTGGTGATCTCGCATGGACTCGGGCTCGCCCTGCTCGGGATGAGCTTTCTCAACCGCGTCGAGATGCAGCGAGACGGCCAGTCGATGGTTCTGACCCGCCGCTACTGAGCGGTCCCGCTCAGCCTTGGTGCACGAGCGGCACGAAGCGCACCGGCAGCACGCTCTTGCGCTCCAAGCCGCCGTCGGCGCGCTTGGTGATGAGCAGGAGATCCTGCGCGCCCCAGCGCTCTCCCTGCGGGATCACCATTCTTCCACCGGGCTTGAGCTGCTCGACCAGCGCGGGAGGAACGTCGGGCGCCGCCGCGGTGACCACGATGGCGTCGAACGGCGACTTTTCCGGCCAGCCTCCGTAGCCGTCGCCGATGCGGACTTCGACGTTGGCGTAGCCGAGCTCGGCCAGGCGCTCGGCCGCGCGGCGCCCGAGGTCCACCACGGTCTCGATCGAATACACCTTGCCGACGATCTCGGCCAGGACCGCCGCCTGGTAGCCCGACCCGGTTCCGATCTCGAGCACCGACTGCCCGGCGCGCGGTTCGATCAGGTCGGTCGAAAGCGCGACGATGTAGGGCTGCGAGATGGTCTGGCCCGCCCCGATCGAAAGCGGATGGTTGCCGTAGGCGAGCGGAATTTCCGCGGCCGGCACGAAACGGTGGCGCTCGACCTTTCCGAGCGCCGCGCGCACCGCGGCGGACATCCGCGACAGCCCCGTCTCGGCCGCGGTCTCGGCGTACATCGCCTCGACTTCCGCGACCATGCGCTCACGCCGGGTCGCGAGGTTCTCCACGCGCGCTCAGCTTCCGGTCTTGTCGCGCTCGATGAGCGCGTAAGCGCTGTGGTTGTGGATCGACTCGAAGTTCTCCGATTCGACCACGTAGGACTCGATGCGCTCGTCGAGATTCAGCACCGCCGCCACGTCGCGCACCATGTCCTCGACGAACTTCGGATTGTCGTAGGCCCGCTCGGTCACGAACTTCTCGTCAGGCCGCTTGAGCAGGCCGTAGAGCTCGCTCGAGGCCTGCTTCTCGACCAGGTCGACGATTTCCTCGATCCAGACGAAGTCGTTCAGGCGGGCGCTCACCGTGACGTGCGAACGCTGGTTGTGCGCGCCGCGCGCCGAGATTTTTTTCGAGCAGGGACACAGGCTGGTCACCGGCACCAGGACCTTCATGGTGAAGGTCTGCTTGCCGCCACGGATCTCGCCGATGAAGGTGATCTCGTAGTCCATCAGGCTCTTCACCTCGGACACCGGCGCGGCTTTCTCGATGAAGTACGGGAAGCTCATCTCGATCAGGCCTTCCTCGGCCTCGAGCCGCTCGACCATCTCCCGCAGCATCACCTGGAAGGTCTCGACCGTGATCTCGCGCTCGTGCGCCTCGAGGATCTCGATGAAGCGCGACATGTGGGTGCCCTTGAAATGGTGCGGCAGCCCGACGTACATGTTGAACATGGCCACCGTGTGCTGGACGTGACCGGAGCGCTCCTGGATACGCATCGGGTGGCGGATCGCCTTGACCCCCACCTTGTCGATCGCGAGCTTGCGGGTGTCCGCCGACGCCTGGACGTCGGGGATGTTGTACAGGTCTCGTGATTTCATGGCCGCATTATAACATCCGAGTAAATTACTCGGGTATTGCGTTGTGTATCGCCTTGTATATGCCTTCGGCGTCCAGCCCCACCGACGCCAGCAGCTTGGCCGGATCGCCGTGGTCGATGAACCGGTCCGGCAGGCCGAGCACCAGCACCTGCCGCTCGATCCCGAGCGCCGCCAGCGCCTCGCACACCGCGCTGCCCGCGCCGCCCATCGCCGCGTGCTCCTCGATCGTCACCAGCAGCTCGTGAGCTTGCGCCAGCTGCCTCAGCATCTCCGTGTCCAGCGGCTTGACGAAGCGCATGTTGGCGACGGTCGCGTCGAGGCCGGCGGCGGCCTCGAGCGCGGGCCTGAGCATGCTGCCGAAGGCGAGGATCGCGACGCGCCGGCCCTCGCGCCTCAGCTCCGCCTTGCCGACCGGCAACGCCGCCATGTCCTTGCGCACCTCGACCCCTGGACCGCTGCCGCGCGGATAGCGCACCGCCGCCGGAGAGTCGAGGCTGAACGCGGTGTAGAGCATCTGCCGGCATTCGTTCTCGTCGGATGGCGCCATCAGCGTCAGGTTCGGCACCGTGCGCAGATAGGCGTAGTCGAACGCTCCGTTGTGCGTCGCCCCGTCGCCGCCGACCAACCCGCCGCGATCGAGCGCGAGCACCACCGGCAGATTCTGGATCGCGACGTCGTGGATCAGCTGGTCGTAGCCGCGCTGCAAGAAGGTGGAATAGATCGCCACCACCGGCTTGACGCCCTCGCAGGCGAGGCCTGCCGCGAAAGTCACTGCGTGCTGCTCGGCGATGCCGACGTCGAAGTAGCGCTCGGGAAACCTGTCCGAGAACCCGACCATGCCCGAGCCTTCGCGCATCGCGGGCGTGATCGCCACCAGCCTGGGGTCGAGCTCGGCCATGTCGCACAGCCAGTCGCCGAAGATCTGGCTGTAGCTGGGCCGTCCGCCGGAGGATTTCTTGATGCCCTCGGCGGGGTCGAACTTGCCCGGCCCGTGATACGCGATCGGGTCGTCCTCGGCGAGCTTGTAGCCCTGCCCCTTGCGCGTCACGACGTGCAGGAACTGCGGGCCCTTGAGCTTCGCGATGTTGGCCAGGGTCGGAATCAGCGCATCGAGGTCGTGACCGTCGATCGGGCCGATGTAATTGAAGCCGAATTCCTCGAACAGCGTCGACGGCGTCACCATCCCCTTGAAGTGCTCCTCGGCGCGGCGCGCGAGCTCCCATACGCCCGGAACGCGCTTGAGCAGATGCTCGCTCGCCCTTCGGGCGGTGGAGTAGATGCGTCCCGACAGGAGCCGCGCGAGATAGTTCGTCAGCGCGCCGACCGGCGGGGATATCGACATTTCGTTGTCGTTCAGGATCACCAGCAGGTCGACGTCCATCGCGCCGGCGTTGTTCATCGCCTCGTACGCCATTCCCGCCGACATCGCGCCGTCGCCGATGACCGCGACCGCGCGGCGCTGCTCGCCCTTCATCTTCGCTGCGGTCGCCATGCCGAGCGCGGCCGAAATCGAGGTCGAGGAATGCGCGGTGCCGAAAGTGTCGTAGGGCGACTCGCTGCGGCGGGGGAACCCGGAGATGCCGCCCAGCATCCTCAGCTGCGCCATGGCCTCGCGCCTGCCGGTGAGGATCTTGTGCGGGTAGGTCTGGTGCCCGACGTCCCAGACGATGCGGTCTTCCGGCGTATCGAGCACGTAGTGCAGCGCGATCGTGAGCTCGATGGTGCCCAGGTTCGAGGACAGGTGCCCGCCCGTTTTCGACACCGAGTCGAGCACGAATGCGCGCAGCTCGTCGGCGAGCTGCTTGAGCTGCTTGCGGTCGAGCTTTCGCAGCGCCGCGGGATCGTCGATGGTCCTCAGCAGCTCGTACATGGCTGGATTGTAGTCCTGCGCACCGGAGTCCACGCCCTCGTGCGGCAGCGCATCCGTGGAGCCTGCTGCGGTCGCCATCAGAATTTCCTCAAGACGATGTAGTCGGCGAGCTCGCCGAGCCGCCTGGCGCGCGCGCCGAAATCCGCCAGCGCCGCGTGGGCGTCGCGGCGCAGCGTCTCGGCGAATTCGCGCGCGCCGGCCGCGCCCAGGGTCGAGACGTAGGTCGTCTTGCCCTGCCTGGCGTCCTTGCCGGCGGTCTTGCCGAGCGTCGCGGTGCTCGCCTCCGCGTCGAGCACGTCGTCCACGACCTGGAACGCGAGCCCCACGCACTTGGCATAGTGATCGAGCTTCGCTTCCTGCGCCTCGCCGAGCTTTTGCCCGCAGGCGGCGCCGATCGCCACCGCTGCGCGGATCAGGGCGCCCGTCTTATTGATGTGCATCAGCTCGAGCTCGGGAGGCGTGAGCGCCTTGCCGGTCGACTCGAGATCGATCGCCTGCCCGCCCGCCATGCCGCGCGATCCGGAGGCGTAGGCCAGCGCCCGCACCATCCCGAGCTGGGCCGAGGGATCGTCCGCCAGCCGGTGCTCGGCAAGCAGCTGGAACGCGAGGGACTGCAGCGCATCGCCCACCAGCAGCGCAGTCGCTTCGTCGAACTCGACGTGCACCGTCGGCTTGCCGCGCCTGAGCACGTCGTCGTCCATGCAGGGCAAGTCGTCGTGCGCCAGCGAGTAGGCGTGGACCATCTCGACCGCGGCAGCCGCGATTTCGAGCCGCTCCGGGCTCGCCCCCGACACCGCGCCCGCCGCAAACGTCAGCAGGGGCCGCACCCTCTTGCCGCCGCCGAGGCTGGCGTAGCGCATGGCCTCGTGCAGGCGCCTGGGCGCGATCGAGGGTGCCGGCAGCAGCCGCGCCAGCGCCGACTCCATGCGCGCCTGCACCGCGCTCAGCCAGGACTGGAAATTCGGCTCAGTCGCCGTCACCTTGATCGGCTCCGGCGCCCGCGAGCGGCTTGAGCACTTCACCTTCGAGCACCTTCACCTGCTGTTGGGCGGCCTCGAGGCGCTGCTGGCAGAAGCGCGCGAGCTCCAGCCCGCGCTTGTGCGCGGCGAGCGCCTGCTCGAGACTGAGGTTGCCGGCCTCCATCCGCTCGACCACGCGCTCGAGCTCGGCGAGCGCCTTCTCGAAAGTCGGCTCGGACGGCGGTTTGGCTTCGGCGGCGGCGGAACCTTGCCGGGGGGACTTGCTCATAGAGAACGAAACCTTAGCCGACCGGGCGCTGGCCGGTCAAACCCGCGGCGCGCTAGAATCCCCCGGCTACATGATCCATACCACCCTCGTTTCGACGGCGGAGCTGGCGCGCCATCCCGAATGGCGCCTGTTCGACTGCCGTCACGACCTCTCCAAGCCCTATCTGGGCGAGCAGCAGTACGCCCACGCGCATATCCGAGGCGCGCTGTTCGCGCACCTGGACCGCGACCTGTCGGCGCCGCCGACCGGCCGCAACGGGCGCCACCCGCTGCCGGATCCGGCCGTGTTCGCGCTCTGGCTGGGGCGCCAGGGCCTGCGGCCGGGCGACCAGGTCGTGGCCTACGACGCCAACAACGGCGCGATGGCCTCGCGCCTGTGGTGGATGCTGCGCTGGGTCGGGCACGACGCCGTCGCGGTGCTCGACGGCGGCCTGGCCAAGTGGCTGGAGGAAGAGCGCGAAGTCACCGCCGAGGTGCCTTCCTTTCCCGCGACCGGGTACACCGGCCGGCTGCAGCCGCAGATGAGCGTCGAGGTGGATGCCGTCGAGCAGCACCTCGGCTCGACGGACATGCTGCTGCTCGACGCGCGCGCGCCGCAGCGCTTTTTCGGCGAGGCCGAGCCGATCGACCCGGTCGCCGGCCGCATCCCGGGCGCCCGCAACCGCTTCAACGGCGAGAACCTCACGCCCGACGGCACGTTCAAGGCGGCCGCACAGCTCAAGAAGGAGCTCGGCGCCCTGCTCGGCGACCGTGATCCGGCCGAGGTGGTGCATTACTGCGGCTCGGGCGTCGCCGCCTGCCACAACCTGCTGGCGATGGAGGTCGCCGGCCTGTCGGGCTCGCGCATCTACGCCGGATCCTGGAGCGAGTGGATCGCGGATCCGCGGCGGCCGCAGGCGAAGGGTCCGGCATAGCCGCCGACGCGCTGCTCGTCGCGCACTTCCTGATTGCCGCCTTCGTCGCCGGCGGCCTGCCGCTGGTGTGGCTCGGCGCCGCCGCCGGCTGGCGCTGGGTCCGCAATCCGTGGTTCCGCTACCTGCATCTGGCGGCGATCGCGCTCATTGCGCTCGAAGCGCTGCTCGGCGTCGCCTGCCCGCTCACCGTGTGGGAAGACCTGCTGCGCGGCGGCCTGCAGCCGCAGACCTTCGTCGGCCGCTGGGTCGAGCGGCTGCTCTACTACCGCGCGCCCGAGGAACTGTTCACCGACCTGTATCTCGTCTGGGCGCTGGCGACGCTCGCTACCCTGCGGCTCGTTCCGCCCAGGAAAAGAGCTGCCTGAAGACTTCGTCGCGAACCTCGGCGCGCGACAACACCAGATCGTGCAGCCCGCCCGGGAACGCGAGCACGCTGACCCGCGGGCCCAGGGTCCGGCTCCAGCGGGCGATGTCGCGCCAGTCGAGGACGATGTCCGCTTCGTCCGAATGCATCGCAAGCACCGGGAGCGGCAGCGATTGGCCCGCGTGCACTCGTGCATGCGCGTCGGCCACCGCCGCGAGCCAGCCGAAGTACGCGGGAAAGCCGAGCTCGGGCTTCAGGCGCAGATCGAAGTCCCACTCGCCGCCGAAGCTCCGGTGCAGGCTTCGCACATACTCGCGCCTCAACGCCTGCGGATTGTTCAGAAACGGCATGACTTTCCCCAGCGCGATCGCCCATCGCAGCTGCAGCCGGTCGAGCGGTCCCGTGTTGAACTCGAAGAAGGGACTGTTCAGCCACAGCGCGCGCAACCGCTCGCGGCGCTCGCCCTCGGCGGCGTAAAGCGAGCAGATGAGCCCGCCGGTCGAATGGCCCGCGAGCAGCACCGGCTCGCCGATTTCCTCCAGCGCGCGGGTGATCTCCGGATAGTACTCGTCGATGCGCTTGCAGAAGCACGGGTGCTGGTGCGCGAGCAGCGATCGCCCGTGCTTGCGCAGATCGAGCGCGTAGAAGGCGTAACCTTCCTGGGCGAAGCGCAGCGCCATGTGACGCTGAAAGAAGTAATCGACGAAGCCGTGCACATAGAGGACCGCGCCTCGCCTCGCGCCCCCTCCCGGCAAGCGCACCAGCGTGGCGACGACCTCGCCCTCGTAGTCGGCCGGGAATTCGAGCGTCTTCGCCTCGAAGCCCTCGAGCAGCGGGTCGGCGTGCCAGTCACTCATGCCGCGACAACGCCCACTCGACGTGCTCTCTCACCAGAGGCGACGGGTCGTTCCGTCGGGCGCGCAGCGCCGCCAGCACTTCCGGCGAGCCCGGCGCGTTGCCCAGCCCGACCGCGAGGTTGCGCAGCCAGCGCTCGTAGCCGATGCGGCGGATCGCCGAGCCGCGCATGCGCGCGTCGAACTCCTCCGCGCTCCAGCCGAACAGCTCGACCAGCGACGCGGCGTCGAGCCCGTTGCGTGCGCCGAAGTCCTCTTCCGCGGACGGCTTCGCGAACCCGTTCCACGGGCAGACAAGCTGGCAGTCGTCGCAGCCGTAGACCCGGTTTCCGATCGGCGCGCGCAGCTCTTGCGGGATCGCGCCCTTGTGCTCGATCGTGAGGTACGAGATGCAACGCCGCGCATCGAGCCGGTAGGGCGCGCGGATGGCCTGCGTCGGACAGATCTCGATGCATTTCGTGCAGCGGCCACAGTGTTCGCCCGCGGGGGCGTCGACGGGCAGCGGCAGATCGCAGTAGATCTCGCCGAGGAAGAACCACGATCCCGCGTCGCGCGACAGCAGCAGCGTGTGCTTGCCGCGCCAGCCGATGCCGGCCCCGGCCGCCAGCTCGACCTCCATCACCGGCGCGGAGTCGGAGAAGACGCGGTAGCCGAAGGCGCCGGCTTCGGCGCGAATGCGGTCGCACAGCTTCTGCAGCCGCGTCCGAAGCAGCTTGTGATAGTCGCGCCCCCTTGCGTAGCGCGCCACGTAGGCGCGGCGGCCGTCGCCGAGCGCCGCCCATTCGTCGCCGCCGGCGGGCGCGTAGTCCATGCGGCAGCTGATCACGCGCAGCGTTCCCGGCACCAGCTCGGCGGGACGCGCGCGCAGCGTGCCGTGGCGCGCCATATAATCCATTTCGCCCTGCCAGCCCATGCGCAGCCACTCCGCGAGCCGCCCCTCCGCGGCGGCGAGGTCGGTGTCGGCGACGCCGACGGCCTGGAAGCCGAGCGCCCTGCCCCATTGCTTGACCTTCGCCGCGAGCGCGCCGTAGTCCATATGCCGGATACTAGATGAACGATCTCCTTTCTCTGCCGGACGACAACGCCACGCGACAGCTGGGCGCCGCGCTTGCCGCGGGCATCGGCCCGGGCCGCGTGCTCTTCCTCTCCGGAGACCTCGGTTCAGGGAAAACCACTGTTGTTCAAGGACTTATCAAGGCTCTCGGCTTCGCCGGCCGGGTCAAGAGTCCGACCTATTCTCTGGTTGAACTTTACAAGCTTTCGAGATTAAACTTGTATCACTTTGATTTCTATCGGTTCGAAGACCGGTCGGAATGGGTCGACTCAGGATTTCGGGAATATTTCAACCAGGACTCGGCATGTATCGTCGAGTGGCCCGAGCGGGCCGCGGGGCTGCTCGCGCCTCCCGATCTCGAGGTGCGGCTGGAGTTTTCCGGGTCCGGCCGGCGCGCCCGGCTGACGCCTCGTACGGCTTGCGGCCGCGACTGGCTCGCCGCTGCCTCGAAGCGCTGGCCGCAGCCCTGATCGCGCTGCTGCTGCTCTACTTCGTCCCGCCCGTCTTCGCCCAGGAGCAAGTCGTAGCCGCGCGCCTGTGGCCCGCGCCCGATTACACGCGCCTCACGCTCGAATCGAAGCAGCCGCTCAAGTTCAAGCTGTTCAGCGTCAAGGGCCCGGACCGCCTGGTGCTCGATCTGGACGACGTCGACCTCGGACCTGCGCTCGAGGAGCTGCAGAAGAAGGTCAGTGCGGACGATCCCTACATCAAGAGCCTGCGCGTGGCGCGCAATCGCCCGGACGTGGTGCGTCTGGTGCTCGACCTCAAGACGGAGGTCAAGCCGCAGATCTTCGCGCTGAAGCCGATCGCCGACTACGGCAACCGGCTGGTGCTCGACGTCTACCCCTTGCACCCGAAGGATCCGCTGCTCGCGCTGATCGAGTCCGACGGCAAGCTGCGCGGCATCCCCCATCACGACGGGGCGGCACCGCAGCCGCGCGTCGAGCGGCTCGCCACGATCGTGATCGACCCTGGGCACGGCGGAGAGGACCCGGGCGCCAAGGGCCGGCACGGGACCTACGAAAAGAACGTCACCCTGATGATCGGGCGGCGGCTGAAGAAGCTCATCGACGCCCAGCCCGACATGCGCGCAGTGATGACCCGCAACGGCGACTACTACCTCTCGCTCGCGGCGCGGGTCGAGAAAGCGCAGCGCGTCAATGCGGATCTGTTCGTGTCGATCCATGCGGACTCGGCCCGCCACCTGGGACGGCACGCGCGCGGCTCTTCCGTGTTCGCGCTCTCGCAGCGGCGCGCGACCTCGGAGGCGGCGCGCTGGCTGGCCAAGAGCGAGAACGACGCGGACCTGATCGGCGGGGTGCAACTGAAGCAGAAGGACACCTACCTGCGCAAGACGCTGCTAGATCTTTCGCAGACCGCGACCATCGATTACAGCCTGAAGCTGGGCGCTTCGGTGCTTTCCGCCCTGGGACGCGTCAATCCGCTGCACAGGGGGCACGTCGAGCAGGCGAGCTTCGCCGTCCTCACGGCGCCCGACATTCCCTCGATCCTGGTCGAGACCGACTTCATCTCCAATCCGAGGGAAGAGAAACGGCTCACCAACAGCGCCTACCAGGAGAAGATCGCCCGGGCGATCCTGGTCGGCATCAAGGACTACCTGTCGCAGCATCCGCCGCAGCCGCATTCGCCGCTAGCGTCCCTGCAGTAGCTCAGGCCGAAGCCTTCCCCCGCAGGTGGCGCAGCCACTGGAACGCGATCGGCAGCAACGACAGGGCAATCACCCCGAGAATGGCGAGCGTGAGGTTGTCTTTCACCACCGGCAGGTTGCCGAAGTAGTAGCCGGCGGCGATGAGCGACGCGACCCAGAGCATTGCGCCGCCGATGCTGAAGCCGAGAAAACGCAGGTAGGCCATGCGCCCGACGCCGGCGACGAACGGCACGTAGGTGCGCACGATCGGCACGAACCTGGCGATCACCACCGCCTTGCCGCCGTGCCGCTCGTAGAACGCCTCGGTGCGCGCCAGGTAGCGTGGATTGAACCAGCGTGCGTCTTGCGAGCGGAATACGCGCGGGCCGATCCAGCGGCCGATCCAGTAATTCACGTTGTCCCCGCATAGCGCGGCGGCGACCAGGGTCGCGGCGACGAGGCGCGCATCGATGCCGCCGGTCGCGGCGACCGCGCCCGCGACGAACAGCAGCGAGTCGCCCGGCAGGAACGGAGTCACCACGAGGCCGGTCTCGCAGAACACGATCGCGAAGAGCAGCGCGTAGACCCAGGCCCCGTGCTGGGCGAGAAATGCCGCAAGATGGCGGTCGAGGTGGACGGCGATGTCCCACAGCGCGGCGATGATTTCCATCTCGCGATTGTAGCCGCAGCGGCGGGTATAATCGCACCCCATTCCCCGCCGCAGCGCAATGCCCAGCCCCGTCCTTTCGTCATCGAGCGTCGAGCGCGTGCGCGCGGCGCTCGCGGCGGCCGGCCACGACGCGCCGATCGTCGAGCTCTCCGACGACGCCCGCACCGCGCAGGCGGCGGCAGAATTTCTCGGCTGCGGCGTGGCGCAGATCGCGAACTCGCTCGTTTTTCGGGGCCAGCGCTCGGAGATGGCGCTGCTGGTGATGGCGAGCGGAGCCCACCGCGTCGACACCGAAAAGCTCGCGGCACTCGCGGGCGAGCCGGTCGAGAAAGCGCGTGCGCCTTTCGTGCGCGAGCACACCGGCTTCGCGATCGGCGGCGTCGCGCCGCTGGGCCATCCCTCGCGGCTGACTACGCTTGTCGACCGCTCCCTCGCCCAGCACGCGCGCATCTGGGCCGCCGCCGGCCATCCCAGAACCGTGTTCGAGCTGAGCTACGACGTGCTGCTCAGGCTCACCGCGGGCACGCCCGCCGAGCTCGGCGAGCGCACGACGGCCTGACATGACGGCGATACGCGTCCTGCCCGAGCTGCTCATCAGCCAGATCGCCGCAGGCGAGGTGGTCGAGCGACCGGCCTCGGTCCTCAAGGAGCTGATCGAGAACAGCCTCGATGCCGGCGCGCAGGAGCTCGGGGTCTCCCTCGCCCAGGGCGGCGCCAAGCGCGTACAGGTGGACGACGACGGTGCCGGCATCGCGCGCGACGACCTCATCCTCGCGCTCGCGCGCCACGCGACGAGCAAGATCGGGTCGCTCGAAGAGCTCGAAGCCGTCGCCTCGCTGGGGTTTCGCGGCGAGGCGCTCGCCTCGATCGCTTCCGTCGCCCGGGTCGAAATCACGTCCCGCGCGCGCGGCGCAGGACACGCCTTCGTCGTCCGCGCCGAAGGCGGCGCGCCCGAAGCGCCCGAGCCCGCTGCGCGAGCGGCGGGCACCAGCATCTCGGTCGGCGACCTGTACTTCAACACGCCGGCGCGGCGCAAGTTCCTGCGCACCGAGGCGACCGAATTCGGCCACTGCGAGGAGGTTTTCCGCCGCGCAGCGCTGGCCCGCCCGGACCTCGCCTGGACCCTGCGCCACAACGGCCGCGTCAGCGCGGCGCTCAGGCCGCAGGCCTTCGCCGAGCGCGCGGCGGCGTTGCTCGGCAAGGACTTCTCCGCTGCATCGATCCCGGTCGACGCGCAGGCAGGCGGATTGCGCCTGCACGGCCTGGCGGGCGGTCCGCAGGCCGCGCGCAGCCGCGCCGACACGCAGTATTTCTACGTCAACGGCCGCTTCGTGCGCGACCGGCTGCTCGCCCATGCCGCGCGCGAGGCCTATGCCGAGCTGCTGCACGGCGAGCGCCAGCCCGCGTACGTCCTGTTTCTCGAGCTCGACCCGCGCGCGGTGGACGTGAACGTGCATCCGGCCAAGACTGAGGTCCGCTTTCGCGATGCGCGCAGCGTGCACCAGTTCGTGCTGCACGCCCTGAGGCGGGCGCTGTCGCCCGGAGCCGCCGCGGCGCCCGTTTCGTACGCCGGCTTCGCGCCGGTGCCGGGCAGCCCGGCGCAGGGGGCGCTCGGCATTGAGCAGGCCGCCGGAGCGTACCAGGCGTTCGTTGCCGCGGCCTCGCAGCCCGCGCCGCTTGCGGTCGCCGAAGCGGGCGAGGCGCCGCCGCTCGGGTATGCGCTGGCGCAGCTCCACGGCGTGTACATCCTGGCCCAGAACGCCGCGGGCCTGGTGCTGGTCGATATGCACGCCGCGCACGAGCGCATCGTGTTCGAAAAGCTCAGGCTCGCGCTCGACGCGGGCACGGTGCAGCGACAGAGCCTGCTGGTGCCGAGCGTGTTCCGCGCCGATGCGCTCGAGGTCTCCACCGCGGAGGAGAACCGTGACGCGCTGGAGCAGCTCGGGCTCGAGATCAGCGCCGCGGGGCCGAACGAGCTCGCGGTCCGTGCCGCCCCCGTCGCGCTCGCCTCGGGCGACGTCGTCGGCCTGGCGCGCAGCGTGCTCGCCGAGTTGCGCGAGTTCGGCGCCGCGCAGGCGCTCGCCGCGCGGCGCGACGCACTGCTCGGCGGCATGGCCTGCCACGCCGCGGTGCGCGCGAATCGCATCCTCAGCCTGCCCGAGATGAACGCGCTGCTGCGCGAGATGGAGCAGACCGAGCGCTCGGGCAGCTGCAATCACGGCCGGCCCACCTGGTACCAGCTCACGCTCGCCGACCTGGACAAGCTGTTCCTGCGGGGCCGCTGATGCGGGGTGTGGCGCTCGCGCTGCTGGGCCCCACGGCGAGCGGCAAGTCGGCGCTCGCGCTGCGGCTCGCGGAGCGAGTCGCGCTCGAGATCGTGAGCGTGGACTCGGGCCAGGTCTACCGCGGCATGGACATCGGGACCGCCAAACCCTCGGCGGCCGAGCGAAGGCGCGTGCCGCATCACCTGATCGACCTGGTCGAGCCGACCGAGAGCTACTCTGCGGGCCGCTTCCGGGCCGACGCGATCGCCGCGGTCAACGATATTCTCGCGCGCGGCCGGCTGCCGCTGCTGGTGGGGGGCACGATGCTCTACTACCGCGCCCTGGCGCAGGGCATCGACGAGCTTCCCGCCGCCGACGCCGCCACCCGCGCCGCGATCGACCGCGAAGCGGCCGACCTCGGCTGGCCGGCGCTGCACGCGGAGCTCGCCCGCGTCGATCCGCAAAGCGCCCGGCGCCTCGAGCCGAACGATGCCCAGCGCATCCAGCGCGCGCTGGAGGTCTACCGCACGACCGGCAAGGCGCTTTCCGCGTTTCACACCGCGCCCCGCCTGCCGCTGCCGTTCGCGCTCGCGGGCTGCGCGTTGGTCCCCGCCGATCGCGCGCAGCTGCACCGGCGAATCGCCGAGCGGTTCGACCGCATGCTGGCGCTCGGTCTCGTGGACGAATTGCGCGCGCTGCGACGGCGCTATGCGCTGGATCCCGCGCTGCCGAGCATGCGCAGCGTGGGCTACCGCCAGGCCTGGGGCTGGCTCGAGGGCGCCTACGGCGAGCGCGAGATGCGCGACAAGGCGCTCGCGGCCACGCGCCAGCTCGCCAAGCGCCAGCTCACCTGGCTGCGCGCGATGTCGTTTGACGCCGTGCTCGATCCCTTCGCAGCGGACGCCGCGGAGCGGTTCTGCGACCTGGCGCAGGCGCTCGTTGCGGAGGGCCGCGCCGCATGATCGTTCTGGTGATGGGCGTTTCGGGCAGCGGCAAGACGACCATCGGCCGCCTGCTCGCGCAGCGCCTCGAGTGCGAGTTTCTCGATGCCGACGATTTCCATCCCGCGGCGAACGTCGCCAAGATGGCCGCCGGCGTGCCGCTCGAGGACGCCGACCGCTGGCCCTGGCTCGAGCGCCTGAACGAGGAGCTGCGCGGGCGCGAAGCGAGTGGGCGGTGCGCGGTGCTGGCCTGCTCGGCGCTGAAACAGGCGTATCGCGACCGGCTGGCGATGGGCCTCGCGCGATTCGAGCTGGTGTATCTGCGCGCGAGCACCGGGCTGCTGCGCGAGCGGGTCGCGGGCCGCACGCACCGCTACATGCCGGCCTCGCTGCTCGACAGCCAGCTCGCAACCCTCGAGCCGCCGGCTCGCGCGATCGAGGTCGACGCCGCGCAGACGCCGGAGCGCTGCGTCGAGCTGGCCGCCACCGCTCTGTCCGAAACCCCTTAAGACTAGGTTAAGCCCGCCGCAGGACGATACGGTCCGTACAGCGCGAATAGCGCGCAATCAGCGGACAAGGAGAGATCGTCATGAAGGCCAAGAGTATCGTCGTCGCACTCGCCGCGGTCGGGCTGGTGTCGCTCGGCGCCTGGGGAGGCATGTTCGTCCAATCGCCCTGGACCCAGGCCCACGCCGGCACCCCCGCCGCAACTACCGCAGCCGCACCGGCCATGGTGAAGCTGCCCAACTTCACCTCGATCGTCGACGCCAACCGCGGCGCCGTGGTGAACATCACGGTGACCGAGAACGAGCCGACGTCGATGCAATCGCCGTTCCCGGATTTCGGGCCCAACAACCCGTTCTCGCAGTTCTTCCACCAGTTCCAGGTTCCCCAGCAGAAACGCGAGATGCACGGCCTGGGCTCCGGCTTCATCGTGCGTTCGGACGGCATCATCATGACCAACGCGCACGTGGTCGACGGCGCGAACAATGTCACGGTCCATCTTTCCGATCGGCGCGAATTCAAGGCCAAGGTGATCGGCGTCGACAAGCAGACCGACATCGCGGTGCTCAAGATCAAGGCGAAGGACCTGCCCACGGTGAAGCTCGGCAACTCCAGCAAGGTAGAGGTGGGGCAATGGGTGGTGGCGATCGGATCGCCCTACGGCTTCGAGAACACGGTCACGGCAGGCATCGTCAGCGCGACGTCGCGCGCGCTGCCCGACGGCACCTACACACCGTTCATCCAGACCGACGCTCCGATCAATCCCGGCAACTCGGGCGGCCCGCTGTTCAACATGCAGGGCCAGGTGATCGGGATCAATTCGCAAATCTACTCGCAGACCGGCGGTTTCCAGGGGCTGTCGTTCGCGATTCCGATCAATCTCGCGTCGCAGATCGAGCAGCAGCTGCTCGCGCACGGCAAGGTGGAGCGCGGACGCATCGGCGTCACGATCCAGGACGTCAACCAGGGTCTCGCGCAGTCCTTCGGCCTCGGCAAGCCGGGCGGCGCGCTGATCTCGTCGGTCGAAAAGGACAGCCCCGCGGCCAAGGCCGGCCTGGAGTCGGGCGACGTCATCCTCGCGATGAACGGCACGAAGGTCGAACGTTCCAACCAGCTCCCGCCGATGGTCGCGGCCGTGAAGCCGGGCCACAAGGCCACCTTCGAGATCTGGCGCAAGGGTCAGCGCAAGGACATCACCGTCACGGTCGGCGCCTTCAAGAACACCCAGCAGGCAAGCGCCTCGGGTAGCGGCGCGAGCAAGAGCCGTCTCGGCCTGGCAGTGCGTCCGCTCACCAAAGACGAGGACCAGCAGGCCCAGGTCGACGGCGGGCTCCTGGTCGAGGACGCCAGCGGTCCCGCGGCGGCGGCCGGCATCCAGCAGGGCGACGTCATTCTGGCCGTGAACGGCAACCCGGTGAAGAGCGTGGGTCAGTTGCGCAAGCTGCTCACGCACGCGGGCAAGCACGTCGCATTGCTGATCCAGCGCAACGACGCGAAGATCTTCGTACCGGTGGACCTAGGCTGAGTCGCCACCGACGAAGAGCGGGCGGCGCCGGCTTCCCCCCCCAACCCCCCCTGCCGGCGCCGCCCTGCTTTCCCCCGATTCCCAACTCGATGCGACAGGAGGTCGTCATGCTCAAGACTTCAAGCGCAATTCTCGCTACCGTCCTGTGCGCGGGCGTCGCGCACGCATCCGTTCCCGTCGGAACCCTGCCCCCGACACAGACCAAGGGAGACATCGCCTGGATTTCCGGCGGCGTCGGCATGAGCCAGGCGAAGGCATTCGAGCAGGCCGAACGGCAGTATCCGCTTACGCTCGAATTCGTTCTGAAGCCGGATCACAAGAACGCGCCGGCGGAATTCACGGCGGCCATCCCGACAACCATCACCGACAGCCACGGCAAACAGATCTTCAGCGCCACCTCGCAGGGCCCGTTCATGCTTCTCAAGCTGCCCGAAGGGCACTACACGGTCACCGCCAGCCACCGCGGGCACAAGCTCGAGCGCCACGTCTTCGTCGGCCGCGGGCACCATCGCGTGGTGTTCGAGTGGGCGATCAGTGGGAACATGGCTGCGTAGTTAGAATACCCGCTGCGCGCGGACTCGGAAGGGCATGAGAAGATGCGGCTGCTGCTGGTAGAAGACGACCGCATGATCGGCGAGAGCGTGCAGAAGGGGCTGCGCCAGGATGGATTCTCGGTCGACTGGGTGCAGGACGGCGCCTCCGCCGAGCTCGCGCTCGAGACCGAGCGCTACGACTGCGTGCTGCTCGACCTGGGACTGCCGAAGAAGGACGGGCTGGACGTGCTGCGCGGCATGCGCGCCAAGCGCGATGCCGCGCCGGTCGTGGTGATCACGGCGCGCGACGCCGTGCCGGACCGCATCAAGGGCCTGGATACCGGCGCCGACGACTACCTGGTCAAGCCGTTCGACCTCGACGAGCTCGCGGCGCGCGTGCGGGCCGTGGTGCGCCGGCGCGAGGGTCGCGCCGAGCCCGTCATCGAGCATCTCGGACTGGTCCTGCGTCCGGCGACGCACGAGGCGAGCTTCCGCAACGAGCCCCTGTCATTGTCGGCGCGGGAGTTCGCGGTGCTCGAGGCGCTGATCTCGCGCCCCGGCGCGATACTGTCCCGCGCGCAGCTGGAGGAGCGTATCTACGGCTGGGGAGAGGAAGTCGAATCCAACGCGGTCGAGGTCTTCGTCCACAGCCTGCGCAAAAAGCTCGGCGCCGAATTCATCCGCACGGTACGCGGCGCGGGCTACATGGTGCCGAAGACGTGATGACGCCGTCGATCCGGCGCCAGCTTCTCGTCTGGCTGCTCGGCAGCGCCACGCTGGCAGTGGCGGCCGGAGCGGTATCGACCTACCTGGTCGCGCGCAAGGAGGCGAACGCCCTCGCCGACTACCAGCTGAAGCAGATGGCGCTTTCGTTCCGCGACCACGCGCTCGCCAGCGGCCTGATCCCGCACGAGGACGAGCCCGGGCAGGGTCCCGAGGTGTTGGTCCAGATCTGGAACCAGGCCGGCGTGCGGCTCTACCTTTCCCATCCCAGGTCCGGCATTCCCGATCGCGCCCAGCTCGGTTTCGCCGACGTGAGCTCGCGCGAGGGAAGCTGGCGCGTCTATTCGGTGGAGGTGCGCAACCACGTCATCCAGGTCGCCCAGCCCTATTCGGTGCGTAATCGCATCGCCGCCTCGGTGGCACTGCGCACCGCCTGGCCGCTCGTGGCGGTGCTGCCGCTGCTCGGCCTGCTGATCTGGTATACGGTCGGCAGAGGGCTCTCCCCGCTCGAGCGCCTGGCGCGCGACGTCGGCAGCCGCTCGCCCGACGCCCTGGAGCCGCTTCCCCAGCGCGGCCTGCCGCAAGAGGTGCAACCGCTGGTTCAGTCCCTCAATGGTCTGCTGAAAAGACTGGAGCGCGCGCTCGAAACCCAGCGTGCCTTCGTCGCCGACGCCGCGCACGAGCTGCGCACGCCGCTCACCGCCTTGCGCCTGCAGGCGCAGATCGCCGAGCGGGCCGCGGACCAGACCGAGCGCGGCGAGGCGATCGGCAACCTGAAGCAGGGCGTCGAGCGCGCCAGCCACCTCGTGCAGCAGCTGTTGACGCTCGCGCGCGAGGAAGGCGCGCCCGCGGATGACGCGGCCGCCGCGGTGCGCATGGACGAGCTCGCGCGCGACGTGGTCGCCGGGTACACCCCGCTCGCCCAGGCGCGCGGCGTCGATCTGGGCCTCTCGCGCGTCGACGCCGTGGAAGCCTCGGGGGGCGCGCCGGCCGTGCGGACCCTGCTCTCCAATCTGGTCGACAACGCGGTGCGCTACACGCCGGCGCCGGGCCGCGTCGACGTTTCGGTGTACCGCGACGGGGCTCAGGCCGTGCTCGAGGTGAGCGACACCGGCCCCGGCATTCCGCGCGAAGAACGCATCCGGGTGTTCGACCGCTTCTACCGCCGCACCGGCGACGGCCCCGACGGCAGCGGACTGGGCCTTGCCATCGTCAGGCAGATCGTCGAGCACCGCCACGGCGAGATCTCGCTGCACGACGCGAGCGACAGCGGCGGGCTGAAGGTCGTCGTTCGCCTGCCCGTCGCGCCGGCGGCGGCGGCCTAGTCGCCGATCGCCACGCCCTCGCGGCGCGGATCGGCGCCGCCGCGCCAGCCCCCGGGCGTGCGCTCGATACCCTGCACCCCGCTGGTCAGCCTGGCGAAATTGAGGACGTGTCCGCGCTCGGCGAGCGCCAGGTCCAGATCCTGCACCGGCGTGTCGCGCTCGAGCAGGGTCGGGCCGTTCAGGCTGCCGAAGTTGGGCGCCGCGATCGCGGCCTGAATGCCGTAGCCCCAGTCGAGCGCCGCGACCAGCGTCTTGGCGACGAAATCCACGATCGCGGGCCCGCCCGGGGAGCCGAGCAGCATGCGAAGCCGGCCGTCGCGCGAGAACACCATCGTCGGCGCCATCGTGCTGCGCGGCCGCTTGCCCGCCTCGACCCGGTTGGCCGCGGGCAGCCCGCGGGCTTGCGGCTGGAAGGAAAAATCCGTGAGCTCGTTGTTGAGCAGGAAGCCGCGCACCATGATGCGGCTGCCGAAGGCGTTCTCGATGGTCGTGGTCATGGCCACCGCGTCGCCGTTGCGGTCGACGATCGAGACGTGGCTGGTGCCGTGGTGCTCGGTCTCGGGCACGTCGGCAGCGAGCGGCGCAAGGTCCGGATGCCCGGGGCGCGCCACCCCCATCGAGCGCTCGCCGATCAGCCGCGCGCGCCGCGCGAGATAAGCGGGATCGAGCAGCCCCTGCACCGGCACCCGGACGAACGCCGGATCCGCGATATAGCGCGCGCGGTCGGCGTAGGCAAGGCGCGAGGCCTCGCTGAACAGGTGCACCGCCTCGACCGACAGCGGCGGCGCGCGATGGAAATCCGTGCGCTGGAGGATGCCGAGTAGCTCGAGCAGGGTCACGCCTCCGGAGCTGGGCGGGCCCATGCCGCAGACGCGAAAGGCGCGGTAGGGACTGCAGACCGGGTCGCGCTCGAGCGCGGCGTAATGCGCGAGATCGGCCAGCGTCAGGTCGCCGCCGCGAGCGCGCACCGCGCGCACGATGGCTTTCGCGATCGGTCCGGAATACAGCGCGCCGGCGCCGCGCTCGGCGATGCGCCGCAGCGTCGCCGCGTACCCGCGGTTGACGAGTTTCGCGCCCACCGCCAGGGCGTGGCCGTCGGCGCGGTAATACAGCGCGCGCGCGGCGGCGTCGTTGCGCAGGAAGCGGTCGCGCTCGAGCAGCCTGTGAAGCCGCGGCGAGACCGGGAATCCTTTCTCGGCGAGCCGGATCGCCGGCTCGAACAGCCGCGCCCAGGGCAGCCGCCCGTGGCGCCGGTGCGCCAGCTCGAGCATGCGCAGCACGCCCGGTACGCCGACCGATTTGCCGCTGGTCACCGCATCGTAGAACTGCAACGGCTGGCCGTTCGAATCGAGAAAGCGATCCGGGCGCGCCGCCCGCGGCGCGGTCTCGCGCCCGTCATAGCTGCGCAGGCGCCGCTCCGCGCGCGACCAGTAAAGCAGGAAGGCGCCGCCGCCCAGGCCCGACGACTGCGGCTCGACCAGCCCGAGCACCATCTGCACCGCGATCGTGGCGTCGATCGCGCTGCCGCCGGCGCGAAGGATCTCGAGCCCTGCCCGCGCCGCGAGCGGATTCGCCGCCGCGACCATCTCGTGCCGCGCGACGACCGCCGTCTTGGGTGTCCATCCGCTCGGCGCCTCGGGTGCCGGCCGCTGCGCCAGGGCCGCACCGCAGAAGAGCAGGACGGCGGCCGAGGTCGTCCGGGCGAGTCGCTTCACCGCATCTCGCTGATCTGTCGCCCCACCGACTCGACCTGCCCCCAGTCGGTGAACTCGACGACGCTCTTCGGATCGGTCGGCCCCTTGGTCAGCAGCATGATGAAGCGGATGATCTGCCGGTCCCAGAAGCCGTATCTCGGATAGTCCAGCATGCCGGCAAACACGGCGATCAGCCGCGGGCGCCAGCCGATCTGGCGCAGGAACTTGCGCACGTAGGGATTCGTCTCGG
>CAZLUX010000015.1:0-7364 GCA_964562815.1 uncultured Enterobacteriaceae bacterium
TCGTCCTGATGGGGTACGCCAATCCCATCGAGGCAATGGGCAGCGAGACATTCTTCGCCGCGGCGGGGGATGCGGGCGTCGACGGCGTCATCGTGGTGGATTACCCGCCGGAAGAGGCGACTCAGTTCGCGGCCCTGGCAAAGAGCCGCGGGATCGATGCGATCTTCCTGCTCGCGCCGACGTCGACGCCGAAGCGTATCGAGGAGGTGGCGCGCATGGGCAGCGGCTACCTGTACTACGTTTCGCTCAAAGGCGTGACAGGGGCGGCGAGCCTCGATCTGTCTGACGTGGAGAAGCGTCTCCCGATGCTGCGCGCGGCGACGAAGCTGCCGATCGGAGTCGGATTCGGCATTCGCGACGCGCAGTCCGCTCGGCGCGTTGCGGACGTCGCGGACGCGGTGGTGATCGGCAGCCGCATCATCCAGGAGATCGAGGCCGCGGGCCCCGATAAGGCGGTGGACCGGGTTCGCGAATTGATCAGGCCGATCCGTTCCGCTCTGGACGCCTGATGGCCGAATGCGATACTAGGCAACCATGAGCTGGCTACAGAAACTGCTGCCGCCCAAGATACAGCGCTCCGAGCGCAGCGCGCGCAAGACGGTGCCGGAAGGTCTGTGGACCAAGTGCCCGGAGTGCGACGCGGTGCTCTACAGCACGGATCTCGAAAAGAACCTGAATGTGTGTCCGAAGTGCGGGCATCACGAGCGGCTCGATGCCCGGGCGCGACTGGACGCGCTGCTCGATTCGGACGGCCGCTTCGAGGTCGGCACCGAAGTGCTGCCGATGGACAGCCTCAAGTTCAAGGACTCGCGGCGCTATCCCGAGCGATTGTCCGAGGCGCAGGGACAGACAGGCGAAACCGACGCACTGGTCGTGATGCAGGGTGCGATCAAGGAGATGGGCGTGGTGTGCGCCGCCTTCGAGTTCGAGTTCATGGGCGGCTCCATGGGCTCGGTGGTCGGCGAGCGCTTCGTGCGCGGCGTACGCGTGGCGATCGAGCAGAAGCTGCCCTTCGTTTGCGTCTCGGCGTCGGGCGGCGCCCGCATGCAGGAGGGCCTGCTCTCCCTGATGCAGATGGCCAAGACGACGGCCGCGCTGACCGATCTCGCGGAGCGCAGACTGCCCTTTATATCCGTGCTCTCGGATCCGACCATGGGCGGCGTGTCGGCCAGTTTCGCCATGATCGGGGACATCGTCATTGCCGAGCCAAAGGCGCTCATCGGCTTCGCCGGGCCGCGCGTGATCGAGCAAACGGTGCGCCAGAAGCTCCCCGAGGGATTCCAGCGCGCCGAATTCCTGCTCGAGAAGGGTGCCATCGACATGATCGTCGACCGGCGGCAGCTGCGCGATACGCTCGCCTCGCTGCTGGCGATGCTTCAGGGCCTGCAGGCCGAGCAGGCATCCTGAGTCTCCCACCGGCATCGCCCTCCGTGGTGGCGCCCCGCACGCTTGCCGAGTGGCTGAGCTTCGTCGAGCGGCAACACTCGAAGGCAATCGAGCTCGGGCTCGAGCGCGTGGCGCAGGTCTATGGCCGCCTCCGGGCTCGAATCGATTGTCCGGTGATCACTGTCGGAGGTACGAACGGCAAGGGCTCGACCTGCGCGATTCTGGAGGCGGTCCTCCGCGCCTCGGGCTTCCGCACCGGCCTGTACACGTCGCCTCATCTCGTACGCTACAACGAACGCGTGCGGATCGGGGCGCGAGAGGCCGAAGACGCCGAGCTGTGCGAGGCGTTCGGGGCCGTCGAGGCGGCGCGAGGCAGCGTTCCGCTGACCTACTTCGAGTTCGGGACGTTGGCGGCGTTATGGCTTTTCGCTCGCGCAAAGCCGGACGCCGTCGTCCTCGAAGTCGGGCTGGGAGGGCGTCTGGACGCCGTGAACGTGATCGATGCCGATTGCGCGGTGCTGACGAGCATCGGCGTCGATCATGTCGAATATCTTGGCGCAACGCTCGAATCCATCGGCCGCGAAAAGGCTGGAATCTTCCGCCGCGGGCGGCCGGCGGTCGTCGGTGAGCCCGAGCCGCCTGTCTCGGTCCTGCAAGCGGCCGACGCCGCCGGCGCCCGCTTGATGCTGATCGGACGCGATTTCGGCTACGCACGAGAGGGGTCGCAGTGGCGCTACTGGGAGCCCGCGGGAGCGCGCGCGGGACTCGCGCATCCCGCGCTGCGCGGCGGTCTGCAGCTGCGCAACGCTGCAGTCGCGATGTGCGCGCTGGAGTCACTGCGCGACAGGCTTCCGGTCGGCATGCAGCATCTTCGCGAGGGCCTGGCACAGGTCACGCTTCCGGGGCGATTCCAGGTGCTTCCAGGGAGGCCGCAGGTGATCCTCGATGTGGCGCACAATCCGCAGGCTGCGCGGGCGCTTGCGAAGGCGATCACGGAAACCGGTTTCGCGGCTCAGACGATCGCCGTGCTCGGCATGCTGAGAGACAAGGACATCGCCGGGGTGGTGCGCGAGCTCGCGCCGCGCGTGACACGCTGGCATCTGGCGGGGCTCGGCGGCGAGCGCGGCGCCACCGCCGCCGAGCTTGCGGCGGCTCTGGCCGCGGAGGGCGTTGCCGCACCCGCGGCGGAGCACGCCTCGGCCGTGCGAGCCTTCGCCGCAGCGCGAGGGGAGGCGGGCGAGAGTGATAAAATCATCGTGTTCGGGTCATTCCTAACGGTCGGCGAAGTAATGGCGCATCTCGAAGCGGAGCGGGGCGGCGTGCGCAGCCATGGCTGAGGCACAGGACGTCAATACGCTCAAGCGCCGCGGGCGCAGGCGTCTGGTCGGAGCGATTGCCCTGGTGCTGCTCGCGGTGATCGTCCTGCCCATGGTGTTCGATTCCGAGCCGAGGCAACCGCCGGCACCCGTCGAAGTGCGCATTCCGAGCGAAAGTACGAGCTTCAAGCCGAAGCTGCCCGCTCGTCCGGCATCCGAGGCTCGGGAGGCAGCTCCGGCGGCATCGAAGAGCACCGAGCCCGCCGGCCACGCGACAGCCAAATCTGCGGTGCAGCACAAGCCGTCGGCGACCGCCAGCAAAAAGGCCCCCCAGCCCAGCGCCGCCGAGCGTGCGCGCGCGGAAGCCGCGCTGGCGGGCATCGAGTACATCGTGCCGGTCGCGGCGCTGGCGGATCCGGAACGCGTAAAGGAGCTGACGTCCCGCCTGGCGGCTGCCAAGCTCCCCTTTTACACCGAGCCTGTCGCGACAGCCAAGGGGTCGGTGACGCGCGTGCGCGCGGGGCCGTTCGACAGCCGCGAGGCTGCCGAGAAGGCGCATGCAAAGCTCAAGGGCCTTGGACTCAAGCCCGGAAACGTCACCACCAAGTCCTGATGACTTGGCTGGACTACGCCGTGTTCGGCGTGATCGGAGTCTCGGTGCTCTGGGGCGTTTGGCGCGGACTGGTGCGCGAGGTCATTTCGGTTGCCGGCTGGGTTCTGGCGTTTGTCGCCGCAAATCTGTTTGCGGTGCCTCTTTCCGGGGTTCTGCCCCGCGCCATCCCGTCTCCCGAGCTTCGACTGCTGGTGGCGTTCATGGGGATCTTCATTGCCGCGCTGGTGGTTGCGACCCTGTGCGGCATCCTGCTGTCCAAGCTCGCGAAGGCGGCCGGCCTGGCCGGGCTCGACCGCCTGCTCGGATCGTTCTTCGGCCTCGCGCGCGGGCTGCTGATCGTGCTCGCATTCGCGCTGGTCGCGGGCCTGACACCGATGCCTAGGAAGGCATTTTGGCAAAACTCTGTCAGCGGAGCGTCGATGGCGCGCGCGGCGCTCGCGCTTCGACCCTGGCTGCCGCAGTCCCTGGCCGTGCGTCTGCGCTATTATTGAGGCCCGGTTACCGGTAAGCGGTCCCTATGTGTGGCATTCTCGGAATCGTCGCGCGCTCGCCCGTCAACCAGCTGCTCTATGACGGACTGCTGCTGCTGCAGCATCGCGGTCAGGATGCCGCCGGAATCGTCACCAGCGAACGCAAGACCTTCCATATGCAGAAGGGCAACGGCATGGTGCGCGACGTTTTCCGCACGCGCAACATGCGGTCGCTGCCCGGAAACATAGGCATCGCGCACTGCCGCTATCCGACCGCCGGCTCGGCCCGCAATTCGGCCGAGGCACAGCCGTTCTACGTCAACTCGCCGTTCGGGATCGTTCTCGGACACAACGGCAACCTGACCAACGCCGACCAGCTGAAAGACGAGATGTTTCGGCAGGATCTGCGGCACATCAACACGAACTCGGACTCCGAGGTCCTGCTCAACGTCCTCGCTCACGAGCTGGAGAAGACTTCGGTCAAACTGAGACTCGACCCGCAGACTATCTTCGCCGCCGTGTCGAATGTGCACCGGCGCTGCCGTGGCGCCTATGCGGTGATCGCGATGATTTCCGGTTACGGCGTCCTCGCATTCAGGGACCCCTATGGAATCCGGCCGGCGGTCATTGGCTATAACGAGACCGAGGAAGGCACCGAATACATGGTCGCCTCGGAATCGGTGGCGATCGACTCGCTTGGATTCAAGGTCCTGCGCGACATCGCCCCGGGAGAAGCGGTCCTGATCGACGAAGAGGGGAATTTCTACAGCCAGCAGTGCGCGCAACGCATCAGTCTCAACCCCTGCATTTTCGAGTACGTATACCTCGCACGTCCTGATTCGATCATCGACGGGGCTTCGGTTTACGAGACTCGGTTGATCATGGGTGAGAAACTGGCCGAAAAGATCCGGCGTGAGTATCGGCACCTGGACATCGACGTAGTGATTCCGATTCCGGATTCGAGCCGGCCCTCGGCGCTTCAGATGGCACTCGGACTGGGAGTGCCTTACCGGGAGGGTTTCGTCAAGAACCGCTATATCGGTCGCACGTTCATCATGCCGGGACACTCCGTGCGGCGAAGGTCGGTGCGCCAGAAGCTGAACGCCATCTCGATGGAGTTCAAGGGAAAGAACGTGCTGTTGGTCGATGATTCGATCGTCCGCGGCACCACGAGCCGCGAAATCGTCCAGATGGCGCGAGAGGCGGGCGCGAGGAAGGTCTTTTTCGCCTCCGCCGCGCCGCCGGTGCGGTTTCCGAATGTGTATGGAATCGACATGCCGACTCGTGCCGAGCTCATCGCCGCGTATCGCAGCGAGAATGAAGTGTCGGTCGAGCTAGGCGCCGACGCGCTCATCTACCAGGACCTCGCCGCGCTCAAGGAAGCCGTGCGGCAGATCAACCCGGGTCTGCAGCGATTCGAGACGTCCTGCTTCGACGGCAACTACATTACCGGCGACGTTACCAGCGATTATCTGCTCGCCGTCGAGACGCGGCGCGATGCCGCGCGGGATTCGAGCGACGACGGCGAGGGCGCGCAGCTAGATCTCAATCTGGTCGCGGCAGACTAGCCCGAAAGGGGTGCGGCGCCGACTTTACGTCGGGCGCGGATCGAGATACCATAATCCCTGCGCCGATTTGAAACGACAGCTTGCGGGCGCGTTAAAAATGCTGCTAAAGCGTGCCGCCAAACCCGGTTCGCGCAGCCGGGTTTTTTTGTGCCCGCAGGCGAAGGATGTAAGGTGATGAAAGATACATTCGAGCTTGCCACACTTGGCGTGCGCGCCGGGCAGATGCGCACCGAGTTCCACGAGAATTCCGAGGCCCTGTTCCTCACTTCCAGCTTCGTCTTCGACAACGCGCAGCAGGCGGCGGCGAAGTTCTCCGGCAGCGAGGAAGGGTTCATCTACTCCCGCTTCAGTAACCCCACGGTCAGCATGATGCAGGAGCGGCTCGCCGCCATGGAAGGCGGCGAGGCCTGCGTGGCGACGGCGTCGGGCATGTCGGCGATCCTGGCCATGTCGATGGCGCTGCTCAGGGCCGGCGACCACGTCGTATGCTCGCAGGCCGTGTTCGGTGCCACCGTGCAGCTCTACGCGGGAATCCTCGCGCGCTTCGGCATCGAAACGAGCTTCGTCTCGCCGGTGGACGTCGGGGACTGGGAACGGGCGGTACGGCCGAACACCAAGCTCTTCTTTCTCGAAACACCTTCCAACCCGCTCACCGAGGTATCCGATATCGCCGCGATCGCGGCGGTCGCCAAGCGCGCCGGGGCGCTGCTCGCGGTCGACAACTGCTTCTGTTCGCCGGCGCTGCAGCGCCCCCTGGCGCTCGGTGCGGACCTGGTGATCCATTCCGCGACGAAGTATCTCGACGGGCAGGGCAGGGTGCTGGGCGGCGCGATCGTCGGTCCGCGCAAGCTGGTGATGGACGGGATCTTCGGTTTTCTGCGCACCGCCGGCCCGTCGCTGTCGCCGTTCAATGCCTGGGTCATTCTGAAGGGCCTCGAAACCCTTGAGCTGAGGATGCTCGCGCAATCCGCCTCAGCGCTCGAGCTCGCGCGCTGGCTCGAGGGCCAGCCGGGCGTGGCGCGAGTCCACTATCCGGGGCTGGCGTCGCATCCCCAGCACGCGCTGGCGATGCGCCAGCAGCGCGCCGGCGGCGCGATCGTCTCGTTCGAGCTCAAGGGCGGGCGTGCCGCCGCCTGGAGGCTGATCGACGCGACGCGTCTGATTTCGATCACCGCCAATTTGGGCGACACCAAGACGACGATCACCCATCCGGGAACTACGACCCATGGTCGCATCTCGCCCGAGGCGCGAGCCGCTGCCGGGATCACGGACGGATTGGTGCGCGTCGCCGTCGGTCTGGAGAGCCAGGCGGACCTTCGGCAGGACCTGGGGCGGGGCCTTTAGGCGTTGCCGGGCGGGAGAGAAACCAGGCGCGCCTCGCCGTCCTCCGCTCGGAGGTAACCGCCGCCCTCGAACCAGGCCGGAAGCACCCAGCGCTCGCAGCGCCTGCCCTCCAGGTTCAGCTCGTGGCGGCCGGGGCGATGGGTGTGCCCGTGGATCAGACGCGTGACTCCGTGGCGGCGGAAAACTTCCACGACGGCCTGCTGATTGACGTCCATGATCTCGACGCTCTTGGTCCGCTTGCGCGCTTCGCTCTCGGCGCGCAGGGCGCGCGAGCGGGCACGCCGCTCGCCAATCGGGGCGGCGAGGAACTCGGCCTGCCAGGACGGCGAGCGCGCGGTTTGGCGCCACGCCATGTAATCCCGGTCGTCCGTGCAGAGCGAGTCGCCGTGCATCAAAAGAGTCTTCACGCCGCCGATTTCGGTGACCGTCGGATCCGGGAGCGGAAGGGCGCCACAGGCCGAGAAGAAGCTGCGTCCGAGCAGGAAGTCGCGATTGCCCTGCATCACGTATACGGGCGTCCCCGCGCGAGCCAGCGCCTCGAGTGCGCTCGCGACCCGCCGCGCGAGAGGGGCGCCGTCGTCGGCATTCAGCTCGTCGTCGCCGACCCAGTAGTCGAACAGATCGCCAAGGATGTACAAACCCCTCGAGCCAGTCGCTTCCCGGCCGA
>CAZLUX010000015.1:7464-11170 GCA_964562815.1 uncultured Enterobacteriaceae bacterium
ACCGGCAGCGCCCCTCGGCGGGGGCGGTAACCCCGGATGCTTGCGATCTACAACACGCTGGGCAGAAGGAAACAGCAATTCGTCCCGATCCGCGCCGGCGAAGTCCGCATGTACGTCTGCGGCATGACGGTGTACGACTACTGTCATCTGGGACATGCGCGAGTCATGGTGGTGTTCGACGTGGTGCGCCGGTGGTTGCGTGAGAGCGGCTACCGCGTGACCTACGTGCGCAACATCACCGACATCGACGACAAGATCATCCGGCGCGCGATCGAGAACGGCGAGACGATAAGCGAGCTCACCGACCGGTTCATCCGCTTCATGGAAGAGGATGCCTCGGCGCTCGGCGTCGAAGCGCCGGACGAGGAGCCGCGTGCGACCCGGTACGTTCCGCAGATGCTCGACATGATCGCCGCGCTGGAGAGTCGCGGCCTGGCCTACCGCGCGGGGGACGGCGATGTGAATTACGCGGTGCGCAAGTTCCCCGCTTACGGAAAGCTGTCGGGCAAGTCGATCGACGAGCTGCGTGCCGGCGAGCGGGTCTCGGTCGACGCGTCGAAACAGGATCCGCTCGATTTCGTGCTCTGGAAACGCTCCAAGCCGGAGGAGCCCAAGTGGCCTTCGGCCTGGGGTGAAGGGCGGCCCGGCTGGCACATCGAATGCTCGGCGATGAGCTGCGCGCTGCTCGGCGAGCACTTCGACATCCACGGAGGCGGCGAAGACCTTCAGTTTCCGCATCACGAGAACGAAATTGCCCAATCCGAGGGCGCCAGCGGCAAGACTTTCGTCAACTACTGGATGCACAACGGCTTCGTTCGGGTGGACGAAGAGAAGATGTCGAAGTCGCTCGGGAACTTCCGCACGGTCCGCGACATCCTGGCGTCGTTCGACCCGGAGGTGGTGCGCTTCTTCGTCGTGCGCGCGCATTACCGCAGTCCGCTCAACTACTCGGATGCGCACATGCAGGACGCGAAGGCCGCGTTGACCCGCCTTTACACTGCGCTCAGGGACTGTCCCGCCGTGCCGACGGCGGTCGACTGGAACGAGCCGCACGCAGAGCGCTTCAAGCAGGCGATGGACGACGACTTCGGCACCCCCGAGGCGGTCGCCGTGCTGTTCGACCTGGCAAACGAGGTGAATCGCGGCGCCGGCCGGCTGGCGCCGCAATTGCGCGCTTTGGGCGGCGTGCTGGGAATCCTGCAGCGCGAGGCGCAGGAATTTCTCCGAGCGGGCCCTGGTGCGACCCTGGAAGACGCCGAGATCGAGCGCCGCATCGCGCGGCGCGCCGCTTTCAAAAAGGAGAAGAATTACGCAGCGGCGGATGCCGAGCGTGCCGCCCTGGCGGCAGCCGGGATCGTTCTCGAGGACGGCCCCGCGGGCACGACTTGGCGCCGCGGGTGAGCGCAGCGGGCGGCCGACTCAGTCCTTGAAGCCGCCGTCCCGGCCGATGATCGTCAGGTCGACGTACATCGAGCCGTTGTGATTCGTCGGCGAGTAGCTCACCGCGAATCCGCCGAAGTCGACGTCGTGCATCGACTCCAGCGCGTTCATGAATCTCTCGCGCGTCAGGTTGCGGCCCGCGCGCCGCAGCCCCTCGACGCTGACTTTCGCGACCAGGAATCCCTCCAGGCTCGAGAAGTTCACGTCGACCTTCGCCTTCTTGGCCAGCTTGTTGAATTCCTCGACCACGGGCACGCTCAGGCTCCACGGAAAGGGCACCACCTGCGAAATCGCGACTCCCACTCCCTCATTGCCGAGCTCGTTGGCGAGCGCGGTCGAGCCCACGAAAGAGACGTTGTAGAACTGGCCGTCGTAGCCGTCCTTCTTCGCCGTCTTGATGAACGCGGCGATCGACTTGTAGGCGCTGATCATGATCACGGCGTCGGGACGCTTGGGCAGGATCGCCTTGATGGCTTTCGCCACGTCCACCGTGTTGCGCTCGACCGTCCCGGTGGCGACGATCTCGCCGCCGCGCTTGCGCACGGCGATCTGGACTCCGGTCAGCCCGGCCAGACCATAGCTGTCGTTCTGGTAGAACACTGCGAATCGCTTGCTTCCCGTCGTGAGAAGCTGCTCGACGATCGCGTCGGTTTCGTTGTAATAGCTGGCCCGGACGTTGAAGACATAGGGATTGAGGGGCGTGCGCAGCAGCTCCGCGCCGGTGAACGGCCCGACGAACGGAACCTTGGCCTTGGTGAACACCGGCAGCGAGGCCTTGCTGGTCGGGGTGCCGACATAGCCGACCAGCGCGAAGACTCGGTCGGCTTCGATCAGCTTGCGGGTGTTTTCGGCCGCCCGGTCGGACTCGTAGCCGTCGTCGCGGGTCACCAGGCGGATGGTGCGGCCGTGGACGCCGCCCTGCGCGTTGACGTGGTTGAACCAGAGCATCATGCCGTCGCGCATCTGGATGCCGAGCTGCTGCGCGGGTCCGGTGAACGCGGCCGACTCGCCGAGAAGGATCGAGCTCGACGTCACCCCCGGCACCGGCTGCGCGCAGGCGGCGCTCGTTGCCAGCCCCAGAGCCAAAGCGCAGGCGAGTCGGGTCAGCAGTGTCTTCATGGGGCGGTGGCCTCGTTGCCGGAGATCGAATCTAAGCACAGCGGGCGCTCGGGCGCGCGGAATTATTCCCTTACAGTCCGAACGATGCCGCCGGTAATCCCGCCCGGTGGCGCCGGCACATTTCGGCAAACGCAGCCTCCAGCTGGCGCACCCGAGACGTCGTGTCGAAAAGCGGTGCGCTCGCCCGTTTCGCCCTCAGCTTCGCCTTCAGGCGCCCGAGCGCAGCGGCGTCATCGCCGAGCGAGGCCGCGGCTTTCACGAAGGCTTCCGGACCGGACGCAACCATTTCGGGCATGCCCGCGGCCCGCAACAGGCTCTCGCCGGCACGCGAGGCAAAGGCCGCACCCTTGAGCGTCAGCACCGGCAGTCCGGCCCCCAGAGCGTCGCAGGCGGTCGTCATCGCGCTGTGGTGGACCGCGTCGAGCAGCAAGTCTCCCAGGCGCTGCCGGGCCAGGTAGCGCTCGCGCGGATCGAAGGGCGCGAACACCAGCCGCCCGGGGTCGGCGCCTCGCACGGCCGCTTCTCGCCGGAGATTCTCGGCGCCCGCGGCAGGCATGGCGTTGAGCCACAGCACGGCGCCCGGCACCTGGCCGAGCACCCTCAGCCAGAGATCGAGCGCGTCCGGCGTGATCTTCTCGGGCTTGTGGCTGGCGCAGAACACGACGCCGTCGGGCGGCAATCCGTAATCGGCTCTTGCAACGGTCGCGGAGGGCAAGGGCTGCCGGTAGTCGTAGAGGTAATAAGTGTCGGGCAGATAGATAAGCGCTTCCGACCAGTGCGCCTCCGAGCCCGCCGGCACCACGACGTGGTCGACGATCGCGTAGTCGACCCGGCTCGATCCGAGCGTCGACGGGAAAGCGAGATAAAGCGCCTGCACCGGCGCTGACCTGTGCGCGGTGATCTCGAAGCGGCTGCCCGTCGTGTGCCCGGCACAGTCGAGCAGCAAATCGATCCCGTCGCGGCGGATCTGCAGCGCCGCATCACGATCCGGGAGCCGGGACAGGTCCCGGAACCGGTCGGCGGCCGCGCGCACGCGCCCGCGGATCGCGCTGCCGTCGTCCGGCGCCAGCGAATAGGCGACGATTTCGAAGCGGCGCCGGTCGATCAGCTCGAACAGCGGCAGCAGCAGGTAGGCATTCAGGTGCTC
>CAZLUX010000015.1:11270-29560 GCA_964562815.1 uncultured Enterobacteriaceae bacterium
CCTTGGGCGACGTAGCGGCGCCAGAGGTAGATGTTCTCCGGCGCAAGTACCATTTCTGGGTCCGACTCGCCGGTAAGCCGGCGGATGAACCTTTGGACTGCCTGCGAATCGGCCGCCCGGGCATCGGCAAGCTGCTTGCGTGCCTCTGTATAGCGCATCAGGGACGCGAGAGCTAACCCGCGCCTCAGCATGACCAGGGCATCCGGCTGCGCGATCGCGTCGAGCTCGACTAGGGCATCCTCGTAGCGCGAACGCGCGAGCAACGCATCTGAAAGCAGGCAGCGCGCCCGTGGATCCTGTGGATGAGCCTCTACGTAGGCCCGGTCGTTGCGTTCGGCTTCTTCGAGCCGTCCGAGGCGCGCAAGCAGGAGTCCGCGATTGTGCAGCACCTCCGCCGCGCCGGCATGCTCGGCTAGTAGAGCGTCATAGCTCGCCAGCGCTTCGTCGAGACGGCCGAGATCTTCGAGCTGGATCGCGCTGGCGAATAAACCTAGCCTATCAAGCGAATTCGCTATTTTGTAAACGCCGCAGTACCGACGACCGAGTAGTTTTGGTTGACTTGATAACCGCTGTAGCCGGGATTGACAACGTAGCCCACTCCGATACGTTCCGCGTTTGCGCCGGCGAAGAATCCGCTGATGTTTGCAAGGCAGCCGGATGCGCAAATGGATGGATTGTTTGTCGTCGTACTAACGGCAAACGTGCTTCCCGAGAACGACCTCGCGGTTGCCTGGAGGGCATAAGTCTGGTCCGGCATAGCAACAGTGAAATCGAGCGCCGCCGTCGGGTTGGCGCCGAAATTTACGGCGATGGAGCCAGAAAATAGACCCGGCCCGGTATGGCCGTCAACATACGTAGGTTTCGTCGCGCCGAGCAGCGAGTACGTCGCACTTCCGCTCGTTGGTAGGGACGGTGTGGGCATACCGATTACGTAGTGCAATCCTTGATCTGCGGTGTAGCTTTCGGTACCCGAGAACGCTCCGGGAATGGCGGCTGTTCCAGTCCAGCGTCCCCAGGCGAGGATTCCGTCGGTTCCGAATTCCGTTTGGGTGCTCGATACCTGCTGGTAGGTGTTGCCGGAAAAGGAAACCTTAGTGAGTTGCCCGGTGCCGTTGAAGATCGCACTCGCGCCCGCGGCGCTATCAAGTACGCCGATCGTTCCGTCGGTTGACACACCGTACGCTACAGCAGCCGCATAGCCGCTTCCGCTTTGCAGCGGAACTACTGTCAATACGACCGGGTCACCGTCGCTGGTGCGCTCGTCGCCGGCGACGAAGCCGGTGCCGGCGGTTCCCGGCGGGGCGGGCGGGACCGAGGGGGTCTCGCCCGTTTCCTGCGGCGGCTCGCTGGGATCCGCCGGGGCGAGGCCGCTGGTGCCGGCGGGGACGTCGATCGAGCCGGAGGCGTTGCTGAGGGTCCAAATGCCGCTGCTGCCGCGGATGAGGGTCGAGCCGTCGGGCAGGACGACGATCAGGCCGCCGGTGCCGCGGATGCCGACCGTGGCGGTCGGGGTCGTGATCGCAAAGGCGTTGCGGTGAACTCTGCCGATGAAGCCGGTGACCGCACGCATGGCGCCCTTGAGCAGCGAGAAGAATCCGCGTTCGCTGCCGTCGGGCTTGCCGTCGTAGTTGTATTCCTTGACGCCGAACACCGTGTTGGGCTGCAGCGAGACGTAGGCGCCGTCCGGGAAGCGGATCTGCGCCCGGCCGCCGTTGGTGTGTATGGTGTCGCCGTTCTGGAGTTCGTCGCCCTTGGCGAGGGGGCGCTGCTGGCCGTCGGGGCGGGCCGCGACCACGCCGCCGATGCTGAAATCGATCCGCCCCGCGCTGGCGGCGGCATTGCCGGCGAACGCCGCGGAGATCAGCGCCAGCGTCAGCGCGCTTCGGTTCATCCGAAATGGTGCTGTCGTGTTCATTTCGTACCCCCTATCGCGACCGCGGCGCGACAGGCTCACGCCCGCCGGCCTGACCCTAGGCCAGGAAATATGACACTTTCCGGGCCCCCAGATTGTCAAAAATCGAAACGGACCGACACCGTCCCCACGGTGCGGCGGAATTCATACAGGTCGATATTCGATTTGTTGTCGGTGTTCGACGCTTGCAAGATCAAGGTCATGCCCGCCCGCATCAGGTAGCTCGCGCCGAGCCAGACGTCGGTCTGCTTGTCCTTGCGGGTCACGAGGAAGATCGGCTCGGGGCCGCCATAGCGCCGCTCCTCGTAATTGACCCCGCCGAATACGGTCCACCCCTCGGCCGGCTTGATCTGGCCGCCGATGCGAATGCCCCAAGGCTTGTGGCCGAGGTGCGGCACGCCGTCGGCGCGTTCCTTCTCCCTGCCGCCGTAGGCGCTCAGGAACAGAACGGGCGAGAGCGTAGCGACGAACGCCTGCGCATACGCGGCGCCGGCGATACCCCGGTCGGCGTCGCGAATCTCCTGGCTCGGGTAGCGCAGCTGCGCATACTGCACGTAGCCGGTCACTTGTCTGCGCTCGTCCAGGTTGTGCTGCCATTGGGCGATCATGCCGCGCGAGTCGCGGTAGCGCGAGTTGTCCAGCTCGAAGCTCTGCATCTGCGCGGCAAGCGTAAGGGCATCGTTGTCTGCCGCCCAGCGCGCGCCGAGGTTGCCGTCAAGGGTGAGGGTATCGAATTGGTCCTGCTCGCGATTGAACTTCCCGTTAGCCGCTGCGCCGCCCACCACGGACCAGCGCTCGTCCAGCTTGCGGGTGAAATTGATGCCACCCAGCACGCTGGCGAAGCTGTCCTTCTTGCTAGTCGCAGCCGAGTTCAGCGTCGCGATGAGGCCGCCGAAAGCGGGCAGCGCGATCTGCGAGTCGCTGGTCGCGCTGTTCACGTTGCTGTCGCTGCCCAGGCCGAATTCGATGTAGCCCTGCACCTGGGTCGTCTCCGCCGACTTGATCGCCGACAGGTAGCGGTCGATGGTGGCCTTCGCCGCGGGAGGGATCGGCTCGCGCTTGACGGCCTCGAACTCGCGCCGCGCGGTGTCCTTTTCCCCGACGGCCAGGTAGGCGCGCGCGATTTCGGCACGGGCGAGGGCATTGCTGGGTTGCACAGCGAGGACCCGTTCCAGCGCGAAGATGGCGCGCTCGCGGTGACCGGAGTCTAGAGCGGCGATGCCCAGCAGGTAGTCGTATTCCGGGTCGCCCGCGCGTTGCGCTTCGAGCGGCAAAAGCAGCTCGTAGGCCTGCGAGGCCTGCTTCTGTTCCAGTAGCTGCTTGGCGCGGTCGAGGGCTTGATCCGCGAGCGCGGAAAGGCTCAGGACGGCCAGCGCCAGCCCGAGCACGATTCTTGTCTTCGAAAGTGCTGCCCGCCGCATACCGTCTCCCCCCGGATGGACTGGACTGCGGCAAGTCTACCATCGGCCGCCGGGAGGCCCTCAGCCCTCGAAGAAGTCCTTCACTTTCTCGAACCAGGACTTGCTGCGGGGATTATGGCGGCCGCTGTCCTCCAGGCTGATGGCCTCGAACTCTCGCAGCAGCTCCTTTTGCCGTTCGGTGAGCTTGACCGGCGTCTCGACCACGACGTGGCAGAACAGGTCGCCCGCGCTGTGGCTGCGCACGCCGACGATGCCCTTGCCGCGCAGGCGGAAGACTCTGCCGCTCTGAGTTTCGGCCGGAACCTTGATCCGGGCCGATCCATCGAGCGTCGGGATCTCGATCTCGCCCCCCAGCGCCGCGGTCGCGAACGAGACCGGCATCTCGCAGTGCAGGTCGTCGTGATCGCGCTGGAACACCGGGTGCGGCTTGATCTGGACCTGGACGTAGAGGTCTCCCGGCGGGCCGCCGTTCACGCCAGGCTCGCCTTCGCCCGAAAGACGGACTCGGTCGCCCTCGTCGACGCCCGCCGGGATCTTCACCGACAGCGTCTTCTGCATCTTGACCCGGCCCGACCCGCCGCAGGTGCCGCAGGGATGCGGGTTGATCTTGCCCGCGCCGTGGCAGCGCGGGCAGGTCTGGGCGATGGAGAAGGGGCCCTGCGAGATGCGAACCTGCCCCGCGCCGTGGCAGGTAGGACAGGTCTGCGGTTGGGTGCCTTTGCGCGCGCCGCTGCCGCCGCAGGTCTCGCACTCGGCGACAGCAGGGATGCGAATCTTGGTCTCGAAGCCGTGCGCCGCCTGCTCGAGCGTGATCTGCAGGTTGTAGCGCAGGTCGGCGCCGCGGTAGACGCTGGAGCGCCCGCCGCGCTGACCGCCGAAGATCTCGCCGAAGATGTCGCTGAAGATGTCGCCGAATCCGGCCGGGCCCGCTCCGCCCGCCTGCGGGTTGACGCCTGCGTGCCCGAACTGGTCGTAGGCGGCGCGTTTCTCGGCGCTGGTGAGGACCTCGTAGGCCTCGTTCGCCTCCTTGAAATGCTCTTCGGCCTTCGGATTGTCCGGATTGCGGTCCGGATGCCATTTCATGGCGAGCCTGCGATAGGCCTTCTTGATTTCCTCTTCGCTCGCGTCCCGATTGATGCCGAGCACTTCGTAATAGTCGCGTTTCGCCATTTCGATTTCCAGACGCCGAACGGGCGGCAGGCTTGCGCCGCCGCCCGTCTGCGCTCAACCGCGACCGACGCTCAGCCGGCCTTCTTGTCCTTGACTTCGGTGAACTCGGCGTCGACGACGTTACTGTCGTCTTTCTTCTCGCCTTCCTGCTCGCCGGCCGCCCCGGCTGCGCCCTGCGCCGCCTGTGCGTCGGCGTACATCTTCTCGCCGAGCTTCTGCGAGGCCTGCGCCAGCGCCTGCGACTTGGCCTCGATCTGCGCCTTGTCGCCCGACTTGATCGCTTCTTCGGCTTCCTTCAGCGCGGCTTCGATCTTCTCCTTCTCGCCGGCTTCGACCTTGTCGCCGTAGTCGGTGAGCGACTTCTTCACCGAGTGTACCAGCGCCTCGCACTGGTTGCGCGCGTTGACGAGCTCGAGCGCCTTCTTGTCTTCCTCGGCGTGCGCCTCGGCGTCCTTCACCATGCGCTGGATCTCGTCTTCGTTCAGCCCGGAGCTCGCCTGGATCTTGATCTTGGCTTCCTTGCCGGTCGCCTTGTCCTTGGCCGAGACGTGCAGGATGCCGTTGGCGTCGATGTCGAACGTGACCTCGATCTGCGGCATGCCGCGCGGGGCGGGCGGGATGTCGGTCAGGTTGAACTGGCCGAGGCTCTTGTTGCCCGAGGCGACGTCGCGCTCGCCCTGCAGAACGTGAATCGTCACCGCCGTTTGGTTGTCGTCCGCGGTCGAGAACACCTGGTTGGCCTTGGTCGGCACGGTGGTGTTCTTGTTGATCAGCTTGGTCATCACGCCGCCCAGCGTCTCGATGCCGAGCGACAGCGGGGTGACGTCGAGCAGCAGCACGTCCTTGACGTCGCCTTTGAGCACGCCGGCCTGGATCGCCGCGCCGACCGCGACCGCCTCGTCGGGGTTGACGTCCTTCCTCGGATCCTTGCCGAAGAACTCGCGCACCTTGTCCTGCACCTTGGGCATGCGCGTCATGCCGCCGACCAGGATCACGTCGTCGACGTCGGAAACCTTCACGCCCGCGTCCTTGACCGCAATGCGGCAAGGCTCGATGGTGCGCTGAATCAGCTCATCGACCAGCGACTCGAACTTGGCACGGGTGATCTTCATCGTCAGGTGCTTGGGCCCGGAGGCGTCGGCCGTGATGTACGGCAGGTTGATCTCGGTCTGCTGCGACGAGGAGAGCTCGATCTTCGCCTTCTCGGCCGCTTCCTTCAGGCGCTGCAGGGCGAGCACATCCTTCGACAGGTCGGCGCCCTGGTCCTTCTTGAACTCGGTGACGATGTAGTCGATGAGGCGCTGGTCGAAGTCCTCGCCGCCGAGGAAGGTGTCGCCGTTGGTCGACAACACCTCGAACTGCTTCTCGCCGTCGACGTCCGCGATCTCGATGATCGAGATGTCGAAGGTGCCGCCGCCGAGGTCGAACACCGCAATCTTGCTGTCCTTCTTGGCCTGCTTGTCGAGGCCGTAGGCGAGCGCCGCAGCCGTGGGCTCGTTGATGATGCGCTTGACGTCGAGGCCCGCGATGCGTCCGGCGTCCTTGGTCGCCTGGCGCTGCGAGTCGTTGAAATAGGCCGGCACGGTAATAACCGCTTCGGTCACGGTCTCGCCCAGGTAGTCCTCGGCGGTTCGCTTCATCTTGCGCAGGACTTCCGCCGACACCTGCTGCGGGGCGATCTTCTTGCCGCGCACCTCGACCCAGGCGTCGCCGTTGTCGGCTTTGACGATCTTGAAGGGCATCAGGCCGATGTCCTTCTGCACTTCCTTTTCCTCGAAGCGGCGTCCGATCAGGCGCTTGACCGCGAAGAGGGTGTTTTTGGCATTCGTCACCGCCTGACGCTTTGCGGGGGCGCCGGTCAGGATCTCGTTCTCTTCCGTGTACGCAACGATGGACGGCGTGGTGCGCGCGCCTTCCGAGTTCTCGATCACCTTGGGCTTGCCGCCCTCCATGATCGCGACGCACGAGTTGGTGGTGCCGAGGTCGATGCCGATAATCTTTGCCATGTCTGTATCCCTGTCTGGGTCCGGTCCGATTTAATTGCTAAGCTGATGTCTCAGATGGGGTTTATTGGCCCGCTTTCAAGCGTCGTTGGCGGGCCGAGCCTTGGCCACCGTAACCAGGGCCGGCCGCAGCACCCGCTCATGCAGGCGCCAGCCGCGCTGCAGCATGCCGACGACAGTGTTCGGCTCGGCGTCGGATTCCACCGCCGTCATCGCCTGATGCCAGTTGGGGTCAAATTTGGCCCCGGCGGCGGGCGCGATGTCGGCAACGCCGGCCTTTTCGAGCGCCCCGCGCAGCTGCTTGAGGGTCAGCTCGATGCCGCTCTTGACCGCCTCGGGCGTGTCCTGCGCCGCGCCTAGGGCCGCCTCGAGGCTGTCGAGGACCGGCAGGAGCGATTCCACGAACCGCTCGAGTGCGAATCTTTGCGCACTGGCGACCTCGGCCGCCGCGCGCTTGCGCACGTTGTCGGCTTCGGCCAGCGCCCGCAGGGCGGTCTCGCGCTGCTGCTCGACGCGCGCCTCGGCCTCCGCGAGTTGCTCTTCCAGCGGCTTGGCGGCCGGCGTGTCGGCCGGGGGGGGCGCTTCGGTTTCGGGACTCTGGGGGTTCGGGGTCGGTTCCGACATCAGTTTGTTTTCCGTCTCCACTGGTGACCCTTGGCAGGTTGGGGTCGGTCGACGCGATTCAAGGGCTGCGTGGTTCGCATGCCAAAATAGGCACTTATGCAGGACTCGCTCGAAACGGTCGATCTCCGGCAGGAGGCAGACAGCCGGCTTGCCCTCGCCGCCCTCGCCGCGGTTCGCGAGTTGCGGCCGGGGCGCGCGCTGCGCCTGCTCACCCGCGAGGACCCCGCGCTGCTGCTGCGCAGCCTCAACCTGCAGCTGCGCGATGCGCTCGCCTGGGGCTGCGAGCCGGGCGCAGGCGGCTGGGAGGCGACGGTCCGCCTCGCGCTCGACGCCGAGGCGAAGGACCTCCTCGAGGTGCTGACCCGCGACCACCGACGCCTCGACGGGCTCCTCGGCCGCCTGCTGCGGCGCCTGAACGCCGGCGACGCCGCGGGCGCGAAGCCGATGCTGGGAGACTTCGCCGCGGGGCTCAGGCGCCATGTCGAGGCCGAAAACCATATCGTTTCGCCCGAGCTCGGGCCCGAACCCGCGCTCGAGCCGCTCGAGGTCATGCTGCACGAGCACGACGAGCTGTTGCTGCAGCTGGAGGAGGTTGAAAAGTGCTTCGCCGAGGCGTCGCCGGCCGTGCCCGAGGCCTGGGAGGTCGAGCCCTTCGTCGCGATGCTGTCGGGCACGCTCGCCAAGCACGAGCACCGCGAGGAGGCCAACTTGTTCCCGATCTGGGAGGCGCGCCTCGCGCGGCGCCCGGCGGCAGAGCGCGAGGCCCTGCGCCAGCGGGTGAGCGCCGCGCTCGCGGGCTAGGCTTTCGCTCCTAGCGCCGCGGCGCGCTGCTTGCGGTGCGCCAGGTCCGGTGCCGACGCAGCACGCGCCGGCCAGCCGTGGGCGGCACAGATCGCGGCCAGCGCGTCGATCCACTCCGGCGCTTCGTTGAGGCAGGCAACGAGCTGGAATTCGCGGCCCCCGTTCGCGAGGAAGGCCTGCTTGCCGCCGATTCCGATCTCTTCCAGCGTCTCGAGGCAGTCGGCGGCGAAGCCCGGGCAGACCACGTCGACCCGGCCGACGCCCTGGCGCGCGAGCTCGATGAGGGTCGGTTCGGTGTAGGGCTGCAGCCACTCGGCGCGCCCGAAGCGCGACTGGAAGGTGACCACGTACCGGTCCGCCGCCAGCCCGAGCGCCTCCGCCAGCAGTCGGCCGGTCGCCTGGCATTCGCAGTGATAGGGGTCGCCGCGCTCGAGCGCGAATCGCGGCAGACCGTGAAAGCTCATCACGAGCCGGTCGCCCCGCCCGTGCGCGTCCCAATGCCGCTTGACGCCCGCGGCCAGCGCAGCGACGTATGCAGGGTGGTCGTGAAAGTGCTTCACGAACCGCAGCTCGGGCGCGTTGCGCGCGCGCGCAAGCCAGGCGCAGACCGCGTCGTAAGTGCTCGCGGTGGTGCTGGCGGCGTATTGAGGGTAGAGGGGGACGACCAGGATGCGGTCGCAGCCCGCGCCGCGCAGCCGGTCGAGCGCCCCCGCGACGCTCGGCTCGCCGTAGCGCATCGCATGCTCGACCAGGGGCGCCTGCGCGCCCAACGAGGCAGCGAGCAGGGCCGCCTGGCGCGCGGTATGCACCGCGAGCGGCGAGCCTTCGGGAGTCCAGATTTCGGCGTACTTGCGCGCCGAGCGCCCCGGGCGCACCGCCAGGATCACCCCGTACAGGATCGGCAGCCAGAGCGCGCGCGGAATTTCGACCACCCGCGGATCGGAGAGGAACTCGGCGAGATAGCGGCGCACCGCGCCGGTCGTGGGCGCCGCCGGAGTGCCGAGGTTGACCAGCAGGATCCCGTCGCGGGTGGCGGCGGCGTGATCGAACCCCGGCTCGGGGCGAAACCGCTCCGCCACGCGGCTAGCCCTGCGAAAGCGCGCTCGAAAGGAGCTTCGCGGTGACGTCGACGATAGGCACCACGCGATCGTAGGCCATGCGCGTCGGCCCGATCACGCCCACCGTGCCGACGACCGCGCCGTCGACCTTGTACGGCGCGGTGACCACGCTCACCTCGTCCGGGGTCGAGAATCCGGACTCGCCGCCGATGAAGATCTGCACGCCCTGGCCGCGCAAGGACACGTCGAGGATCTGCAGCAGCGAAGTCTTCTTCTCGAAGAGCTCGAAGAGCTGGCGCAGGCGCTTCATGTCCTGCGAGAGCTCGTTGACGTCGAGGAGGTTGCGCTCCCCCGAGATCACGTATTCCTCGTTGCTTTCGGTGACCGCCTTGTTGCCCGCCTCCAGCGCGGCGGTCATGAGCTTGATCATGTCGTGCCGGATCTCGCGCAGCTCCTGGTGAATGCGCTGGCGCACGTCCTCGAAGCTCTGGCCGGCATAGTTCTGGTTGATGTAATTGCCCGCCTCCACCAGCTCGGACTGGGAGTAGTCGCGATCGGCAAACAGGATCCGGTTCTGCACGTCGCCCTCGGGGGTCACTACGATCAGCAGCACCCTCCGCTCCGACAGCCTGAGGAACTCGATGTGGCGGAACGCGACTGCGCGCCGCCGCGGCGTCATGACGACGCCCGCGAAGTGCGTCAGCTGCGAAAGAAGATTCGACGCCGACTGAATTGCGCGCTGCGGGTTGTCCAGGTGCAGCTGCTCCTCCAGGCGATGGATCTCCCCCGACTGCAGGGGCTTGGTGACCAGCAGGGTGTCGACGAAGAAACGGTAGCCGAGCGGCGTGGGAATGCGGCCCGCGGAAGTGTGCGGGCTGGCAATGAACCCCATCTCCTCCAGGTCGGACATGACGTTGCGGATCGTCGCCGGAGAAAGGTCCAGCCCCGAGTACTTCGAGAGCGTGCGCGAACCCACCGGCTGGCCCTCGGCGATGTACCGTTCGACCAGGGTCTTCAGCAGGATCTGGGCACGCTTATCCAGCATGAGACCATTCTACATTTCCCGCCGACTCGTGCTGTGGTTAAATCGCCGCCATCATGCCCCTAGCTTTTCGGTGCGTCGCCCTGATCGGCAAGCACCATAGCCCCGAGATCGCGGCCTCCATGCGCGCGCTGCGCCGGCTGCTCGACCAGCGGGGCTGCGAGGTTCTGGTCGAAAAGGAAAGCGTGTCCGCGTTCGGCGACGGGACGCAAGGCCTGGATTACGAGGTCATCGGCAGCCGCGCAGACCTGGCAATCGTCGTCGGCGGCGACGGCACCATGCTTGCGGCGGCGCGCAATCTGGTCCGCCACGGCGTGCCGCTGGCGGGGGTGAACCTGGGCCGGCTCGGGTTCATGACCGACATCGCGCTCGAGGACATGCCGACCTCGATCGGCACCATCCTGGACGGCCGCTACGTGCTCGAGGAGCGCGCTCTCCTGGAAGCCGAGATCCGCCGCGACGGCGAGCTGCTGCAGCGAACGCTGGCGCTGAACGAGGCGGTCGTGGGCAAGGGCTCTCAGGGAAGGCTGATCGAGTTCGAGGTCTACATCGACGGCGAATACGTCTACACCCTGCGCGCGGACGGCCTCATCGTCGCGACGCCGACCGGCTCGACCGCGTACGCGCTCTCGGCGCAGGGGCCCATCCTGCATCCGGGCGTGGGCGCGTTTGCGCTGGTGCCGCTCAACCCCCACACGCTGTCGGCGCGCCCGGTCAGCGTGAACGATCGCAGCGTGATCGAAATCGTGCTGGTGCGTGCGCTCGACGCGCGGGCGCATTTCGACGGCTATGCGCTCGCCGACATGGCGCAAGGTGACCGCCTGGTGCTGCGCCGCTCGAGCCAGGCAGTGCGCTTCGTTCATCCTCCCGGCTACAGCTATTTCGTCATGCTGCGCGAGAAGCTGCGCTGGAGCGAGGCGGTGGACAAGGGCCGCGACCCCGGCGATCCGGATTGACCGGTGATGTTGCGCGCCCTGGGGATCCGCGACTATGTCATCGTCGAGCGGGTCGACATGGAGTTCGGCCCGGGTTTCACGGTGCTGACCGGGGAGACCGGAGCGGGCAAGTCCATCCTGGTCGACGCGATCGAATTGCTCCTGGGAGGCCGCGCGGACGCGGCGACGGTGCGTGAGGGGGCCGCGCGGGCGGAGCTCACGGCGGAATTCGATCTCGACCCGGGCGCGCCGCTTGCGGCCTGGCTCGCCGAGCGCGATCTCGAGGGCGATCCCGGCAACCTGCTGCTCAGGCGCAGCGTCGATCCCGGAGGGCGCTCACGCTGCTTCATCAACGGTCACGCCGCGACCCTGGCGCAGCTGCGCGAAGCGGGCGAGTATCTGGTAGACATTCACGGCCAGCACGCGCATCAGTCGCTGCTGCGCGCGGCCGCGCAGCGCGAGCTGCTCGACGCCCATGCCGGTGCCGAGGCGCTCGCCCGCGAGACGGCGGAAGCGTACCGCGCCTGGAAGCGGCTCGAGGCGTTGGCAGCCGAAGCCCAGGCGCAGTTCGCGCAGCGCGAGGCCGAGCGCGCGGAATGGCAGGACAAGGTCGACGAGCTGACCCGGCTCGGCACGCGCGAGGGCGAATGGGATGCGCTTTCGGCCGAGCACGCGCGGCTGGCCCACGGCTCGGCCCTGCTCGAAGGCGCGCAGGCCTCGCTCGAGGCGCTGTCCGAAGCCGAAGGGGCGAGCCTGCCGCAGCTCGACGCCGTCATCGGCCGCTTGCGCGCCCTGTCCGAGCACGATTCCCAGCTCATGCCCGTGATCGAGGGGCTCGAATCGGCCTCGGCGCAGGCGGGTGAGGCACTGCGCGAGCTGCGCCGTTACGCCTTGCGCGTCGAGCTCGATCCGCAGGCGCTGCGCGAGTCCGAGTCGCGTATCGAGGCGTTGCACGCCGCCGGGCGCAAATTCCGCGTCCGGCCGGCCGACCTGCCGAGTCTCGCGCTCGAGATGAAGGCGAGGCTCGCGGAGCTGGATCTCGCGGTCGACCCGGCGGCCCTGCGGCGCGAGGTCGGGGCGGCACGGGAGCGCTTCGCTGCGTCGGCCGACCGGCTCTCGGCGCAGCGCAAAGGGGCCGCCCAGGCGCTGTCGAAGGCGGTGAGCGAAGGCATGCAGCAGCTTGCCATGGCGGGCGGGCGCTTCGCGGTGGAACTGCACCCTCTCGAGGCCCCCGCGGCGACGGGAGCGGAGGAGGTCGAATTCACGGTGTCGTCGCACCCGAGCCTGCCGTTGCGGCCGCTCGCCAAGGTGGCCTCCGGCGGGGAGCTGTCGCGCATCAGCCTCGCGCTTCAGCTCGTGGCGAGCAAGGCCTCGCCAGTCGGCACGCTCGTGTTCGACGAGGTCGACTCGGGGATCGGCGGAGCGGTGGCCGAGACGGTCGGCCGTTCGCTGCGTCGCCTGGGGCGCGAGCGGCAGGTGCTGTGCGTGACCCACCTGCCACAGGTCGCAGCGCAGGGCGACAGGCAATGGACGGTCGTGAAAGCGGGGTCGCGCCGCAAGCTCTCCGTGAGCGTGCGGCAGCTGGAACGGGATGCTCGCGTCGAGGAGCTGGCGCGGATGCTCGGCGGCGCACAGATCACCGCGACCACGCGCCGGCACGCGGCGGAAATGCTCGGCGGCTAAGCGTCGCCGCTCGAGTCGCTCTCGATCTGCCGCGCCTCCGCGCGATGCTCGCAATCGGGCTTGTTGCAGTCCGCGTACAGCGCCAGCGAATGGCCGCGCAGCGCGAAGCCGCGCTTGCGGGTGATCTCGGTCTGCCGCTTCTCGATCTCTGGATCGTAGAACTCCTCGACCCAGCCGCACTGCAGGCAGACGAGGTGGTCGTGGTGGCCACCCTGATTCAGCTCGAACACCGCCTTGCCGGTTTCGAAGTGCTGACGCGAAAGCAGGCCGGCCTGCTCGAACTGGGTCAGCACGCGGTAGACCGTCGCGAGGCCGACGTCGATGCCTTCGGCGATGAGCCGGCGATAGACGTCTTCCGCCGAGAAGTGGCGTACGTCCTTGCTGGTTTCGAACAACTCCAGGATCTTGCGCCGGGGAAGCGTTGCCTTGAGGCCGATTTCCTTCAGGCTCTGCGCAGTGTTCATCGCCGGGCGGGTCCCCGATGTCGATCGTCGTTTATGATATAGCCTTTCCCGTCCCTTGGAAATTGAGCTTCCGTGAGGCTTCCTATTCGCGTGCTTCTGGCCGCCGCGGTGCTTGCGCTCGCGGGCTGCAGCGGCATCTCAAGGCTCCTCGACGCGTACACGATCGACATCCAGCAGGGCAACTACGTGTCCCAGGAGATGGTGTCGCGGCTCAAGCCGGGCATGTCCAAGGAGCAGGTGCGATTCGTCATGGGCACGCCGCTGCTTACCGACATCTTCCACGCGAACCGGTGGGACTACGTGTATTACGACAAGAAGCCGGGCGGCAAGCCCGTAGAGCGCAAGGTGGCCCTGTTCTTCAAGGACGGGAAGCTGGACCATCTCGAGGGTGACGTCGTGACAGCCAGCGAGCGGCAGGAATTCGGAGAGGCCGGCAAGTGAAGATCGCGATCGCGGGCAGCACCGGGCGCATGGGACGCGCCCTGATCGAGGCGGTGCTCGGCGATCCCGAGCTCGAGCTGGCCGCGGCGCTTGAGCGCGCCGGCCACCCTGCGTTGGGGCGCGAGTTGGGCGAGCTGACGGGCCTGCCCTGCGCGATCCCGCTCAGTTCGGATGTCGCCGCGGCGCTCGCCGGAGCGGACGTGCTGATCGACTTCACCCGGCCCGAGGGCACGCTCGCGCATCTCGACATTTGCGCGCAAAAGGGCAGGGCGATGGTGATCGGCACGACGGGCTTTACCGATGCCCAAAAGGCGGGCATCGCCGAGGCGGCGAAGCGCGCCGCGCTGGTGATGGCGCCGAACATGGCGGTGGGTGTCAACGTCACCTTCAAGCTCGCCGAAACCGCGGCCCGGATCCTGGGCGACGGCTACGACGTGGAAATCGTCGAGGCGCACCACCGCCACAAGGTCGACGCCCCTTCGGGAACCGCGCTCAAGCTGGGCGAGGTGGTGGCGAGCGCGCTTGGGCGCAAGCTCGAAGATTGCGCGGTCCACGGGCGCCACGGTGACACCGGCGAGCGCGACCCCAAGGCGATCGGCTTTCACGCGATCCGGGGCGGCGATATCGTCGGCGAGCACACGGTCATCTTCGCGGGCGCCGGCGAGCGGGTCGAGGTCACGGTCCGCTCCTCGAGCCGGATGACCTACGCGCTCGGCGCGCTGCGCGCGGCCAAGTTCCTGCGCGGCAGGAAGTCCGGCTTGTTCGACATGTTCGACGTGCTGGGGCTCAAGTAGCGCCACGTTGCCGGGCAGGCCCGGGAGCCGGTATAATTTACTGCTCAAACGAGCGGGAGGGGCGACAGCCTCTTCCGCTTTTTCGCATCTACTCCTGGAGTTCCTGTTTTGGCCGCTCTCGAACCTGCCGCACTCGTCCTCGCCGACGGGACGGTGTTCCGGGGCCGCGCGGTCGGCGCAGCGGGCCTTTCGGCCGGGGAGGTGGTGTTCAACACCTCGATGACCGGCTACCAGGAGATCCTTACCGACCCGTCGTACTGCCGCCAGATCGTCACCCTGACGTATCCCCACATCGGCAATACGGGTACAAACCCCGAGGACGACGAATCGAGCAAGGTGTCCGCCGCCGGGCTGGTGGTGCGAGACGTCCCCGCGGCGCACTCGAACTGGCGCTCGCGCAGGAGCCTGAGCGAATACCTGGCGGCCAACGGTGTCGTGGCCGTCGCCGACATCGATACGCGCCGCCTGACCCGCGTGTTGCGCGAACAGGGCGCGCAGAACGGCTGCGTGGTTGCGGGCGAAATCGACATCGACCGGGCGCTGGCGGCGGCGCGAGCGTTTCCCGGCCTGGCGGGAATGGATCTCGCCAAAGTGGTCAGCACTGCCAAGCCCTACGAGTGGGGGGAAGGGGTATGGGCGCTCGGCACGGGCCACCGCGAGGGCGGCGAGGCGCGCTTTCACGTCGTCGCCTACGATTACGGCATCAAGCGCAACATCCTGCGGATGCTGGTCGAACGCGGCGCACGCGTCAGCGTGCTGCCGGCGCAGGCGAGCGCAAAGGACGCGCTGGCGCTGAAGCCCGACGGCATCTTCCTGTCGAACGGCCCCGGCGATCCGGAGCCGTGCGGCTACGCCATCGAAGCGATCCGGGAGCTGCTTGAGCACAGGCAGTTGCCGATCTTCGGCATCTGCCTCGGTCACCAGCTGATGGGGCTTGCGGCGGGCGCACGCACGGTGAAGATGAAATTCGGCCACCACGGCGCCAACCACCCCGTCAAGGACCTCGACACCGGGCAGGTCGTCATTACGAGCCAGAACCACGGTTTCGCGGTCGATCCCGCTACGCTGCCGCCGGGCGTGAGGCCGACCCACGTCTCGTTGTTCGACGGCTCGTTGCAGGGGCTCGCCTTCACCGACCGTCCGGCCTTCTGCTTCCAGGGCCACCCCGAGGCAAGCCCGGGGCCGCACGATATCGGTTACCTGTTCGACCGTTTCGCCAAGCTGATGAGCGATGCCCAAGAGAACTGACCTGAAGAGCGTGCTGGTCATCGGCGCGGGCCCGATCGTCATCGGCCAGGCCTGCGAGTTCGACTATTCGGGTGCGCAGGCCTGCAAGGCGCTGCGCGAGGAGGGCTACCGGGTGGTCCTGGTGAACTCGAACCCGGCGACCATCATGACCGATCCGGGGACGGCGGATGCGACCTACATCGAGCCGATCAACTGGCGGCTTGTGGCGCGCATCATCGAAAAGGAGCGGCCCGACGCGCTGCTGCCCACCATGGGCGGGCAGACCGCGCTCAACTGCGCGCTCGATCTCGCGCGCGAGGGCGTGCTCGAGAAATTCGGCGTCGAGCTGATCGGCGCCTCGCGCGACGCGATCGACAAGGCCGAGGATCGCGAGAAGTTCAAGCGCGCGATGCAGAGGATCGGCCTGTCCTGCCCTCGCTCCTCGCTCGCGCACTCGATGGAGGAGGCGCTGCAGGTGCAGGCCGGCATCGGCTTCCCGGTCGTGATCCGGCCCTCGTTCACGCTCGGCGGCAGCGGCGGCGGGATCGCCTACAACCGCGAAGAGTTCGTCACCATCTGCGAGCGGGGGCTCGAGGCCTCGCCCACGCGCGAGCTGCTGATCGAAGAGTCCGTGATCGGCTGGAAGGAATTCGAGATGGAGGTCGTGCGCGACAAGCGCGACAACTGCATCATCGTCTGCTCGATCGAGAACCTCGATCCGATGGGCGTGCACACCGGAGACTCGATCACGGTGGCGCCGGCGCAGACGCTGACCGACAAGGAATACCAGATCATGCGCGACGCCTCGATCGCGGTGCTGCGCGAGATCGGGGTCGACACCGGCGGCTCGAACGTGCAGTTCGCGATCAGCCCGGAGAATGGCCAGATGCTGGTGATCGAGATGAACCCGCGCGTCTCGCGCTCCTCGGCGCTGGCCTCGAAGGCGACCGGCTTTCCGATCGCGAAGGTCGCGGCCAAGCTCGCGGTCGGTTACACGCTCGACGAGCTGAGGAACGAGATCACCGGCGGCGCGACGCCGGCCTCGTTCGAGCCGACGATCGACTACGTGGTCACCAAGGTGCCGCGCTTCGCGTTCGAGAAGTTCCCGCTGGCGGTCGACCGCCTGACCACGCAGATGAAATCGGTGGGCGAGGTGATGGCGATCGGGCGCACCTTCCAGGAGTCGTTCCAGAAGGCGCTACGCGGGCTCGAGGTCGGGGTGGACGGGCTGAACCAGCGCACCACCGACCGCGAGACGATCGAAAAGGAGCTGGGCGAGCCCGGGCCGGAGCGCATTTGGTACGTCGGCGATGCCTTCGAGAACGGCTTCACGCTCGAGGAGGTGCACCGACTCACCCGCATCGATCCCTGGTTCCTGGCGCAGATCAAGGAGATCGTCGACCTCGAAATGGAGCTCGACGACCGGCTGCTGACCGCGATCGATCCCGATACGCTGAGGACGCTCAAGCGCAAGGGCTTCTCCGACCGGCGCCTGGCCTATCTGTTCAACACGACCGAGAAGGAAGTGCGCGCGAAGCGGCACGCGCTCGGTATCCGGCCGGTGTTCAAGCGCGTCGATACCTGCGCGGCCGAGTTCTCGACCTCGACCGCGTACATGTACTCCACCTACGAGGAGGAGTGCGAGGCCGAGCCGAGCGCACGGCGCAAGGTGATGGTGCTGGGGGGAGGTCCGAACCGTATCGGCCAGGGGATCGAATTCGACTACTGCTGCGTGCACGCGGCGCTGGCGCTGCGCGAAGACGGGTTCGAGACCATCATGGTCAACTGCAACCCGGAGACCGTGTCCACCGACTACGATACTTCGGACCGCCTGTACTTCGAGCCGCTCACGCTCGAGGACGTGCTCGAGATCGTCGCCAAGGAAAAGCCCTTCGGGGTGATCGTTCAGTACGGCGGGCAGACGCCGCTCAAGCTGGCGCGCGATCTCGCCGCGGCGGGCGTGCCGATCATCGGCACCAGCGCCGACATGATCGACGCCGCCGAGGACCGGGAGCGATTCCAGAAGCTCATCGAGAGGCTGAAGCTGCGCCAGCCGCCGAACCGCACGGCGCGCTCGGCTCAGGAGGCCCTCAAGCTGGCCGACGAGATCGGCTACCCGGTGGTCGTGCGCCCGAGTTACGTGCTCGGCGGGCGGGCGATGGAGATCGTTCACCATCAGGCGGACCTGATGCGATACATGGAAAACGCAGTGCGGGTCTCGAACGATTCGCCAGTCTTGCTCGACCGCTATCTCTCGGACGCGATCGAGGTCGACGTCGACTGCGTCGCCGACGGCAAGGAAGTCTTCGTCGGCGGCGTGATGGAGCACGTCGAGCAGGCGGGCGTGCACTCAGGCGATTCGGCCTGTTGCCTGCCGCCGCATTCGCTGTCCGCCGAGCTCGAGGGCGAGCTGCGCCGGCAGACCGAGATGCTGGCCCGCGCGCTCGACGTGGTCGGGCTGATGAACGTGCAGTTCGCGATCCAGCGCGACGTGGTCTACGTGCTGGAGGTCAATCCACGTGCCTCGCGGACCGTGCCCTACGTGTCGAAGGCGACCGGGCTGCCGCTCGCCAAGATCGCCGCGCGCTGCATGGCCGGCAAGTCGCTCGCCGCGCAGGGTATCGGCGGCATGATGCGGCCGCCTTATTTCTCCGTCAAGGAAGCGGTGTTCCCGTTCGCGAAGTTCCCCGGCGTCGACACCATCCTGGGCCCGGA
>CAZLUX010000015.1:29660-31850 GCA_964562815.1 uncultured Enterobacteriaceae bacterium
CCCCATATCGTCGACATGATCAAGAACGGCGAGGTGAGCTTCATCGTCAACACGGTCGAGGATACCCGCACGGCGATCTCGGACTCGCGCTCGATCCGTACCACGGCGCTGGCGCAACGCGTGACCTACTACACCACGATAGCCGGCGCCAAGGCGGCGTGCGAGGGGATGAAGCACCTGGCGCAGCTCGAGCCCTATCGGCTACAGGATCTTCACGCCCAGCTGACGGCGACCGCCAAGGTCGCGTAACATTCGGGCATGGCCAAGACACCGATCACAAGTCGTGGCGCCGAGCTGCTGCGCGCCGAGCTGCAACGCCTGAAGTCCGTCGAGCGACCGGGGGTGATCAGCGCGATCGCGGAGGCGCGCGCGCACGGGGACCTTTCCGAGAACGCCGAGTACGACGCGGCGCGCGAGCGCCAGGCGTTCGTCGAGGGCCGCATCTCCGAAATCGAGGCCAAGCTCGCCAATGCGCAGATCATCGATCCCAAGCTGCTGGACGCCGAGGGCCGCTGCGTGTTCGGCGCCACCGTCGACCTGGAGGAAGAGGGCGGCGAGGCCGTGACCTACCAGATCGTCGGTGAGGACGAGGCCGAGATCAAGGAAGGCCGCATTTCGATCAGCTCGCCGATCGCGCGGGCCCTGATCGGCAAGGACGCCGGCGACGTGGTCGAGGTGCGCACCCCGGGCGGCGTCAAGCGCTACGAGATCGTCGACGTCCGCTACGTCTAGCGCCTGGCGGCGGACCCGGAGCGGTGGCCAAATCCAGTAAAGCCTGGCTGCACCGGCATGTCACCGACCGCTACGTCCGCCAGGCGAGAGCGCAGGGCTTTCGCTCGCGCGCGGCGTACAAACTTCTCGAAATCGACCGGAAGGACAGGTTGCTCCGGCCCGGCATGCGCGTGCTGGATCTCGGCGCAGCGCCGGGTGGATGGTCCCAGGTCGCGGCGCGCAAGGTGGGGCCGGCGGGGCGGGTGGTGGCGATTGATTTGCTGGAAATCACCCCCATTTCGGGAGTTAAGGTACTGAGGGGCGACGTGCGCGAGCCGCAGGCGCGCGCCGCGGCTCGCGAGGCGCTGGGTGGAGCGGCGGATCTGGTGTTGTGCGACCTTTCGCCCAACCTTTCGGGGATTCCGGGGGTGGACCAGGCGCGCGCGGCGGAATTGGCGGGTCTGGCGGTGGAACTGGCTTGCGAAGTCCTGAAACCAACCGGCGCGCTGGTTGTCAAGGTATTTCAGGGCGAGGCGTTCGACGAGATTCGCGCGCTGGCCCGGACGGCGTTTCAAACAGTGTCGGTGCGCAAGCCCGGAGCTTCGCGCGGAGAGTCGCGAGAAACATATCTTCTGGCACGCGGCCCTAAGCAGCACTGAGAGTCGGGGAAAGTCCCCTTTTTGCAATGCGGAAGAGGCGCTAGAATGGCTTGTGGACGGGCGCCACGGCGCGAAGGAGTAAGTCTTTGAACAACATGCTTAAGAACCTGGTCATCTGGCTCGTCATCGGGCTGGTGCTGATGACCGTGTTCAATCAGTTCAATACTCGCCATACGGCCCAGCAGCCGATGGAGTATTCGCAGTTCCTCGACGAGGTCAAGTCGGGGCAGATCGCCAAGGTGACGATCGAAGGCCGGCAGCTCAAGGCGACCACGACCGATGGCAAGCGGGTGGTGAGCTACTCGCCGGGGGATATCTGGCTGGTTTCGGACCTGCTGAAGTACGGCGTCAAGATCGAAGCCAAGCCCGAGGAGCAGCCCTCGCTGCTGATGAACATCTTCGTGTCCTGGTTCCCGATGCTGTTGCTGATCGGCGTCTGGATCTTCTTTATGCGCCAGATGCAGGGCGGCGGGCGGGGCGGCGCGTTCTCGTTCGGGAAATCGCGCGCGCGCATGCTCGACGAGTCGACCAATACCGTCACTTTTGCCGACGTTGCCGGCTGCGAGGAGGCGAAGGAAGACGTCTCCGAGCTGGTCGATTTCCTGCGCGATCCTTCCAAGTTCCAGAAGCTGGGCGGGCGTATCCCGCGGGGCGTGCTGATGGTCGGCTCGCCGGGGACCGGCAAGACCCTGCTCGCGCGGGCCATCGCGGGCGAAGCGAAGGTGCCGTTCTTCTCGATTTCGGGCTCGGACTTCGTCGAAATGTTCGTCGGCGTCGGCGCGGCGAGGGTGCGCGACATGTTCGAGCAGGCGAAGAAGCA
>CAZLUX010000016.1:0-31104 GCA_964562815.1 uncultured Enterobacteriaceae bacterium
TTTGTTAAAGCCCTTTGACCGTCCGGTCGACGACCGCGACGAAGCAAGCAGCGAACACTCCGCCCCCTCCCCCCTCCCCGCCTCCTCCCCGATGTCGAAACGTCCCCGCCCGCAGAAGAAACGCGTCACCAAGCTGTTCGTGCTCGATACCAACGTGCTGATGCACGACCCTTCCAGCCTGTTCAGGTTCGAAGAGCACGACATCTACCTGCCGATGGGAACGCTGGAGGAGCTCGACAGCAACAAGAAGGGTCTGTCGGACGTCGCGCGCAACGCGCGCCAGGCGAGCCGCTTTCTCGACGACGTGGTCTCGCACGAGAGCGGCGACATCAAGGCCGGGCTGCCGCTGCGCACCCCCGAGGGCGCAGCGACCGGCGGGCGCCTGTTCCTGCAGACCGAGGCGATCAACGGCGAGCTGCCGGCGACCCTGCCGATCGGCAAGACCGACAACCAGATCCTCTCGGTGGTGCGCCACCTGCACGCGCGCGAGCCGCAGCGCCAGGTCGTGCTGGTGTCGAAGGACATCAACATGCGCATCAAGGCGCGCGCGCTCGGGCTCGCCGCCGAGGACTACTTCAACGACAAGGTGCTGGAGGACGCGGATCTCCTGTACACCGGGGTGCGCAAGCTCGCGCCGGACTTCTGGGAGCGCCACGCGCGCGACATGGAGTCGTGGCGCAAGGAAGGCCACACCTACTACCGCATCCGCGGCCCGCTCGTGCCGCAGCTGCTGCTGAACGAGTTCGTCTACGACGAGTCGGGCGACCGGCCGCTGTACGCGCTGGTCAAGGAGAAATCGGGCCGCACCGCGGTGCTCGAGACGCTGCGCGACTACACCCACTCGAAGAACTCGGTGTGGGGCATCACCGCGCGCAACCGCGAGCAGAATTTCGCCCTCAACCTGCTGATGAACCCTTCGATCGACTTCGTCTCCCTGCTCGGCCAGGCCGGCACCGGCAAGACGCTGCTCGCCCTCGCCGCGGGCCTCACCCAGGCGCTCGACGACAAGCGCTACACCGAGATCATCATGACGCGCGTCACCGTGCCGCTCGGCGACGACATCGGCTTCCTCCCCGGCACCGAGGAGGAGAAGATGCAGCCCTGGATGGGCGCGCTCGAGGACAACCTCGACGTGCTCAACGCCTCCGACGAGACGGGCGGCGAATGGGGGCGCGCCGCCACGCGCGACCTGGTGCGCTCGCGGATCAAGGTCAAGTCGCTCAACTTCATGCGCGGGCGCACCTTCATCAAGAAGTGGCTGATCATCGACGAGGCGCAGAACCTCACGCCCAAGCAGATGAAGACGCTGGTCACGCGCGCCGGGCCCGGCACCAAGGTGGTGCTGCTCGGCAATATCGCGCAGATCGACACGCCCTACCTCACCGAGGGTAGCTCGGGCCTGACCTACGTCGTCGACCGGATGAAGGGCTGGACCCACGCGGGACAGGTCACGCTCGCGCGCGGCGAGCGCTCGCGCCTGGCCGACCACGCGGCCGAGGTGCTCTAGCAGGCGGCGCCGCTCAGTCGAAGCTGTAGCGAAAGCGCAGGCCGACGTCGCTCTGCTGGCCGCCGGTGGCGCTCAGCGCCCAGTGGCGCGACAGGTCGAAATCGAGCCGCAGCGCGCTCGCGGTGGCGCCGATGCCCTGCTCGTAGATCACGCTCATGCGGTCGTTGATGCGCTTGCCGACCGCGACGAACTCGCTGCCGAGCGTGCTGCGCGAGCCGACCGATATCGAGTCGATGCCGAGCCGCTGAGCAATCGCGTTCGGCCCGCCCAGCGACTCCTGCCCGAGCAGCGCGCCCGCGGCCGTACGCAGCATGCCGAAGTCGGCGCCCGAGGCGCTGCCCGGGGCCCTGCCCAGCACCAGCCAGGAAAGCGCCTCGCCTTCGGGCACCGGCGGCTCCGAGACCAGCCGCACCGTCGGGTTCTGCAGCGTGCCGGTGACCGCCACCCCCGCTTCGACCTGCTGATTGCGGCGCATCGCCAGGATGTCGAGCGACGGCCGGTTCACCGGCCCGTCGAAGATCAGCCGCCCGCGCTCGATGCCGAGGCGCGTGCCGTAGGCGGTGACGGTGCCGCGCACCGCGTTCACCGTGCCCTGGCCGATCAGCACCCCTTTGTCGTCGGTGCGCACGTGCACCTTGCCGGCCAGCCCCGTATCCAGGCCGCGCCCGCGGATGCGCAGGTCGCTGCCGAGGTCGAGCTCGAAGTCGACGTCGACCGGCGAAGGGTTCTGCTTGCGGCCGATGCGCCGCTCGACGGGCGCGGCCTGCTCGCGCCCGGCCACCACGACGTCGTCGCCCAGCTTGGGCAGGGCGACCGCCTCGAAGGAGAAGAAGCCGCTGTCGGCCCGCAGCGCGCCGGAGAACGAGAGCCGGCGGTGCTCCATCGCGGCCGCCCCCTGCCCGCTCACGGTCAGGCGCTGGTCGGGACGGTCGAGCAGGGCGAACTTCTCGGCCTTCCAGGTGATCGCCGCCCGGTCGGCTTCGCCGCGCGTGAGCGTGCCCTGGGCGGTGAAGCGGCCGCCGGCGGCCGAAGCGATCGACAGCCGCGAAAGCTCGACGACGTTGTTCGCGATCCGCGCGCGCAGCTCACCGTCGACCAGGTCGATGCCGTCGGGCGGCCGGGCGTAGGTGATCGCGTCGCCCTCGATGCTGCCCGAGAGCTCGGGATGGCCGAGGGTGCCGTTCGCCTCGATCTGCGCGCCGACCCTGCCGTCGATCTGCGCAGAGCGGTCGAGCAGCGCCGCGAACGGCGCGAGCGAGGCGAGCTCGGCGCTCAGGCGCGCGGCGAGGCGCGAATCGGCGCCCCAGGGCACGCCTCCCGCCGCGCCGGCCGACGGGTCGAGGCGCAGCGCGAGCTCGCCCTTGCCGGTGCGCGCGGCGAATCGCCCCTTCGCCTCGAGCCGGCCGTCGGCGAGCGTGCCGTCGACCTCGAGCCCGCTCAGGCCGAGCTCGATCGGCGCCTCGTGCCCGAGCGCGAGGTCGCCGTCCTCGCGCCACAGCCTGAAGCTGCCGCTGAGGCGCGGCGCGGCGCTGATCGACCACTCGGCGCCGAGCGCGAGCTTGCCCTCGAGCGGCGCCTCGACGCCGGCGAGCCTGAGCAGCGGCAGCAGCGCGACCCGGTCCAGCTCGCCGCGGCTCGCGAGCCCGCCGTTTTCCCAGCGCAGCTCGCGCACGCTCAAGCGCCCCTGCTCGAAGCGCGCGGCGAGCCCGCGCAGCTCGGCGCGCCGGCGCGCGACGCTGATCTCGGCCGGGTGCTCGAGCTCGAAGGGCAGCGTGCCGCGATTACGCGCCGAGACGAGCGTGGCCCTCCAAACGTCGCCCGCGGTGAGCGCGCCGCGCAGCCTGGCCGATAGATCGAAGCCCTTGCCCTGCGCTTCAAGCGCGATGTCGTGGCGTGAGCGCTTGCCATCGAACGTCAACTGCATGCGCTCGGCGCGCAGCCCGGTTGCATTCAGCGCCAGCTCGTCGCCGGTCGCGCGCAGCCGCAGCGCAGGATCGCGCCACCCGCCGAAGACCTCGCCTTCCACCGTCGCCCGGCCGGCGAGCCGCGGCCAGAGGCTCGCCAGATCCTGCGCCTGGACGCGCACGCGCAGGTGGCCACGGTCGGGACCGATATCGCCGTTGACCCCGATCGCGGCACCGGAATACTTCAGCTCAAGCGTGCCGTCTTCGACCCGCCCGCCTGCCAGCCGCAGGCGCCCTTCGCCGCCGAGCGCGCGGCCCGCGAGCGTCGAAGGGCCGAGGCTGAACTGCGCCTTTGCGCGCGGCTCGCCCGATAACGACCCCGACAGCGTCAGCTGGCCCGTGAGCTCGCTCGCGGGCAGCTGCGCGAGCCGCGACAGATCGATGCGGGAAAGATCGAGCGCGGCGTCGAGCTTGCCTTGCCGGTCGAGCGTCAGCCGCCCGGCGACGCTGCCCGCGTCCCCGAGCCCCGCGCGCAGGCCGCTCAGCTCGGCATGCTCCAGGTCGACGCGCAGCGCGCCGTCGAGCGTTGCGACCGGCACGCGCCCGTCGGCGATGCGGCCCGCGAGCGCGTTGGCGACCGTGACGGGGCCGGCGAGCGCGGCGCCGTCGCGCACGAGCTTTGCCGAGACCCGCAGGCGCGTGTGCGGCAGCGCGGCGTCGAACGCGCGCAGGTCGAGCTTGCTCAGCTCGAGGTCGAGCTTGTCGGGCGGCAGGCCTGCGAGCGGACGCAGGCTCGCGCTCGCCTCGACGAGCGCTCCCTTCGCTTCGCCGCGTGCGCGCACGGCGATCTTCTCGAGGCTGCCCGAGAGCTCGAGCTCGGCCTTGAACGGCACGCCCGCGCGGGCTCCGGCGAGGCGCAGCGCGCCGGAGAGCGCGAACGGGGGCGAGGCGCCGAGCGCGGCGCGGCCCTCGAGCGTGACGCCCTCGGTCTCGAGGTGCAGGCGCTCGACGCTGTGGCCGCGGCGGCCGTAGCCGTAGATCAGCCGCAGGTCGCGCAGCACGAAGGCCTGTGCGCCGCGCTCCACCCGCAGCGTGCCGACGCGCAGGCCCGCCACCCGCAGGCGCAGCGGCAGCGCGAGCGAGCGCGGCAGCGCCGCCGCGCCGCCTCCCTCGGGCAAAACGAGGTCGATCTCGCGCGCCTCGAGGCGCGCGATCTCGGGGCGCAGGAAGAGCAGCGAGAGCGCCGAGACTCGCGTGGCGACGCCGCGCGCGTCCAGCTTCACGCCGGCGTCGGCGAATGACAGGCTGCGCGCCTCGATCCCTCCGCCGAGCGTGCCGCGCGGCGCCTCGATGCGAAGCCTCCCCGCGCTCGCCTCGCCGGCGCGCGCGAGCGCCCAGTCGAGCCCCTGCTGCGTGCCGAGCAGCCACCAGGCGCCGCCGGCGAGCGCCGCCAGCGCGAGGAGCGCGAGCGCGGCCAGAAGAATGAGCGCGCGGCGGAGCATCAGAAGCTGAACCCCGCGGAAAAGTGCAGCCTGAACTGCTTGATATCGGCGCCGTAGGCGAGATCGATGCGAAACGGACCGATCGGCGAGCGCCAGCGCGCGCCGACGCCGTAGCCGATCTTGGGCTTGCGCTCGCTCAGGTCGTCGAAGGCGTTGCCGGCGTCGACGAACGCCGCCGCGCCCCATTCCGGGGTGAGCCAGTGGATGTACTCGGCGCTCGCCACCGTCAGGTAGCGCCCGCCGACGGTCGCGCCGCCCTCCTGCACGCCGATCGAGTCGAAGGCGTAGCCGCGCACGGTCTGGTCGCCCCCCGTGCGAAACAGGTAAGCGGAGGGGATGCCCTGGCGCGTCGCCGCGCGCACGTAGCCGCCCTGGAGCCGGAACTGGAAATCGTCGCGCGGACCGGCCGGCACGAACAGGTTGAAGGTGGCGAGCACGCGCTGAAAGTTCTCGGTGGCGAGGCCGGGAACCGCGGTGCCGACCTCGATCGAGCCGAGGTAGCCGCGCGTCGGATCGACGAAATTGTCGGTGCGGCGCAGCGTCTTGCGCCACCCCAGGTACACCGCGTAGCGGCCGTCGTCCGGGAGGCCCGGTACCTCGCGGTTCTCGCTGCGCCACTCGAGGCCGATGTGCGACGGGTTGCGCTCCACGCCCCAGTTGTAGGCGTAGCCCACGCGCACGCCGACCGTCTTCTCGTTCTCGATGTCGCTGCGCTCGAGGCTGAAGCCGTAGGTGTCCCAGGAACCGCCCGGGCGCGGCGGGCCGTCGAGCGCGCCCTCGAGGGTCTGGGTCTTCGAGTCGGCGCGCAGGTCGCTGCTCAGCCGCCACGGCTCGGAGAGGATGTGCACGTTGCTGTTGCGGTAGCCGAGATTGCCGCGCACGCCGGCGTCGGTGCTGTAGCCGATGCCGGCGTTGATATGCTGCCTGCGGCCCTCGATCACCTTGACGCGCAGCGGCGCGGCGGCGGCCTTCGCCGGGTCGCGGTCGATGTCGATCTGGGCGCCGGCGAAGTAGCCGCTCTCCACCAGCCGGCGCTCGTAGAGCGAGATCCGCTCGCGGCTCCAGGGCTCGCCGCGGCGCAGGGTGCTGTAGTTCCGCGCGATCTGCGGGTCGACCCTGCGCGTTCCCGAGACCTCGATCGATCCGACGAAGAAAGGCGGGCCCGAATCGAAGGTGACGCTCAGCACCGCGCTCCTCGAGGCGGGGTCGATGCGCGCCTCGCTGGCGGCGATCGAAGCGCCCGCGTAGCGCAGCTCGGTCAGCGCCGCGAGCGAGCGCGCCTTGGCCGCGGTCCAGTCCGCCTGGCGGAAGCGCGCGCCGACCGGCAGGCTCCAGGCCTCGCGCGCCGCCTTCATGCGCGCCTCGCCGTCGGGATCGCCCTGCGTCACCGGGCCGGTGAAATGCAGATCGACCGCGGTGACGCGGGTGGGCTCGCCGGGATCGACCTTGATGCGGACCACCCAGCCGCCGTCGGCCGCCTCGACCGAGGTCTCGACCCGCGGCGAGAACCAGCCCTCGGCGTTGAGCGTCTGCCTCACCTCCGGCACCGACTCGGCCACCAGGCGCCGCAGCAGCGGCCCGGTCATGCCGACGTAGTCGCGCCAGCGCGCGAGGCTCAGGCCGCGCTCGAGCACGCCTTTCACGCCCTCCGGCGCCTCGATCACCAGCCGGTAGCCGCCGCTGTCGTGCGCGGGCGGCTGCGCGCGCACGGCGCCGCAGGGCGCAAGCGCGAAAAGCGCCAGCAAAATCAGTATCCGGTAACGCATACGCAAGGTCGCGGCCGTATTGCGCGCATTTCGCGCGGCCGCCTACCTACTCAGAACGATCCCGGGGGGGCGAAGTTCTCGAATCGCGTGAACTGGCCGAGGAAAGTCAGCTCGACCTTGCCGATCGGGCCGTTCCTCTGCTTGCCGATGATCACCTCGGCGCGTCCCTTCGCCTCGGGCTTGTCGGGCGAGTAGACCTCGTCGCGGTAGATGAACAGGATCACGTCGGCGTCCTGCTCGATGGCGCCCGACTCGCGCAGGTCCGACATCATCGGCCGCCGGTCGTTGCGCTGCTCGACCGCGCGCGAGAGCTGCGACAGGGCGATCACCGGCACCTTGAGCTCCTTCGCCAGCGCCTTGAGCGAGCGCGACATCTCGGAGATCTCGGTGGCGCGGTTCTCGCTGCCCTTCGAGTTGGTGCTCGACATCAGCTGCAGGTAGTCGACCACCACCAGCCCGAGCTTGCCGCCGAACTGGCGCCAGAGGCGCCGCGCGCGGGTGCGGATCTCGAGCGAATTCAGTGCCGCGGTCTCGTCGATGAAGATCGGCGCGTCGTGCAGCCGGCCCATCGCCTCGGACAGGTCGTGCCACTCCTGGTCCGTCAGCCGGCCGGTGCGCATCTTGTGCTGGTCCACCCGCGCGATCGAGCCGAGCATCCGGGTGGCGAGCTGGGTGCCGCTCATCTCCATGCTGAAGACCGCCACCGGCAAGAGGCTGGCGAGCGCCACGTTCTCGGCGATGTTGAGCGCGAACGCCGTCTTGCCCATCGAGGGGCGCCCGGCGACGATGATCAGGTCGCCCGGCTGCAGGCCCGCGGTGCGGGTGTCGAGGTCGTGAAAGCCCGTCGGCACGCCGGTGACGTCGGACGGGTTGTCGCGGTGGTAGAGGTGGTCGATGCGCTCGAGCACCCGCGCCAGCACCGGCTTGATCTCCTCCAGCCCCGCGGTGTGGCGCGACCCCGCCTCGCCGATCTCGAGGATGCGCGACTCGGCTTCGTCGAGCAGCTGGCCGACTTCCTTGCCCCCCGGGTTGAGCGCGTTCTCGGCGATCTCGGTGGCGGTCTGCGCCAGGCGCCGCTGCACCGCGCGCTCGCGCACCAGCTCGGCGTAGCGGCGGATGTTGAGCGCGCTCGGCGTGTTCTGCGCCAGCGCGCCGAGGTAGGCCGGGCCGCCGGTCTTGTCCTTGTCCTCGCTCGCCTCGATCGACTCGGATACCGTCACCACGTCGGCCGGCTTGGCGGCCTCGACCAGCTTGACGATATGGCGGTAGATGCGGCGGTGGTCGTCGCGGTAGAAGTCCTGCCCGGAAACGATGTCGGCGATGCGGTCGAAGGCCTGGTTGTCGAGCAGCAGCCCGCCCAGGAGCGACTGCTCGGCCTCGACCGAATGCGGCGGAACCTTCAGCGCCAGCAGCTGCGCATCCGCGGTTTCGTTGCGCAGCGCCTGCGTCTGAGGGGTCTGGGCCATGAGGATTCGATGCTACAAAAAGAAAAGGGCTGTTGCCAGCCCTTTTCGTCACGCGATCGCCGCGCGGAAAAAAATCAGGCTTCGCCGAGAACGGAAACCGTGATCGTGCTCACCACGTCGGTGTGCAGCTCGATCTCGATCGGGAAGTCGCCCACCTGTTTGAGCGGCCCCTGCGGCATGCGAACCTGGCGCCGCTCGATCTCGACGTCCTGCGCGCGCAGCGCCTCGACGATGTCGTAGTTGGTGACCGAGCCGAAGAGCCGGCCGTCGACGCCCGCCTTCTGGCTGATCTGCACCGTCAGGCCTTCCAGCTTGCCGGCGCGCTCCTGTGCCTGCGCCAGCGCCTCGGCATGCACCTTCTCCAGCTCGGCGCGCCGGGCTTCGAAGGCCTTCAGGTTCTCCGGCGTCGCCCGCTTGGCCTTGCCGTGCGGAATCAGGTAGTTGCGGGCGAAGCCGTCCTTCACCTTGACGACATCGCCGAGGTTGCCGAGTTGGCCCACCTTCTCCATCAGGATCACTTGCATGGCGCGCCCCTCAGTGCAGGTCGGTGTACGGCAGCAGCGCGAGGAAGCGCGCGCGCTTGATCGCGGTCGAGAGCTGGCGCTGGTAGCCGGCGGCGGTGCCGGTGATGCGCGCCGGGATGATCTTGCCGTTCTCGTTCACGAAGTCCTTGAGGACGTCGATATCCTTGTAGTCGATCCACTCGACCTTTTCGGCGGTGAAGCGGCAGAACTTGCGGCGCCGGAACAGCGCCTTCTGTCCGCGGTCCTTCTTGTCCTTGCTGAACTTCCCTTTACCTTTGCCTTTTCCTCTGCGCGGCGGGGGCATACTCAGACTCCTTCAGAAAATTCTATCTTGGTCAGGTGCAGAACCAGCTTCTTCGAGCGCCGGCTCTTTGCGCACAAAAATCCTTCTACTCTCAGCGGGCTGCCCGGGGCGGCGGCGGCGAGCAGCCTGGCCTGGGCCTGGAACGCGATCGCCTCGACTTCGGCTTCCACTTTTCGCGTCGAGCCTGCTTCGACCGTTTCGGACTCGTGGCGGATGCGAAGATCGACGATCGGGATGCCGGCGGGCGTGTGGCGCAGCGCGCCCAGCTCCGCGATCCTGCCCGTCAGCTCGACCCGGTTCGCCTCGTCCAAACGTCGCTCAGGCGGCCGGCGCTTCGGCGGGCTTCGCTTCCGCGCCGCGCTCCATCAGCGACTTGGACTTCTCCTCCTTCATCATCGGGGAGGGCGTGGTGACCGCCTTGGTCATCTTGACGATCAGGTGGCGCAGCACGGCGTCGCTGAACTTGAACGAATGGTCCAGCTCGTCGACGGTCTCCTGGTCGCACTCGATGTTCATGAGCACGTAGTGCGCCTTGTGCACCTTCTGCAGCGGGTAGGTGAGCTGGCGCCGGCCCCAGTCCTCGAGGCGGTGCACGATGCCGTTGCGCGCGGCGATGACGCCCTTGTAGCGCTCGACCATCGCGGGCACCTGCTCGCTCTGGTCCGGGTGGACAATGAATACGATCTCGTAATGCCGCATGCGTCGTTCTCCTTGGGTCCTTGTGGGTTGAAGCCGCCCGCCATGCGTCGCGGTGCGGCAAGGAAAGGGGCGGAATTATATAGGTAAATCTAGGGCTTGGGCAAGGTTCGGCGCCGGACCGACTCGAACAGGGCGACCCCGGCGGCGACCGAGACGTTGAGGCTCTCGACCTCGCCCCGCATCGGGATGCGCACCAGGGCGTCGCAGCGCTCGCGCGTCAGGCGGCGCATGCCCTCGCCTTCCGCGCCGAGCACCCAGGCGATCGACTCGGGCAGGTCCGCCTCGTAGAGGCTCGCGCGCGCCGAGCCGTCGGTGCCGATGACCCAGATGCCGCGCTCCTTCAGCTCGTCGATGGTGCGCGCGAGGTTGGTGACCATGAGGTAGGGCGTCGACTCGGCGGCGCCGCTGGCGACTTTCGAGACCGCCGCGCTGATGCCGGCGGCGCGGTCCTTCGGCGCCACCACCGCGTGCACCCCGGCTGCATTGGCCACGCGCAGGCAGGCGCCGAGGTTGTGCGGATCGGTGACGCCGTCGAGCAGCAGCAGCAGCGGCGGCCCCTCGACCCGGTCGAGGATCTCGTCGAGGCTGTGGCCCGCGCTCTTCACCTCCACGCGCGCGACCACGCCCTGGTGCCGGCCGCCGCCGTAGAAGCCGTCCAGGCGCTTGGTCGGCACCCGCATCACCTTGACGCCGGCGCGCTCGGCCTGCGTGGCGACGTCGCGGATGCGCGCGTCGTGGCGCGTGGCGTCGACGTAGAGCTCGAGCACGGAAGCGGGATCCGCCCGCAGGCGCGCCAGCACGGCGTGAAAGCCGAACAGGACTCTCGGCTCACGCGGCGGCCTGCTCATGCCGGCACGAAATCGATCTTGCGCGTCTCGAGGTCGACGCGCACCAGCCTGACCTTCATGCGGTCGGCAAGGCGATACCGCTTGCCGCTGCGCTCGCCGAGCAGCATGTGGCGCGCGGCGTCGAACTGGAAGTAGTCGCGCCCCAGCTCGGAGATGTGCACCAGCCCGTCGACGAAGTAGTCGTCGAGCGTCACGAACAGCCCGAACGAGGTCACCCCGGTCACCGCGCCGGTGAACTCGCCGCCGACGTGCTCCTTCATATAGAAGCACTTGAGCCAGTTCTCGACGTCGCGGCTCGCCTCGTCCGCGCGCCGCTCGGTGTCGGAGCAGTGCCGCCCGAGCGCGTCCCAGTCGACACCCTCGTAGCGCCGTCCCTCGAGGCAGGCCTTGATCGCCCGGTGCACCAGCAGGTCGGGGTAGCGCCGGATCGGCGAGGTGAAGTGGACGTAAGCCTCGAACGCGAGGCCGAAATGGCCGGCGTTGTCCGGGCTGTAGACCGCCTGCTTGAGCGAGCGCAGCAGGATCGTCTGCAGCAGCGTGAAATCGGGGCGCTGGCGGATCCCGTCGAGCAGCTTGGCGTAGTCCCCCGGCCGCGGCACCTCGCCCCCGGGGAGCTGCAGGCCGAGCTCGGCCAGAAAATCGCGCAGCGCCGAGACCTTGTCCGGCGCCGGCACGTCGTGCACGCGGTACAGCACCGGATGGCGGCGCTCCGAGAGCAGGTTGCCGGCCGAGACGTTGGCCGCGAGCATGCACTCCTCGATCAGGCGGTGCGCGTCGTTGCGCGCCTCGGGAACGATTCTCTCGATCTTGCCGTGGGCGTCGAACACCATCCTGGTCTCGATCGTCTCGAAGTCGATCGCGCCGCGCCGCCGGCGCTCCTCGGCCAGCCTGCCGTAGACCTCGTAGAGCGTCTGCAGGTAGGGCGGCGCGCTGCCCGAGGACAGCCACTCCCACACCTGGTTGTAGGTCAGGCGCGCGCGCGAGCGGATCACCGCCGGATAGAACTCGTAGCGCGCGACCACCCCCTTGGGCGTGACCGTCATCTCGCACACCATCGCCAGGCGGTCGACCTCGGGGTTGAGCGAGCACAGGCCGTTGGAGATCTTCTCCGGCAGCATCGGGATCACGCGGCGCGGGAAATAGACCGAGGTGCCGCGCTCGCGCGCGTCGGCGTCGAGCGGATCGCCGTGGCGCACGTAGTGGCTGACGTCCGCGATCGCGACCCAGAGGCGGAAGCCCCGGCCGTCGCGCACCGCGTGCACCGCGTCGTCGAAGTCCTTCGCGGTCTCGCCGTCGATGGTGACGAAGCCGAGCTCGCGCAGGTCGCGCCGGTCGGCGAGGTCCTCTTCGCGCACCGCCTCGGGCAGCGCGCGCGCCGCCGCCATCGCCTTCTTCGAGAGCTCGTGCGGCAGGTCGAACTTGCGCAGCGCGATCTCGATCTCCATTCCCGGGTCGGTGTACCTGCCCAGCACCTCGGCCACGCGCCCGATCGGCTGCGCGTGCTTGGACGGCTGCGCCACCAGCTCGACGGTCACCACCTCGCCCGCCTTCGCGCGTCCGGCCTCCTTCGGCGGCACCAGGATGTCCTGCGCGATGCGCCGGTCCTCCGGCACCAGGAACATCACCCCGTGCTCCGAGTGCAGCCGGCCGACGATGCGCCTCGTCGCGCGCTCGAGCACTTCGACGATCTCGCCCGAGGGCCTGCCGCGCGCATCGCGCCCGGTGACGCGCACCGCGGCGCGGTCGCCGTGCAGCACCTGGCGCATCTCGGCAGGCGGCAGGAACACCTGCGGCCCGCCGTCGTCGGGCACGAGAAAACCGTGGCCGTCGCGGTGGCCCTCGATGCGCCCCGCCTGCAGCGCGAGGCGCGTGGCCACGAGCAGGCTGCCGGCGCGGTTCTCGACCACCGCGCCGGAGCGCTCCAGCGCCGCGACCGCGGCGTCGAACGCCCGCCGCTCGCGGCGCCGGATTTCGAGCCGCTCGGCGAGCTCCTCGGCGGTAAGCGGCGCGCCGGCGCGGTTCAGCGCGGCGAGGATCTCGCTCGCGTACGCATCCTGCGGCGCCGCCGCCGGACGCTCGGCTCGCGCGCGCCGGCGCAACGAAGTTTTGCTAGGTTTCTTCTTTGACACGGTAAGATCCTGCCACTAAAATGCGCTCCCCTGCCGAGGTGGCGGAATTGGTAGACGCACTAGGTTCAGGTCCTAGCGGTGGCAACACTGTGGGGGTTCGAGTCCCTTCCTCGGCACCAGACTCGGCAAGGCAGGATTCTATCTTGCTTCGCCGGTCCCCGCCCGCTGTACCGTTGAGACAGGCATGAGAACGCTTCTCGAACCTGCCCTACGACAGTTCGCCGAACAGACGGGAACCCCGTTCGCGATCCGCTTTGCCGACGGCCAGGAGCTCCGCCTCGGCCGGGGCGAGCCCGCGTTCACCTTCCGCTTCAACACCGCGGCGGCCGAGCGACGCACCGCCCTGTACCGCCACATCGGCCTGCTCGACTCCTACTTCGACGGCGAGCTCGACCTCGAAGGAAGCCTGCGCAGCGCGCTCGCCGCGGGCATGTACGGCGGCTTCTCGAAGAACAACGCGCTGGTATCGGTGCGCAACCGCTGGCACGAGCAGCGCTACTCGAACGCGACCTGGCAGCAGGCCAAGGCGAACGCGCGCTTTCACTACGCCCTCGGCACCGAGTTCTACCGCTACTGGCTCGACGATCCCCTGATGATGTACACCTGCGCCTACTGGAAGGAGGGCACCCGGACGCTGGAAGAGGCGCAGCAGAACAAGATCGATCACGTCTGCGCCAAGTTGCGCCTCGCTTCCGGCGAGGAGGCGGTCGACATCGGCAGCGGCTTCGGCGGCTTCATGTTCCGCGCGCACGAGCGCTGCGGGGTGAAGGTGACGGGAATCAACACCACCACCGAGCAGGTCGCGATGGTGCGCGACGAGATCGCGCGCCGCGGCCTGGGCGGGTCGCTCGAGGTGATCGACACCGACTTCCGCGACGTCCGGCGCGAATACGACAAGGTGGTCTCGATCGGGACGCTCGAGCACGCCGGGCGCGACCAGCTCGCCGAGGTGGTGCGGGCGCACGCCAAGTTCCTCAAGCCGGGCGGGCTGGGCATGCTGCACTTCATCGGCCACGTCGGGCGCTACGAGACCGAGTTCTTCATCCGCGACAAGGTCTTTCCGGGAGGCTGGATCCCGAGCCTCGCCGACGTGATCGTGGCGATGGAGCAGGCGGGGCTCGAGGTGGTCGACATCGAGAACCTGCGCCGGCACTACGCGCTCACGCTCGACGCCTGGGCCGAGCGCTTCGACCGCAACTGGGACGCGATCCACGCGCTCGACCCGAAGAAGTTCGACGAGCGCTTCCGCCGCATCTGGCGCGTCTATCTCTACGGCTGCGCCGAGATGTTCCGCTCGCCCGACGGCTACACGCACCTCTTTCAGATCGTGTTCAGCCGCGGCAACATCTCCGCCGAGAACTACCCGATGTCGCGCGCGCACATCTACGAGCGCGAACGCGCGTGAGCGCCGCGCTCGAGCGCCACGCGGCGCGCCGCGACCGTCTCGCGGCGCGGCTGCGCGAGGGCGGCGGCCAGGTCGGCCTGGCCAAGGAGACCTCGAACCTGTTCCGCGACCGCGCGGGCCCCGAGCGGCGCCGGCTCGACGTGCGCGAGTTCCGCGAGGTGCTGCGCGTCGACCCCGCCGCCGGAATCGTCGAGGCCGAAGGCATGGCGAGCTACGAGGAGCTGGTCGCGGCCTGCCTGCCGCAGGGCGTGATGCCGGCGGTGGTGCCGCAGCTCAAGACCATCACCCTCGGCGGCGCGGTGGCCGGGGTGGGCATCGAGGCCTCGTCCCACCGCTACGGCCTCGTGCACGAGACGGCGCTCGAGCTGGAAGTCCTGACCGGCGACGGGCGGATCGTCGTCTGCCGGCCCGACAACGAGCACGCCGACCTCTTCTACGCCTTTCCCAACTCCTACGGCACGCTCGGCTATGCGCTGCGCGTGGTGGCGCGCACCGCGCCGGTGAAGCGCTTCGTGCGGCTCGAGCACCGCGCGTTCCGCGGCGGCGAGGACTGCTTCGCAACGATGGCCGCGGTCCTGCGCGCGAATGATGCGGACTTCGTCGACGGCACCGTGTTCGCGCCCGACCGAATCTTCCTCACGCTCGGGCGCTTCGTCGACGAGGCGCCCTACGCGAGCGACTACACCTACCGCGAGATCTACTACCGCTCGATCGCCGAGCGGCGCGAGGACTTCCTCACCGCGCACGACTACATCTGGCGCTGGGACACCGACTGGTTCTGGTGCTCGAAGAACCTGCTCGCGCAGAACCCGCTGGTGCGCCGCCTGTACGGCCCGCGGCGGCTCAACTCGCGCACCTACACCCGCATCATGCGCTGGAACAGCCGCGTCGGCCTGACGCGCTGGCTCGACCGCCTGCAGGGCCTGCACGGCGAGTCGGTGATCCAGGACGTCGACGTGCCGCTCTCTCGCGCCGCCGAGTTCCTCGAATTCTTCGCGCGCGAGATCGGCATCTGGCCGGCCTGGCTGTGCCCGATCGTGCCGCAGGAGGACGCCGCGCGCTTCACGCTCTACCCGATGCGGCGCGAGCCCTACGTCAACTTCGGCTTCTGGGACGTGATCCGCACCCGCAAGGGCCAGGCCCCCGGCCACTTCAACCGGCTGATCGAGGAGAAGGTGAGCGAGCTGGGCGGCATCAAGTCGCTCTATTCGGACAGCTACTTCGGACGCGAGGAGTTCGACCGCCTCTACGGCGGCGAGGCGTATCGGGCACTGAAGGAAAAGTACGATCCCTCGGGTGCGTTCCCCGAGCTCTATGAGAAGTGCGTCTTAAAGCACTAACTCAGTGGTCTTCGATGCGCGGAACGCCTTCTTCCGCGGGCTCGCCGGTGTCCGGATCGATCCAGCCGGCGACGCCGATCTCATCCTCGGCCTCTTCCAGCGTCTCGCCGGGCTCGTAGTCGCCGCCCTCGGCCGCCTGCAGCTCGGCGACGGCTTCCTCGAGCGTGGGAAAGGGACCGGACTCCTCGCCGCTCGCTTGGTCGAGCCAGTAGAAGCCGTCCGGCCGTTCGATGATGCGAGTGCGGTCGTCGTCCTCGGGCGGACGTTGCGGGATCTTGCGTGCCATTGCCTTTGCCTTTTTTGCCATTTTCGCCGTGTTCGTTCACCGCAATCGTACCCCGCGGCGAGCGCTTGGGAAAGAGGCTAGACGGTGGCTTCGAACGGGTGCCGCATGACGATGGTCTCGTCGCGGTCGGCGCCGGTCGAGATGATGTCGATCGGCCTGCCGGTGAGGGCCTCGATGCGCGCCAGGTAGGCGCGCGCAGCCTTGGGAAGCGCGTCGTGGCTCTTCACCCCGACGGTGCTTTCCATCCAGCCCGCCATTTCCTCGTAGACCGGCACGCAGCGCGCCAGCTCCTCGGCGCCCACCGGCAATATATCGCTCATCTGGCCGTCGATCTCGTAGCCGACGCAGATCTTCACCGCTTCCACGCCGTCGAGCACGTCGAGCTTGGTGATGCACAGCCCCGAGACGCCGTTGATCTGGATCGAGCGCTTGAGCGCCGCGGCGTCGAACCATCCCGTGCGGCGCGGCCGGCCGGTGGTGGCGCCGAACTCCGCGCCGCGCGTCGCGAGGTAGCGGCCGATGTCGTCGGTCAGCTCGGTCGGGAACGGGCCACCGCCCACGCGCGTCGTGTAGGCCTTGGTGATGCCGAGCACGTAATGCAGGTGGTGCGGGCCGATGCCGGCGCCCGCGGCCGCCGCCCCCGCCACGCAGTTGGACGATGTGACATACGGATAGGTGCCGTGGTCGATGTCGAGCAGCGAGCCCTGCGCGCCCTCGAACAGGAGATTCTTGCCGGCGCGGTTGGCATGGTAGAGCGCGCGCGGCACGTCCGCGACCAGCGGCGCGAAGCGCGGCGCGAGCGCGAGCGCCTCGTCGAGCGTCTTCTGGAAGTCGACCGCGGGCTGGCCGTGGAACTGGGTCAGGACGAAGTTGTGGTACTCGAGGAGCTCCTTGAGCTTCTCGGCGAAGCGCACCGGCTTGAACAGGTCCTGCAGCCGGATCGCGCGCCGCGCGACCTTGTCCTCGTAGGCCGGGCCGATGCCGCGCCCGGTGGTGCCGATCTTCTGCGCGCCCTTGCTCGCCTCGCGCGCGGCGTCGAGCGCCGCGTGGTAGGGCAGGATCAGCGGGCAGGCCTCCGAGATGCACAGGCGCGCCACGACCCCGCGCACGCCGGCGGCCTCGAGCTCGTCCATCTCCGCGACCAGCGCCTGCGGCGACACGACGACGCCGTTGCCAATGAAGCAGTCCACGTTCTGCCGCAGGATTCCCGACGGGATCAGGTGCAGCACCGTCTTCTTGCCGCCGATGACCAGCGTGTGCCCTGCGTTGTGCCCGCCCTGGAAGCGCACCACGCCCTGCGCGTGGTCGGTGAGCCAATCGACGATCTTGCCCTTGCCCTCGTCGCCCCACTGGGTGCCGATTACGACTACGTTTCTCGCGCTCACTTTGCCTTTCCGATCTTGCTAATGATCCATCTGCCGCGCTTTCGCACCAGCCGGCGCGTGCAACCCAGCTCCCCGCGGTGGCGCGCATGCCCCGGGAGCTCCTCGATCACCACCTCTCCCGCGCGCCTCAGCGCCTCGATCTTCGCCGCCAGCTTCCTGTTGCCGTTCGCGCACGGCGCGAGGATCGGCTCGCGCGGCGGCAGCGGCGAGGCGGCGTCGGCGAGCTCTCGCAGGTCGATCGAGAAGCCGGTCGCCGGCCGCGGCCGGCCGAACGCCTTGCCGACCTCGTCGTAGCGCCCGCCGCGGGCGATGGCGCCGGTCACGCCGTCGCAGTAGGCGTCGAACACGACGCCCGAGTGATAGTGGTAGCCGCGCAGCTCGGCGAGGTCGAAGCTCGCCGGCACGGCGCAGGCCTCGGCCAGCGCGCGCAGCGTCGCCAGCGCGCGCTTGATCGCGGGGATGGGAGGAAGCCTGCGCGCCGCGAGCGCGAGCACCTCGCGCCCCCCGTAGAGCTCGGGCAGCAGGAGCAGCGCCTCGCGCGTGCGCCTGCCCAGTCCCCGGGCGAGCGCCCCGAGCGCCGGCAGGTCCTTCTTCTGCAGCGCCTCGAACAGCTCGGCTTCGAGCCCGGCCGGCATGCCGTCGGCCTGCACGATCGCGCGGAACACCGCCACGTGGCCGATGTCGATGCGCGCGCTCCGCACGCCCGCGAGCCCGAGTGCGCGGCACAGCAGGCGCAGGATTTCGAGGTCGCTCTCGACCCCGGCGTGGCCGTAGATCTCGGCGCCGATCTGCAGCGGCTCGCGGGTCGCCTCCAGTCCCGCCGGCCGTGCGTGCAGGACGCTGCCGCAGTAGCACAGCCGCGCCACGCCCTGGCGGTTGAGCAGGTGCGCGTCCAGCCGCGCCACCTGCGGCGTGATGTCCGCGCGCACCCCCATCATGCGCCCCGAGAGCTGGTCGACCAGCTTGAAGGTGCGAAGGTCGAGGTCGCGCCCGGTGCCGGTGAGCAGCGACTCGAGGTACTCGAGCAGCGGCGGCATCACCAGCTCGTAGCCGTGCGCGGCGAACAGGTCGAGGATGGTCCGCCGCAGGGCCTCGATCCGCGCCGCCTCGGCGGGAAGGATGTCCTCGATGTATTCCGGCAGCAGCCAGCGCATGGCGCTCCTCACCGGTCAGCGCGCCAGGGTGAGCACGATCAGCCCGATCAGCATCGAGGTCAGTCCGACGAAGCGGATCTGCCCGTCAGTCATCTGCGTGATGCGGCGGAAGGTGTCGCGCCAGAGCTTAGGGGCGAGAAAGGGCAGCACGCCCTCGATGACGAGCATCAGCGCAATCGCCATGAGGAAGGTGGTGCCCATCGCTCATTTTTTCTTGGCAGGCAGGCGCCCCGCCGGATCCTTGAAGAAGCGGAAGAAGTCCGAGTCCGGCTGCAGCAGCAGCAGGTCGTTCTTGCCCCGGAACGTGGACCGGTAGGCCTCGAGGCTGCGGTAGAAGGCATAGAACTCGGGGTTCTGCGAGAACGCCTTGGAGTAGATCTCGGTCGCCTTGGCGTCGCCCTCGCCCTTGATCTTCTGCGCGTCGCGGTAGGCCTCCGCCAGGATCACCTCGCGCTGCCGGTCGGCGTCGGCGCGGATGCGTTCGGACTCCGCCGCGCCCAGCGAGCGCTGCTCGTTGGCGATGCGCTTGCGCTCGGCCTCCATGCGCCGGTAGACCGACTCGCTCACCTGCTGCGGCAGATCGACGCGCTTGAGGCGCACGTCGACGATCTGCACGCCGATGCGGCGCAGCTCCTTGTCGACCTTGTCGCGCACCACCGCCATGATCTCGTCGCGCTGGCCCGAAACCACGTCGTGCAGGGTGCGGCGGCCGAACTCGGCCTGCAGGCTGTCCGAGATCGTCTGCCGGATGCGGGTCTCGGCCGCGAACTGGTCGCCCCGGACGCTGATGTAGAACTGCCCCACGTCTATGATGCGCCACATCACGAACGAGTCCACCAGCACCGGCTTCTTCTCCGAGGTGATGAAGCGCAGCGGCTCCGGATCGTCGTAACTGAGAATGCGCATGTCGAACTTGCGCACGTTCTGGATCATCGGCCACTTGAAGTGCAGCCCGGGTGCCTTGATCACGTTCTTGATCTCGCCGAACTGCAGCACGAGCGCGTTGTAGCGCTGGTCGACGGTGAACAGCGCGCCCGACACCACCAGCAGGGCGACCACCAGGGCGACGGCGAGGGGTCCGAGGACTCTCATGGCCGCTCCTGGCGCTCGCGGCTGCGCAGCGAATCGCGCGAGCGCGGGCTCGTCGTATCCGCCGGCGTCGGCGCGCTCGTCTGGCTGGCGTCGGACTCCGACGGCGCCGCCTCGCCGCTGTTCTTCATCAGCTTGTCGAGGGGCAGGTAGAGCAGATTGCCGGCGCCCTTGTAGTCGAGCAGGATCTTCGAGGTCGAGGAGAGCACGTGCTGCATGGTGTCGAGATACAGGCGCTCGCGGGTCACCGCAGGCGCCTTGGAATACTCGGTGAGCACGTCCTTGAAGCGCGAGGTCTCGCCCTCTGCATTGGCGATCACCCGCTGCTTGTAGCCCTGCGCTTCCTGCATCAGCCGCGCCGCGCTACCGCTCGCCCGCGGGATCACGTTATTGGCGTAGGCCTGCCCTTCGTTCACCTGCCGCGCCCGGTCCTGGTTCGCCTTGACCGCGTCGTCGAACGCCGCCTGGACCTGCTCCGGAGGCTGCGCCGCCTGGATCGTGACCGAGCTGACCGAGATCCCGGTGCCGTAGCGGTCCAGGATCTCCTGCATCAGCTTGCGCGCCTTGATCGCGATCTCCTCGCGCGACTCGTACAGGATCGCGTCCATCTTGCTCTTGCCGATCACCTCGCGCATCGCGCTCTCGGCGGTGCGCATCGCGATCTCGTCGGGATTGCGCGTATTGAACAGATAGTCCTTCGCGTCCTGCACGGTGTACTGAACCGCGAACTGCAGATCGACGATGTTCTCGTCGTCGGTGAGCATCAGCGACTCGCGCAGCACCTTGGTGCGCACGTTGTTGCGGTAGCCGACCTCGAGCGTGCGCACCTGCGAGACGTTGACCAGCTCGCTCGACTGGATCGGCCACGGCATGCGCCAGTGCAGGCCCGGAGTGGTCTCCTCGGAATACTTGCCGAAGGTGAGCACGATCGCGCGCTGGCTCGCATCGACGATGTAGAAGCCGCTCGCCAGCCAGACCGCGATCACCAGCGCGATCAGCACGCCCGCGCCGCCGCCGAAGGCGCGCCCCGAAGGCATTTCGTGGCGGGGGCCGCCGCCGTCGCTGCCGTTACCGCCGCCGCGGCGTCCGAACAGGTCGTTCAGGCGGCGATTGAAGGCGCGCCACATCTCGTCGAGGTCCGGCGGGCCCTGGTTGCCCCCGGAAGGGCCCTGTCCGCGGGGTCCGCGTCCCCAGTTCGGGTCGTTCAAGGGCATGGCTGGAACAAGGAGCTCAGTGAGGTTGCAGGAAAAGCGCTTCCGGGGCCGGCTCGCCGCGGGCCGCGGCCCGGCTCGCCGCAATCTCGGTGATCGCCGCGCGCAAGTCGTCGAGACCGTCGCCGGTGCGTGCGCTCACGCGAATGCGGCGAATCTTACCATACTCATCTCGATCGACGCCGGGCTCGAGCGCGGCGAGGTCGATCTTGTTCCACACGAGCAGCTGCGGCACCGCGTCGGCGCCGATCTCGGCCAGAACCTTGTTCACTTCTTCGACCTGCTCCGCGCGCGCGGGTGACGCGGCGTCGACCACGTGCAGCAGAAGGTCCGCGCGCACGGTCTCTTCCAGCGTGGCGCGAAACGCCGCCACCAGGCTGTGCGGGAGGTCGCGGATGAAGCCGACGGTGTCCGACAGCACCACGTTGCCCGCGCGAGGCAGCCAGATGCGCCGCGTCGTGGTGTCGAGCGTCGCGAACAGCTGGTCGGCCGAATACGCCCGCGCCCTGGCGAGCGAGTTGAACAGGGTCGACTTGCCGGCGTTGGTATAGCCCACCAGCGACACCGAGAGGACGTCGCCGCGCGCGCGCGCGCGGCGCTGCAGCTCGCGCCTGGTGCGCAGCTGCTCGAGCTTGCCTTTGAGCACGCGCACGCGCTGGCCGATGTAGCGCCGGTCGAGCTCGATCTGCTTTTCGCCCGGGCCGCCGGTCTTGCCGAGGCCGCCGCGCTGGCGCTCGAGGTGGGTCCAGCCGCGCACCAGGCGGGTCGACAGGTGCTCGAGCTGGGCGAGCTCCACCTGCAGCTTGCCTTCGCGGGTCTGCGCGCGCTGGGCGAAGATCTCGAGGATCACTTCGGTGCGGTCCATCACCGGCCGCTCGAGCTCGCGCTCGAGGTTGCGCTCCTGCGCGGGCGAGAGCTCGTGGTTGAACACCACGAACCCGGCGTTGAGCTCGGCGGCCGCGGCCGCGACCTCCTCCAGCTTGCCGCGGCCGCAGAACAGCTTCGGGTCGGGCCGCTGGCGCCTGCCGCGCACCAGGCGGTGGCGGTCCACGCCGGCGCTTTCCACCAGGCGCACGATCTCCTCCGCGGCGTCTTCGTAGCCGGGCGCGCCGAGGTCGAGGCAGACGATGACTGCGGCCCGGGGATCGAAGGCCGGTGGGGTAGTCTGTTGCATCAAGTCGGTGTCGCCGACACCGCGTCGTCCAAAGGCTAGCCCTCGGCGTCCTTGTCGAGGCCGAGGTTCACCGCCCGCGACGGCACCACGGTCGAGATCGCGTGCTTGTACACCATCTGCGTGACCGAGTTCCGCAGCAGCACCACGTACTGGTCGAACGATTCGATCTGGCCCTGCAGCTTGATGCCGTTCACCAGGTAGATGGACACCGGGACGTGCTCCTTGCGCAAGGTGTTCAGGAATGGGTCTTGTAGCAGCTGCCCCTTGTTGCTCATGTTGTTCCTCGCACGCAGTGGGAGTGGGTGTAACGATACTCTAATTGAATTTGTTGGGGTTTTCTAGCTGCACCGGGCTCAGGGCGCGCGCCCCGGCACGGGCGCCGTCGGCGGCGTCACGTCGCCGCACTGCGCGCGGTGGCGCAGCGCGTGGTCCATCAGCACGCAGGCGAGCATCGCCTCCGCGATCGGCGTGGCGCGGATGCCGACGCAGGGATCGTGCCGGCCTTCGGTCTCGACGAGGGTCGCCTCGCCGCGCACGTCGACCGTGCGCCGCGGCAGGCGGATGCTCGAGGTCGGCTTCAGCGCGATCGACACGGTGAGGTCCTGCCCGGTCGAGATCCCCCCGAGCACGCCGCCGTTGTTGTTCGACTGGAACCCCTGCGGCGTCATCTCGTCGCCGTGCTCGCTGCCCTTTTGCGCCACCGCGGCGAAGCCGGCGCCGATCTCGACGCCCTTGACCGCGTTGATCGACATCATCGCCCAGGCGATGTCGGCGTCGAGCCTGCCGTACACCGGCTCGCCCCAGCCGACCGGGACCCCCTCGGCGACGACGTTGACGCGCGCGCCGCAGGAATCGCCGCTCTTGCGCAGCGCGTCCATGAAGGCCTCGAGCTCGGGCAGCGCCTGCGGATCGGGGCTGAAGAACGGGTTCTGATTGACCGCATTCCAGTCCTTCACTTCCAGCTTCCTCGGGCCCAGCTGCGCCAGGTAGCCGCGGATCTCCACGCCGTAGCGCTCGCGCAGCCACTTCTTCGCGATCGCGCCCGCGGCGACCCGCACCAGGGTCTCGCGCGCCGAGGCCCGTCCGCCGCCGCGCGGATCGCGCACGCCGTACTTCTGCCAATAGGTGTAGTCGGCGTGCCCGGGGCGGAACTTGGCCGCGATCGCCGAGTAGTCCTTGGAGCGCTGATCCTCGTTCCGCACCAGGAAGCCGATCGCGGTGCCGGTGGTGCGGCCCTCGTAGACGCCGGAGAGGATCTCGACCGTGTCGGTCTCGCGGCGCTGCGTGACGTGGCGCGAGCTGCCGGGCTTGCGCCGGTCGAGCTCCGCCTGCAGGTCGGCGGCCGAGAGCTCGAGCCCCGGCGGGCAGCCGTCGACCACGCCGCCGTAGGCGGGGCCGTGCGATTCGCCGAAGGAGGTCACGCAGAAGAGCGTGCCGAAGCTGTTGCCCGACATTCGAAAAAGCTTAGCACAGGGGTGCCGCGCGACCGCCTCAGGCGGGCGACTCCTTCATGTAGCCCTTGAGCATCTTGTTCTCGAGGTCCTGCGCCTCGAGCACCGCCTTGGCGACGTCGCGGAAGGAGATCACGCCCAGCAGCTTGTCGTCCTCCAGCACCGGCAGGTAGCGCGCGCCGCTCTCGAGCATCGCGCGGCGCAGGTCGTCGACTTCCATGGTCGGGGTGGCGCTGACCGGGTCGCGCTCCATGATCTCGCCGACCTCGAGCGCACCGAGCTCGCCGTTGCGCGAGGCGAGCGCCTCCATGATCTCGTGGAAAGTGAGCATGCCGACCATGCGGCCGCGCTCGAGCACCACCAGCGAGCCGAGGTTCTGCTCCGCCATGACGCGCACCGCCTGCGCGGCGCGCTCCGAAGGCTCGATGCTCAGAAGCCGGTTGCCCTTGACCCGCAAGATCTCCTTGACCTGCATGGCTCCCTCCGACGTGCCGGCGGAAGCGGCCAGTCTAGTCCAAGGCAGGCGCCGGGGCTACAGGCTGCGGCGCTCCGGCAGGCGCAGCTCGCGCCGGCGCCGCTCGTCGCAGCGCGGGTGCTGCAGGATGTAGTTGCGCAGCACGAGCTTCAAGGCGAGCTCGCGCAGGCGGTCGCCGCTCGCGGCGGCCGCCGCGATGTCGTCGCGGATGATCGCCCGGATGCACTGCTCGCCGTCCGGAGCGTGCACCAGATAGTTGCCCATCTCGGCCGCGGCGATCTCCGGGATGTGCTCGTGCTGGGCGATCGCGAGGATCTCCTCCTCGGTCAGCTCGCTCAGGGCGATACAATCTTCCAGACACAGCATGGCGTTCGGTCCCCCGCTTCACACTAATAATATGATCGCATTTGGCCGGACGACGGCTTGATCCAGCGCAAACGTGGGCACAGCGGAACAAAAAGCGGCTCTGGTCACTGGCGGGGCGAGGGGAATCGGCGCGGCCACCGCGGCGCTGCTGGCCGCGCGCGGCTGGCGGGTCGCCGTCGCCGACGTGCAGCCCGCCGCCGGCGCCGACTACATCGCCTGCGACGTCTCGAGCGAGCCTTCGGTCGAGGCCTGCGTGCGCGAGGTCGCGGCGCGCTTCGGCAAGCTCGACGCGCTGGTCAACAACGCCGGCATCGCGGGCGCGGCGAACGGGCCGCTCGAGCAGCTCCCGCTCGCCGAGTGGAACCGGCGCATCGGCACCAACCTCACCGGCGTGTTCCTGATGGCCAAGCACTGCGCGCCGCTGCTTCGCGCCGCGCGCGGGGCGATGGTCAACGTGGCCTCGACCCGGGCGCTGCAGTCCGAGCCCCACACCGAGGCCTACAGCGCCTCCAAGGGCGGCGTGGTGGCGCTCAGCCACGCGCTGGCGATGAGCCTGGGGCCCGAGGTGCGGGTCAACTGCGTGAGCCCGGGCTGGATCGACGTCGGCCGCGCGGGCGCGGCGCCGCTGCGGCCCGAGGACCACGCCCAGCATCCCGCGGGACGGGTCGGCCGGCCCGAGGACGTGGCAGAGATGATCGCGTTCCTGCTCTCGCCCGCCGCGGGCTTCGTCACCGGGCAGAACTTCGTCGTCGACGGCGGGATGACCCGCAAGATGATCTACGAGGATTGAAGCGCGACGCGCTGCGTGTGGCGCGCGATCATCAGCTCCTCGTCGGTCGGGATCACCCAGGCCGCAACCCGGCTCGACGCGCCCGAGAGGCGCGGCCCGCCCTTGTCGTTGGCGGCCTCGTCGAGCTCGAGCCCGAGCCAGGCCGCGTCGCGGCAGACGCGGGCGCGCACCGGCGCCGCATGCTCGCCGATGCCGGCGGTGAACACCAGCGCGTCCAGGCCCCCGAGCGCGGCGGCGAGCGAGCCGAGCTCGCGCCCGATACGGTAGACGTAGAGGTCGATCGCGGCGCGCGCGGCCGGAGCGTCGCTCGCCAGCAGCGTGCGCATGTCGCCGGAGACGCCCGAGACGCCGAGCAGCCCCGAGCGGTGGTAGAGCAGGTCCTCGATGGCGCGCGCGTCCATCTTCTTTTCGTCCATCAGCCACAGGAGCACGCCCGGATCGAGCGAACCGCAGCGCGTGCCCATCGGCAGGCCCTCGAGCGCGGTGAAGCCCATCGTGGTCGCGACGCTCGCGCCCGCGCGCAGCGCGCACATCGAGGCGCCGTTTCCAAGGTGCGCGACCACCGTGCGCCCCGCGGCTGCGCGGGGATCGACTTGCGGCAGCGCCTGCGCGATGAACTCGTAGGACAGGCCGTGGAAGCCGTAGCGGTGCACCCCTTCGCGCGTGATCTCGGGCGGCAGCGCGAAGGCCTGCGCCACCTCGGTCTGGCCGCGGTGAAACGCCGTGTCGAAGCAGGCCACCTGCGCGAGCCCGGGGCGCAGCGCCGCGAGGCGCCTGATCGCCGCCAGGTTGTGCGGCTGGTGCAATGGCGCGAGCGGCACCAGCGCCTCGAGCTCGGCGAGCACTGCGGCATTCACCCTCACCGGCGCCGCGTGACGCGTGCCGCCGTGCACCACGCGGTGCCCGACCGCCGCGAGCCGCCTGCCCTCGATGCGGCGCTCGATCCAATCGATGAGGAAGTCGATCGCCTGCTCGTGCGCGAGCGGCTCCTTCCAGCGCCGCTCGGCGCCGGGCGCCTTGAAGTGCGCCGCCTCCGGCAGGCCCTCGATCTGGCCTTTGAGCTCGAGCCGCGGCGCGCCCGCCTCGAGCCCGTAGAGCGAGAACTTGACGCTCGAGGAGCCGGCGTTGAGAACCAGCAGGGCGTCGCTCACCGCGCGAGCGCCCCGGCTAGAGGCCGACGGAGTCGGCCACCTGCTTGCGCAACTCCTTGCGCAATCCCTTGAGGTCGCCGGCGTAGGCCGGATCGCCGATCACGTTGGTGATCTCGTAGGGGTCGCGCTCGAGGTCGTAGAGCTCGTCGACGCCTTCCTTGTGGATCCAGTGGATGTACTTGTAGCGCTCGGTGCGCAGCGCCTTGTAGCTCATGCCGACGATCCACGGCCAGGCCGACTCGTTGAAGTACTCGATGAGGAAGGACTCGCGCCAGCGCTTGCCGCGGCCCTTCATCAGCGGCACCAGCGAGCGCGCCTGGATGTGCGGGCCCGGCTTGCCGCCCGCGAGCTCGATCATGGTCGGCGCGATGTCGCTCGCGAGCACCATCTGGGGAAAGCGGCTGCCCGCGGCGATGCGCTTGGGGTAGCGCACGAAGAACGCGGTGCGGATGCCTTCCTCGTAGGCGAAGCGGCGCTCGGCGCCCAGGCCGTGCTCCCCGAAGAAAAAGCCGTTGTCGCCGAGAAAGACGATGCAGGTGTTGTCGAGCTTGCGCGCCTTCTGGAGCGCGTCGAGCAGCATGCCCACGCCCTCGTCGACCGAGGCCACCATCGCCGCGCGCTCGCGGATCTCCTCCTGGGTACCGACGTGCAGCGCGTCCAGGAACGGCCGGTTCCCCGGGTCCTTGCGCAGCTCGAACAGCTCCCTCCAGGCGGGCTTCTGCTCGAGCACCTTCTCCAGCGGCAGCACGCTCGGGCGCATCGGGTAGGTCTCGCCGCGGTAGAGGTCGCGGTGGCGCTCCGGCAGCACGTAGCCCTGCATCGTGCTCGCGTCGATCGAGCCGTCCTGCTTCTGCTGCACGTCGGGGTGCACCGCCTTGTGGGCGAAGAACAGCGCGAACGGATGGCTGCGCTTGCGCCCGACGTACTCCGCGGCGCGCTCGTTGAGCAGGTCGGTGACGTAGCCCGAGACCTTCTGCTCGCCGCCGTTCTCCCAGAACACCGGGTCGGTGATCATGCCCTGGCCGCGGAAGCTCACCCAGTGGTCGTAGCCGGGCCGGGGGCTGGCGTCGTTGCCCATGTGCCACTTGCCGATGTGCGCGGTCTCGTAGCCGAGCTTCTTCAGCTCCAGGTTGTAGTTCGCGAGCCGGTGGCTCATCGCGTCGCGCCCGACGTTGTCGATGATGCCGTGGCGCGAGGCGTACTGGCCGGTGAGGATCGAGGCCCGGTTGGGCGAGCACAGCGGCGTGGTGTGGAAGGCGTTGTCGAACTGCGCCCCCTCGTTCGCGAGGCGGTCGATGTTCGGCGTCTTCATGTACGGGTGCCCCGAGGCGCCCGTCTCGTCGAAGCGCAGGTCGTCGACCAGGATCACGATCAGGTTCGGTTTCATGTTCTCAATAGTTCTCGCGTTGGAAGATCAGGTTGTCGGGCTGCGAGCCGTAGAGCCCGAACGCGGCGCGCGCGGACGGGTTGTCGTCGTACATCGTGCTCGGGATGCCGTCGGGGTCGAGCATATCGTTCCAGCGCCCGAGGAGATAGGGCAGCGCCGCCGCCGTGGCCGCCGTTTCGCTGCTCGCGGCGCTGGCACAATAGTTGCCGCTGGCCACCGTGCCCAGGTTCGGCGTCAGGCGCAGGCTGCCGCTGGCGCCGCCCGCCGGCGGCGCCAGCGGCAGCGTGCCGGCCCCGGCGCTGAACGCGACCGGGCTCTGCTGCACGAAGGTCTTGCAGTTGCCGCCGCCCGGGGCGAGCGCGCCCTCGTAGCCGTCGAGCACGATCGCGCTCCGCGGGATCCTGGTGCAGCTGTCGAGCGTGTTGGTCGCGAACGCACTGCCGTTCCAGTACTCGGCCGTCAGCGGCACCGGCAGCGGCGAGGCGGCCGGCCCGAGCGCGTTCTGCATCCGCAGCCGCCCGAACCGCAATTGGGTGCTGGCCCCCACCTGCTGATGATCGTTGCCGCCGATTCCGTCGACGTCCATGTCGAAAGCGGAGGCCGCGAGCCCGACACCGTCGGCGTCCTGCGGCGCGACACCGATCTTGGCCGCCGCGAACGGGCCGTCGGGGTTGTCCGGGCTCGCGCGATTCACTGCGAGCGTGTAGTCGACGCTCGCCGCGCCCGCGCTCCAGCTCAGCGCGCCCGAGTTGGCGAGATCGAGCCGCGACGTGAGATTGGTCGTGCCGTCGACCGCGCCGAAGCCCATGCCCGCGGGCACCGCGGCCAGCCTCGCATAGCCCGATGCCGTGCTGTAGTTCTGCGTCGCTGCGTTGGCCGCGTTCTGTGCGGTGAGCGTGTACTGTAGCCGCACGCCCTCGCCCAGGTAGCTGAAGCTCGAGGCCGGCGCGCAGGCTGCCGCTGCGCGGTTGGTGAGCGTGCCGCCCGAGAGGGCGAAGTGGTCCGGGATGAAGCGCCCGACCCCGGTCAGCCCCGCGCTCGAGTTGGTGACGTCCTGCCCGCTGCCGAGGTAGTTGGCTGCCCGCGCATGCAAGTCGATGAAGCCCACCTCGCTCCAGTTGACCGCTTGCGTCTTCGCGCCCGCGCTGAAGCCGCTGAAGCTCGGGCTGCCGCCGAGCGTTCCGGCGTTGCCGCCGGCGGGCGCGTTCAGGGTGTGGCTCAGCGTCGCTGTCGCATCGAAATTCGGCGTCGCCGCGTTGGCGGCGATCTGCGCGTCGCTGTCGGGCACGCCGTCCGAGTCCGCGTCGTCGCCCGCCTTCCACTGCACCGCAGTCAGCGTAACGTTGAAACTGGCGCCTGCCTTGGCGAACACCGGGCTCGCAGGCGAAGGCGTCGCCGCAGTGGTCGGTCCGCTCACGCGCAACCCGAACGGCCGCACCACGAAGGCGTTGCTCGAGCCGGTCATCGCGGTCGCCGCCGGCGGCGCGGGCAGCGTGTAGCTCGCGAACAGCTGCACGCTGCCCGCGTCCGGATAGCTCAGCACCAGCGGCGCCTTGGACTGCGCATCGAACGCAAGGGAGACGCCGGTGTAGGCGCCGGGCGCACCGGCGCCGGTGCCGATCGCCTGCATCGCGCCGCCGCTGTTGAGCACGCTCAGCTGGCTCGTGCCGCCGGTCGGGTTCAGGCGCGCTCCGGCCAGCCCCACGCTCACGGTCTGGTTCTGGAACACCGTCGTGCAGGCGCCGGTGTTGGTGTCGGTGCGCATCGCCTGCAGATAGCGCGTCTGCGCGCCGAAACCCGTGTTCGACGGCTTGCCCGAAATCTGCGTGCCCAGCGTCGCCGCTGCCGTGCCCGCCGCGTCCGTCACCCGGAACGCGGTGTCCGCGAACGTCAGGCTCGGATCCTCGATGCTCGCCTCGGTGCGGCCACCCGTATCTATCAGGTTCACGCTAAGCGTCGCGGGCGTGTTCTGCCGCAGCTGCACGGTGAAGTTGGTCTCGCCGCCCGGCCAGAGGTAGGTGGCCTGGCCGTTGTTCAGGCCGGAGGGTGTCCAGGTCCCGGTTCCGCCCACCAGCCCCGCCACCCATACGCCGGCGCCGGTCGAGGTACTGAGCGTCAACAGCGTGCCCGCCGGGGGCGCAACCTCGGCGTGTCCGGAGTCGTGCGCCGCGATCTGCACCTGTGCCGGCTCGCAGGTCAGCGCGGTCGAGCCGCCTGGCAGGTTGATCGCATAGTGCGTGAAGCTCGCGCAGGGATGCGTCAGCTGCTCGACCGTCAGCAGCTGCGCGGAGTCGAGCGCGCTCTGGTAGACGCGCACTTCGTCGATGTTGCCGGAGAAATAGAACGCCGTGCTGTTCTCGCCGGAGGCGTTGGTCTCGCCGCCGATCGAGGCCGGGCCCGGGTCGCTGCCGAACGAGGCCTCGGTCCAGCTCGCGCTCACCTGGCTGAGCAGCGCGCCAGCCTGGCTGAAGACGAAGATATGCTTCGTCTTCGCGCCGACGTCGGCCACCGCGGCGACGAAGTACCACGTGTTGTTCGAGATCACGCTCGGCGTGTCGAGTATCAGCGCCGACGGCGTGCCGCGCGAGAAGAAGCGCAGCCTCCCCGCGCCGCCGTCACCCAGGCTGAAGCCCCAACCCTGAGTGTTGTTCTGGTCGTCGATCATCAACCGCTGCCCCGACTGGCTGTTGTCGGTGGTGCGGATCCATGCGGCGACCGTAAAGCTGCCGGTCAGGTTGGGAAAGCTCGCCGGCACCGCGACGTAGTTTCGGCCCGCGCGCGCGAATGCGCCGTAGCCGCAGGTGCCGGGGCTGCCTGCAATCGCCGGCGATACCGCGCTGGTCGCCGCCCCGTTGGTTGCGGTGCCGTTGTAGCCGTTGCCCGAGTCGTCGGCGACCTCGCCCGCGGCCCCCGTCCACGCGCCTTCGTCCATCGCATAGTGCAGCAGCGGGAGCAGCGGCCGCAGCGCGAGCAGATGCGCCACGCCGCGCTCGCGGTTGTTGCCGGCGGCATCGGCAGTCGCCGTCTTCGCGCCGGTACTGCCGGCGCTGACTTGCGACCCATAGCTCATCTCGAGCGAAACGCCGGCGTTGTCCGGCGGCGGCTGCGAGGTCTGCGCCAGCGCCTCGGTCCAGCCGCCGGGGATGCTGGTCCATCCGTTCGTCGATGACGGATATTCGAACGACCCCACCAGCATCGTGTTCGCAACCGTGGTGATAATCGCGTTGGCGGTCAGCGAGTAGCTGTTGGAGGTCGTATTGCCGCCCTCGACGTCGATCGGGGTCGCGGTGTCCACGCCGGAAAAGCTTGCGATGCCGCCCGTGGCGCCATCGAGGGTGCCGCCGGAGAAGGTCCAGGTGTAGGACCCGGGCTCCGAACTCCCCGCCACCTTGTAGTAGGTCGCCATGCGGCTGCCGTTGCCCGTGGTCTGCGACGTGTCGCGCAGCAGCGTCCAGCCCGCGGGCGCCGCCGGCACAACCGTTTCGGGGTGTACCGCGATCGAGGCGACCATGACGTCGTTCGCGGCCGTGCCGGCGGGCACGTTGATCGTGAGGCCGCCGCTCCCGCCGGCGGGCCGCAGCGCGAACACGACCCCGGTATTGGGATCCGAGCCGCGGTTCTTACTGACCGCATAGGGACCGTATGTGCCGGGCGAAGCCTGCAGCGCGTAGTAAAGGCCGACGGCGGTATTGTTGCCCGCGTTGGTGCGCGATTCATAGCCCTGGGAAAACCCGGACAGATTGCCGAAATTGTCCCGATCGCTGCTGTGAGCGGTGAACACGACCATCTCG
>CAZLUX010000017.1:0-6345 GCA_964562815.1 uncultured Enterobacteriaceae bacterium
ATTCGCAAGGCGACCGGAGCCAAGGTGACGGCGGTGGCCGGCGATATCACCACCCCGGAAGGACGTGCCGCCGCGCTCGCGGCCTGCCCTCAGCCCGACATCCTGGTGAACAACGCCGGCGGCCCGCCGCCCGGGGACTTTCGCAACTGGTCGCGCGACGACTGGATCAAGGCGCTCGACGGCAACATGCTGACGCCGATCGAGCTGATCAAGGCGGTGATCGACGGCATGATCGCGCGAAAGTTCGGCCGCATCGTCAACATCACCTCCGGCGCGGTGAAGATGCCGATTCCGGAGCTCGGTATGTCCAACGGGGCGCGCACGGGTCTGACCGGCTTCGTCGCCGGCCTTTCGCGAGCGGTGGCGCAGCACAATGTGACGATCAACAACCTGCTTCCCGGGCCGTTCGACACCGACCGGTTGCGCTCGAACATGGAGTTCAACGCCAAGAAGCTGGGCAAGACCGCCGCCGAACTGGCAAAGCAGCGCGCCGACGCCAACCCCTCCAAGCGCTTCGGAACGGTCGAGGAATTTGGCGACGCCTGTGCTTTCCTTTGCAGCGCCCATGCAGGATATGTCGTAGGGCAAAACTTGCTGCTGGACGGGGGCGCTTTCCCGGGAACCTTCTGACCGAGGGGTGTCCGGCAGCGGGGCCGAAGCGGTAAAATTCACGGTTCAACGTACCGGAGGACATATGAACGCTCCGTCCCGCGCCGGCCTGCCGGCCCTGAATCTCAAAGACCCCAAGCTCTTCCGCGAACAGTGCTATATCGACGGCGCCTGGGTCGCCGCCGACTCGAAGAAGACCTTCCCCGTCGACAACCCCGCCAGCGGGGAGATCATCGGCAACGTGCCCGACATGGGCGTGGCGGAGACCAAGCGCGCGATCGAGGCAGCCGACAAGGCCTGGCCGGCCTGGCGCGCCAAAACCGCGAAGGAGCGCGCCGCAATCCTGCGCAAGTGGTTCGACCTGATGATGGCCAACCAGGACGACCTGGGGCTGATTCTCACCACCGAGCAGGGCAAGCCGCTCGCCGAAGCCAAGGGCGAGATCGCGTATGGAGCCTCATTCGTCGAATGGTTCGCGGAAGAAGCGAAACGCATCTACGGCGACGTCATTCCGCAGCATCAGGCCGACAAGCGGATCCTGGTGCTCAAGCAGCCCATCGGCGTTTCCGCGATGATCACCCCCTGGAACTTCCCCAACGCGATGATCACGCGCAAGGCGGCTCCGGCGCTCGCCGCCGGCTGCACGGTCGTCATCAAGCCCGCCGAGCAGACGCCTTTCTCGGCGCTCGCCATGGCCGAGCTCGCCGAGCGCGCGGGCATCCCCAAGGGTGTGTTCAACGTGATCACGGGCGACGCGCCGACCATCGGCAAGGAAATGTGCGCCAATCCGACGGTGCGCAAGGTGTCGTTCACCGGCTCGACCGAAGTGGGCCGCATCCTGATGCGCCAGTCGGCCGATACGATCAAGAAGCTCTCGCTTGAGCTGGGCGGGAACGCCCCGTTCATCGTCTTTGACGATGCCGACCTGGACGCGGCAGTCGAAGGCGCGATCGCGAGCAAGTACCGCAACGCCGGGCAGACCTGTGTCTGTGCCAACCGCATCTACGTGCAGGACACGGTCTATGACGCCTTCGCCGCGAAGCTCGCCGAGAAGGTGAAGGAGTTCAAGGTCGGCATCGGCACCGAGGCGGGCGTGATCATCGGCCCCCTGATCGACCAGCAAGGCATGAAGAAGGTCGAGGAGCACGTCGCAGACGCCACCGCGAAGGGCGCGAAGGTCATGCTCGGCGGCAAGGCGCACAGCCGTGGCGGGCTTTTCTTCGAGCCGACGATCCTCACCGGCGTGACGCAGCAAATGCGCGTCTCGAACGAGGAGACCTTCGGGCCGGTCGCCCCCCTGTATCGCTTCAAGACCGATGACGAGGCGATCGCGATGGCGAACGCCACCGAGTTCGGCCTTGCGGGCTACTTCTACAGCCGCGACATCGGCCGCATCTTCCGCGCCGCCGAGCAGTTGGAGACCGGAATGGTGTGCGTCAACAGCGGGATTCTCTCGACCGAAGTGGCGCCTTTCGGCGGCGTCAAGCAGTCCGGCCTCGGTCGCGAGGGCTCGAAGTACGGCATCGAGGAGTATCTCGAGGTCAAGTACCTGCTGCTCGGCGGCATCTGAGCGCCGGATTGACCGGCGTCAAGGACCGTCCTCGAGGCGCTGCTAGCCTTGGCTGACCACTCTTGGTCAGCCAAGGAGCAGAAAATGAAAGCGAACGTAGGCGGGATCGACAAGGCGCTGCGCATCATTGTCGGGATTGGCTTGCTGTCCCTCCTCTTCCTGGTCGAAGGTCCGGCGAAGTGGTGGGGCCTGATCGGGCTGATTCCGCTGGGGACAGGGCTGCTCAACTTCTGCCCGCTCTACGGGCTGTTCGGCTTGTCGACCTGCTCGCCGCAGAAGAAGGGCACCTGAGCGCTCAGGCGCGCGAACGCGGCCCGGTACTCCCGCGCCAGTCGTTCGACCACCTCGACCGTCGAGGGTACGTCGTCTATGGCGCCCACTCCCTGCCCGGCGCTCCAGATGTCGCGCCAGACCTTCTTCTCCACATTGCCGCCCGAGCCGAAGTTCATCGTCTTCTTGTCCGCCGTCGGAAGGTTGTCGGGGTCGAGGCCGGCCGCGGCCACGCTCGGGCGTAGGTAGTTTCCGTGCACGCCGGTGAACAGCGGCGTGTAGACGATGTCCGCTGCCGAGGTCTCGACGAGCATCTTCTTGTACTCCGGCTTGGCGTTCGCCTCGCGCGTGGCGATGAAGCGGGTGCCCACATAGGCCAGGTCGGCACCGGCCGCCTGCGCGGCGAGCACCGCTTCGCCGGAGCTGATCGCACCGGCGAGCAGGATCGTTCCGCCGAAGAACTTCCGCACCTCCTGTACCAGCGCAAACGGGCTCAGCATGCCAGCGTGCCCTCCGGCGCCGGCACAGACCAGAATCAGGCCGTCGACGCCCGCCTGCATCGCTCTGCGCGCGTGTCGGACGCTGATCACGTCGTGAAATACGAGCCCGCCCCAGGCATGCACCCGCGGCACGATCTCGTCCGGAGCGCGCAGCGACGTGATTACGATCGGCACGCGGAACCGCTCGCAGACTTCCATGTCGTGCCCGAGCCGGTCATTGGACGCGTGAACGATCTGGTTGACTGCGTAGGGCGCGGCTTGGGTACAAGCTGCAAGCTCGGAGGTGATCCGCTCAAGCCAGATCTCGAGCTGTTCCTTGGGGCGGGCGTTGAGCGCCGGGAACGAGCCGACGATCCCCGCCTTGCATTGCTCGATGACGAGTTCCGGGTTGGAGACGATGAACAACGGCGAGCCGACGACCGGCAGGCGCAGGCGGCCCTGCAGCAACGCGGGGAGGGGCATGGAAACTCTCCGGAAGATGCGACGACTCTGGCTACGCCGAGAGTATCGCACGCCTATCGCGCAGCTTCCGACTGCTAGAATGCCAGTCTTGCGTCGCCCCCCGCCGCCATGTCCCGCCTGATCCGCAACATCGCCATCATCGCCCACGTCGACCACGGCAAGACCACGCTGGTCGACAAGCTGCTGCATCAAGCAGGCGCGTTCGCGGCGCACGAGCGCGTGGCCGAGCGCGTCATGGATTCAAACGATATCGAGCGCGAGCGCGGAATCACCATCTTCGCAAAGAACTGCGCGGTGGACTACGCGGGCGTGCACATCAACATCGTCGATACGCCGGGACACGCCGATTTCGGCGGAGAGGTCGAGCGCGTGCTGGGCATGGTCGATGGCGTGCTCCTGCTCGTCGACGCGGTGGAAGGCCCGATGCCGCAAACCCGTTTCGTGACCAAGAAGGCGCTCGCGCTCGGGCTCAAGCCGATCGTGGTGGTCAACAAGGTCGACCGCGACGGGGCACGGCCCGACTGGGTGGTGAACAACACATTCGAGCTGTTCGACAAGCTCGGCGCAAGCGAGCAACAGCTCGACTTTCCGGTCGTGTACGCATCCGCGCTGCAGGGATGGGCGTCGCTGGATTCCGCACAACGCGGACAGGACATGCGGCCCTTGTTCGAGACCATTCTGGAAAGAGTGCCCGCGCCGATGGACGTCGACGCGAACGGGCCGCTACAGCTGCAGATTTCGGCGCTCGACTATTCCAGCTACGTCGGGCGGATCGGCGTCGGGCGCATCCGTCGCGGCCGGCTGACTCCCGCGAGCGAGGTCATGGTGATGCTGCCGGGCCAAGCCCCGCTGCGAGCCAAGGTCGCCCAAGTGTTTGGCTTCCGCGGCCTGGAACGCGTGCCGCTGGACGAGGCGGTCGCGGGCGACATCGTACAGTTCACGGGCGTGGATCAGCTCGCGATCGGCTGCACGCTCTGCGAGCCGGATCATCCCGATGCTCTGCCGACGCCGCGCGTCGACGAGCCGACGATCACCATGAATTTCCAGGTGAACTCGTCGCCCTTCGCGGGCACCGAGGGCAGGTTCCTCACCAGCCGCCAGATCCGCGAACGACTGATGCGCGAGCTGTTTACGAACGTCGCGCTGCGAGTCGAGGACACGAGCGACGCGGACGTCTTCCTGGTTTCGGGGCGGGGCGAGCTGCATCTGACCATCCTGGTCGAGAACATGCGGCGCGAAGGCTACGAACTGGCCGTCAGCCGACCGCGCGTGATCACCCGCACGGAGGACGGCGCCCTGCAGGAGCCGTTCGAGCTGCTGACGCTCGATGTCGAAGAAACGCACCAGGGGCCCGTGATGGAAGCGCTCGCCGCACGCCGTGGCGAGATGGTCGACATGGTGCCCGACGGCCGAGGTCGCGTGCGGCTGGATTACCGCATCCCTGCGCGCGGGCTGATCGGATTCCAGGGCGAGTTCATGAATCTCACGCGGGGCAACGGAATCCTGAGCCACGTGTTCGACGACTACGGGCCCTGGAAGGGTGACATGCCGGGGCGGCGCAATGGCGCCATGGTGTCGCAGGAAGACGGCGTGGCGGTCGGCTATGCGCTGTTCAACCTCCAGGAGCGGGGCAGGTTGTTCGTCAGTCCGGGCGACAAGGTCTACGAGGGCATGATCGTCGGCATTCACAGCCGAGACAGCGACCTGGTGGTGAACCCGATCAAGAACAAGAAGCTGACCAACGTGCGCGCCTCGGGCAAGGACGAAAACGTGCTGCTGACCCCGCCGGTCAAGTTGACCCTGGAATTCGCGATCGAGTTCATCGAGGATGACGAGCTGGTGGAAGTGACGCCCAGGACCATCCGCATCCGCAAGCGGTATCTGACCGAGAACGAACGCAGGCGCGCCGTGCGCGCTGCCGCTGTTGCGTAGTCGGCCTGCCGTGGGACGTCTGCTGCGGCAAACGCTGACGATCGCAGCCGCGACCCTGGGACTCTGTAGCGCCGCGCAGGCGGATAGCTGCCTCAAGCCTTCGGGATGGTACGCAACCGACGCGAACGGCGCGCGACGCGAGCGCGGCGCCGACGTCCTTGCGGACATGGCGCGCCGGAAGATCGTCCTGCTTGGCGAGCAGCACGACAACGCCGATGACCACGCCTGGCAGCTTGCAACGCTCGGCGCGTTGCACACGATGCGGCCACGGATGGTGATCGGATTCGAGTCATTCCCGCGCCGGGCTCAGCCGGTCCTGGACAAGTGGATCGCGGGAGAGCTTTCGGAGCGGCAGTTTCTGGAGCAATCCGATTGGGAGAAGGTTTGGGGGTTTCCCGCGGAGCTCTACCTGCCGCTCTTCCGGTTCGCGCGCATCAACGGAATTCCGATGCGAGCGTTGAACGTCGACCGCGAACTCATCCAGGCGATATCGGATAAAGGTTGGGACGCGGTGCCCGCCTCGCAGAAGGAGGGGGTCCCGCGCCCCGCGCCGCCCTCGCCGGCTTACCTCGAGGATCTGTACAAGGTCTACAAGCTCCATCCGGAGGCGGCCGACCCGCAGGGGGCTCGTCGCGACGGGCCGGGTTTCCGGCATTTCGTCGATTCGCAGACGACCTGGGACCGTGCCATGGCACAGGGGCTCGCGGATGCGCTGCATACCGCCAACAGCGCCGATCAACCCCTCGTGGTCGGCATCACGGGCAGCGGGCACATCCGCTACGGACGCGGCGTTGCGCACCAGTTGCGCGACCTCGGCATCGACAGCGTCGGCATGCTGTTGCCGGTCAGCGCAAGCGAAGACTGCTCGAGGCTCGACGGCATTGCGGACGCGGTGTTCGCGGTGCCGACGCTTCCGCCTTCTGCGCCGCCGCCTCCGCGCCTGGGCATACGCATCGAGCAGACGAAGGACGGCGTCAGCGTCCTCAATGTGGTGGAAGGCAG
>CAZLUX010000017.1:6445-27873 GCA_964562815.1 uncultured Enterobacteriaceae bacterium
CACCGCGCACCTCGCCCTCGACGTGCGGCTCGACCCCGCGTCCCGAACCCTCCACGTAACGGCCGAAACCAAGACGTCCGGGGCAACCCGCTTCGAGCTGAATAGGAGGCTCGTCATCCGGTCGGCGAGCATCGACGGCGTGCGCGCGACCGTCGAGCGCCTGGGCGGCGACGCCAGGGTCAATGATTGGCGCATCTCCGGCAGCAAGCCCGGCACGCTGCGCATCGATTACGAAGGCACGTTGCCCCCGCTCGACGCGACCATCGACTACCGAAGCGTGATGCGCATGACCCGTGCGATGGTCTCGCCCGCAGGCAGTTACCTCCCTGCCGCCAGCAGCTGGTATCCGTCCGGCGACGGGCACTTCAGCTACAGCGTCCGGCTCTCGCTGCCGCGCGATCAGCGCGGTTTGGTGCCGGGGCGGCTGATCGATGAGGGCGTATCGGCGGGAAGCTACCACGCGCGTTTCGAGTTCGACCACCCCGCCGAAGGCATCGAACTCATGGCGGGACCCTACGTGGTGAGCGAGAAGCTGCTGCGGCGGCCCGGCGCGTCTGCAGTGCGCCTGCGAACCTACTTCTACCGCGAAATCGAGCCGCTCGCCGCGGGCTATCTGACGGACAGTCGACGTTACATCGAGCGCTATAGCCGCATGATCGGCCCCTACCCCTTCGCGTCGTTTTCCGTGGTCGCCAGTCCGCTGCCGACCGGATTCGGCATGCCGACGCTTACCTATCTGGGCAAGTCGGTGCTGCGGCTGCCGTTCATCCGCGCCACTTCGCTCGGGCACGAGGTGCTGCACAACTGGTGGGGAAACGGCGTATACCCCGACTACTCCAGCGGCAACTGGAGCGAGGGGCTGACGACCTTCATGGCGGATTACGCCTACAAGGAAGAAGCCTCGCCGGAGGCGGCGCGCGAAATGCGCCTCGGCTGGCTGCGCGACTACGCAGCGGTGCCTGCGGCGTCACAACCGTCCCTGGCTCAATTCCGCTCGCGCGCGCACGGCAGCGCCGCCGCGGTGGGTTACGGCAAGTCGGCGATGGTCTTCTTCATGTTGCGCGACCTCATCGGCAAGAAGGCCTTTGCACGAGGGATCCGTCGGTTCTGGAGCACGAACCGCTTCCGGGTGGCCTCCTGGGACGACTTGCGGGCGGCCTTCGAACATGCTTCCGGGCGAGACCTGTCCTGGTTCTTCTCGCAGTGGGTCGAGCGCGCCGGTGCCCCGAGACTACGCATCGATTCGGCGAAGGTCACGGCCGCGGCCGGCTCGGCACGCCTGGAGCTTGAAATGGCGCAGTCGACGCCGCCGTACCGGTTGAGGGTACCGGTGGAGATCGTGACCGGGTCGGGCACGCAGACGCGCTGGATCGAGATGTCGCGCGTCCACCAGACCGCGGTGTTGCACCTCGCACGCGCCCCCGACGGCGTGCGCCTCGACCCGGGGCTGCGGCTATGGCGCGTGCTCGATCCGGCGCAGTTGCCGCCGATCCTGCGGCAGTGGATCCTGGCGCGCGCGCCCCGGATTGCGCCGGTTTCGCGCGGAGTTGAAATCGAGCGGGCGACGAGGGTCCTGGCGCAGTCGTTTTTCGAGAATCCCGCAAGCATGGTGTCCATCGAAGATGTTCCCGCCCGCGGCGAGCCCGTTCTGCTCGTCGGTTTGGCCGCGGACATCGACGCGGCGCTTGCGCGCCTCGGCCTGCCGCCGAGGCCGAAGGCACTCGCGGGGCATGGCAGCGCTCAGGTCTGGACCGTCCGCCGAACCACCGACGGGCCGCCTGTCGCGGTCGTGTCGGCGCGCGATGCGCCTTCGCTGCTTGCGCTGCAGCGCCCGCTTCCGCATTACGGCGCGCAAAGCTATCTCGTATTCGAGGGATCCCGCGCGATTGAGCGCGGAGTCTGGCCGGCCCCGGGGCGCCTGATTCGAGTATCGCGTTGAACCGTCAATCGAGCTTCAGGCGCATGGGCCGCATGCGCGAAAACCGGAACCCCCGGCCCTCGTAAAGCGCGTGGGCGCGCTCATTGTCGGCGTCGGTAAGGAGCGTGACGCGCAGAACTCCTTCGGCATGCGCACTTGCGGTGAGATGCTCCAGCAGCCCCCTCCCCACTCCCCGTCCGCGGTGCTCCGGCCGAACCACCACGTCCTCCAGCCATGCCGCCCTGCCTCCCTCCGCCGTGCTCACGGTGTAAAGCAGGCTCGCCATCGCGATGATGGTCGCGCCCTGCCGCGCGACATAGATCCGCCCGATCGACGCGTCCGACAGGATCTCACGCAGCGCACGGCGCTGTTTTTCGGGGTCCGGCGAAAAATCAGCCTCCTGCTCAAAGAGCAAACCGAGCAGCTCGGTCAGTTGCGAGAGATCCTCCAGACGGGCGACGCCGTGCTTGACCGAGGGTTCCGCATTGAACGCCATGCGCAATAGTGCCCGATAATTTGGCTCGATTGCCCGCGGCGCGACAATCGAGACTGACTCTTTGTCGGCGAAAGTGAGAAATAGGCCGTATTCCTCTTCGCGCCAATTGGGTAACGTTCCCTCCGATGCGAACAGTACTGTGCGCGATCTTGCTGGCCGGGGCGTCGGCGGCTCATGCCGCCGATTGGCAGTTGGTGGGCGAGACACTGTCTGCGGGCAATTCGGTCAAGGATTACGTCGACGCGTCGACGCTCAGGCAAGGGGTTCAGTCTGAAGTCCGATATACGCGCATGACCAAGTACATGCCCCCGATACGGGCGGGCAGCCTTTCATACAGCGCTCGCCGGACCCAGGAAACGGTGAACTGCCTCAAGCGAACGGTCACTCTGGATTCCGTCGTCTATTTCGACGACGACGGACGGCCGCTCGGGGAGCTTCGGCCAAGGTCCCTCCCCAGACGCATTGCGCCGAATTCCGAGGCCGACGCGATTCGACAGCTCGTCTGCCAATCGGCGTCGCAACGGTAGGGCGATTTCCGCGGCTCTTATACGTTGAAGCGGAAGTGCATCACGTCGCCGTCCTTGACGACGTAGTCCTTGCCCTCGACGCGAAGCTTGCCCGCCTCCTTGGCGCCGTGTTCGCCCCTGCAGGCGACAAAGTCCGCGTACGCCACCACCTCGGCGCGGATGAAACCTCGCTCGAAGTCGGTATGGATCACGCCCGCGGCCTGCGGCGCGGTGGCGCCCACCTCGACCGTCCACGCGCGGACTTCCTTCGGCCCGGCGGTGAAGTAGGTTTGCAGGCCCATCAAGGCATAGCCTGCGCGGATGACACGGTTGAGCCCCGGCTCCTCCATGCCCATGTCCGCCAGGAACACTTTCTTGTCCTCCTCCGACATGTCGGCGATCTGTGCTTCGAGGGCGGCGCAGATCGCGACCACTGGCGCGCCCTCTTTGGCGGCGTGCGCCTGCACCGCCCCTAGAAAGGGGTTGTCGCGAAACCCGTTCTCATTGACGTTCGCGACATACAGGGTCGGCTTCATCGTAAGAAGAAACAGCGGCTTCAGCAGCGCAAGCTCCTCCTTGGACAGGTCTACCGTGCGCGCTGCACGGCCCGCATTCAATGCGGCCTGCACCTTCTCCAGCACGGCAACAAGGCGCTGTGCTTCCTTGTCGCCGCCGGCCTTCGCGACCTTCGCGTTGCGCGCGAGTTGCTTCTCGACGGTCTGAAGGTCTGCAAGCGCCAGCTCGGTGACGATCGTCTCGATGTCGGAGACCGGATCCACCTTGCCGGAAACATGCACCACGTTGGGGTCTTCAAAGCAGCGTACGACGTGCGCGATGGCGTCGGTCTCGCGGATATTGGCGAGGAACTGGTTCCCGAGACCCTCGCCTTTCGAGGCCCCTGCAACGAGCCCGGCGATATCGACGAATTCGACGACCGCGGGGATCACCTTCTGCGGCTTTGCGATCTCGACCAGGGCGTCGATGCGCCGGTCGGGCACCTCGACGATCCCCACGTTCGGCTCGATCGTGCAGAACGGGTAGTTCTCGGCCGAGATTCCGGCCTTGGTGAGGGCGTTGAAGAGGGTCGACTTGCCGACGTTGGGCAGGCCGACGATGCCGCATTTGAGGCTCAAGCTCTTTCCTTCGTGTGCAACTTCAGCATTGCGCCCTGCAGGTCGCCCGCCAGGCACTGGGGCAGCACCTCGAGCGACTTGTCGATCGCCAGGTCGATGCCCTCGCGTTCCTCCGCGGGTGGCTTTCGCAGCACGTAATCGGACACCAGGTGCTTGTCGCCCGGATGGCCGATGCCTATGCGCAGACGCCAGAAGTCCAGCGCCCCGATGCGTGCGGCGATATCCTTCAACCCGTTGTGTCCCGCGACGCCCCCTCCCTGCTTCAACTTGGAGACTCCGGGAAGAAAATCCAGCTCGTCATGCGCTACCAGAATCTCGGCCGCGGGAATCTTGAAGAACCCCGCCAGCAGAGCCACCGACTTTCCGCTGACGTTCATATAGGTCTGCGGCAGCAGCAGCCATGCGCCACTCGGCGCGTGGCGACCGACAAAAGCGTGGTACCTGGCCTCGTTCTTCAGCGCGATGGCCTCGCGCGCGGCGAAACGTTGGACGAGCCAGAACCCGGCGTTGTGACGCGTGCGCTCGTACTGCTTTCCCGGATTGCCCAGGCCGACGATGAGGCGGATGCCCGGCATGCTTGCCTAGAAAGAAAAGACGGCAAGGACCAACAAGCCCCTGCCGTCCGTCTTCGTCAAAGCGCCTATTTCTTCTCTTTCTTCTCGCCCGCCTTCTCGGCGCCAGCGTCTTCGGGCGCCTTTTCGGGGGCCGCCTGAGCAGAGGTCGGCACCTCGGAAGCTGCCGGTGCGGCCTCCTCCACGGGTGCCTCTTCCTCGGCGACTAGCGTCGGCAGGAGGATCGACGCGACGACGGGGTTCTCCCCTTTATGCAGGACCGCCTCGACGCCCTTGGGCAGCTTGATCTCTCTTGCGTGGATCGAGTCGCCTACAGCCAGCTCGCCCATGTCGACCTCCACGTACTCGGGAAGATCGTCTGGCAGGCAGGCGATGTTGAGCTCGTTCATCACGTGGCTCGCCACCCCGCCCTGCTGCTTCACGCCCGGGGACTTCTCCGCGTTGATGAAGTGCAGAGGCACCTTCATGCTGATCTTTCTATCCCTGGACACGCGCTGGAAATCGACGTGCTGCACCTCCGCCTTGAACGGGTGCATGTTGAAATTGCGCAGCAATACCGGCTCGGCACCTCCTTCGAGCTTGAGCGTCAGAATCGAGGCGTGGAACGCCTCGGTGTGCAACTTCTTGAGCAGGTCCTTGTGATCGAGCTCGATCTTGACGGGCTGCGCTTCTCCGCCGTAGACAATGCCCGGAACCTTGCCCGCGCGACGCAGGCGGCGGCTCGCACCCGTGCCCTGCGCTTCGCGCTTGGTGGCGTCGATTTCTATCTTCATCTTCACTCCTTCGAATTTTCCGCCAGGTCCGCGACCAGACACAGGCGGGGTTGATAAACCTGGTTACTCGATGAACAACGAGCTCACCGATTCCTCTGTGAATATCCTCAAAATCGTTTCCGCGAATAGCGTCGCGACCGACAGCTGCCGGATCTTCGGGCATGCCTGCGCTTCTTCGCTGAGCGGGATCGTATCCGTCACCACCAGCTCGTCCATGTCCGAGCTCGCGATCCGCCCCACCGCACCGCCCGAGAGCACCGCATGCGTGCAGTAGGCCACCACCTTGGTGGCACCCTCCTGCTTGAGTACCTGGGCAGCCTTGCACAGCGTTCCGGCCGTATCGACCATGTCGTCCATGATCACGCAGGTCCGGCCCTCCACCTCGCCGATCACGTTCATCACCTCGGACACGTTCGCTCGCGGCCGCCGCTTGTCGATGATCGCAAGGTCGGATTCGAGCCGCTTGGCGAGGGCCCTGGCTCTCACCACGCCCCCCACGTCCGGCGACACGACGATCAGGTTTTCGTAACGTTGCTTCCAGACGTCCCCCAGCAGAAGCGGCGCCGCATAGATGTTGTCGACCGGAATGTCGAAAAAGCCCTGAATCTGGTCCGCGTGCAGATCCATCGTCAGCACACGAGCGACACCCACGGAAGTGAGCATGTTTGCGACGACCTTTGCGCTGATGGCGACGCGCGCAGAGCGCGGCCGGCGGTCTTGGCGCGCGTAGCCGAAGTAGGGAATCGCGGCGGTGACCCGTGCCGCCGAGGAGCGCCTCAGCGCGTCCACCATTACGAGCAGTTCCATCAGATTGTCGTTGGTAGGCGCGCAGGTCGACTGTAGGACGAATACGTCCTTGCCCCGCACGTTCTCCAGCAGCTCGACCAGCACCTCACCGTCGGAGAACTTGCCGACTATCGCACGACCCAGCGAGATGTTCAGATGGCGCGTCACGTCCTGCGCGAGGCGCGGGTTCGCGTTGCCGGTAAATACCATCAGTCGCTCGAGCGACGTGCCGACCATTTTGGCTGGTCCAGTGCTAGTGAGTGGCTGGGGAGCCAGGATTCGAACCTGGGAATGCCGGAATCAAAATCCGGTGCCTTAACCAGCTTGGCGACTCCCCAACTTGTATTTCGGATCTGCGGGAAACACCCCGCATCTCCTCATTCTGCCCAGTCGTAAAGCGGATGACGCTCAAGGCCAGCCGTCACAAAGCCTTGCATCGTCTCCGGCAACTGCGACTTCAGGGCTTGCGCCTCGGCCCGACCGGTAACTTCGGCGAACACGCAAGCCCCTGATCCCGTCATGCGGGCCCCCGCCGCGTGCTGCTTGAGCCACGCGAGGTGCGCCGCCACCTCGGGGTAACTAGCGGTCACGACCGCTTCAAGGTCGTTTCTTCCCTGCCCCGAGAAAAAGGGCGGTATTTTGAGTTGTTTCGTATCTCGTGTCAACGCGGGTTCGGAGAAGATTTCTTTTGTAGAAACCGCGACTTGAGGTACGAGAACGAGGTACCAGGCGGGCGGCAGACTGAGCGCCGTCAGGCGCTCGCCCACCCCCTCTCCCAAAGCGTTCTCGCCGAACAGAAACAATGGCACATCGGCGCCGAGGCGCAGGCCCAGACGCATCAGCTCGTCGCGCGGCAAGTTCAGATCCCAGAGACGGTTCAGCACCAGCAGCACCGTCGCCGCGTCGGACGACCCGCCGCCCAGGCCGCCGCCGATCGGCAGCGACTTCTCGAGGGCGATCTCGGCGCCGAGCAGGCGTGCGGCGGATCCGATGCGGGTCACGGCGTATTCCTTCAGCAAACGGGCGGCGCCGAGCGTCAGATCCTGGGCCTCGCCCAAGTCCAGGTGGGGTTCCTCGCGGCGCAGCTCACCGTCGGAACTCGCCCGGATTCCCACCCGGTCGCAGCGCTCGATCAGGCGGAAGACCGTCTGCAGGAGGTGGAAACCGTCGTCGCGCCGCCCCACGACGTGCAGCATCAGGTTGAGCTTTCCCGGTGCCGGATACCACTTCAACTGCGTCACGGCCGGATCTGCCATTCGCTGATGGCCAGCCTGATCTCGAGTCCGGGATAGCTCAGGCGCAGACGCGTGGGCAACGTACCTTCGTCGCCGTAGGCGAGATAGTCGATCAGCCAGCCATTCTGCTGGATTTCCCGCAGCCGACCGCGCGCATCCCTTTTCTCGCGCGCGGGCCCGGGCGCCGGCCTCGCGCGCACCCAGTCAGCCAGACCGGCAAGAGGCACCCGAAATCCCAGCACCTGCTCGGTGAGCGACTCCGCATCGCGGGCTCGATACACGCGCCGGTCCGCGGTGGTGACCGATACGACCTGGCCGTCGCGTTCGATACGCGCGACGCCTTGCCCGAGCGGCGACGTAATCAGCAACTCGTCGGCCTGCGCGCGGTGACGCCAGGCGATGTTGCCGCTCGATCCCTCGTGGTTGTAGCGCACCGCGATCCTTCCCGTGAGCTCGAACTCGAGTCCCTTGGCCGGATGCAGGAAAGACAGCTCGGCGCAGCCCGGAAGGATCACCATCGCCGCGGCGGCAAGAATGCGCAGGGCGGTGCTCGCGCTCACCTCGGCGTCTCTAGCGCTCGAAGCGCCGTACGGTCTCGCGCAGGATCTCGTTTTCCGGGTGGTTCTTCAGGGCTTCGTCCCAGACGCGGCGCGCCTCATCGTGCTTGCCCTGGACCCACAGCACTTCGCCCAGATGCGCGCCGATCTCCGCGTCGTGCTGGTAATCGTACGCGCGGCGCAGATAACCTGCCGCCCCCATCAGGTCGCCTTGCCGATACATCACCCAGCCCATGCTGTCGATGATGTAGCTATCGTCGGGTCTCAGCTGCAGCGCTTTTTCGATCAGCTTGCGCGCCTCCGGCAGGCGCTCGTTGCGTTCAGCGAGCGAATATCCGAGAGCGTTATAGGCGTGCGCGTAATCGGGCCTGAGCTTGATGACCTTGCGAAGGCTCTGCTCCGAGATCTCGTATCGGCCCAGCTTCTCCGCCGTCAGCGCAAAGTCATAGAGCAGCTCGGGTTGGTCGGGGTCCTTCTTAAGCGCCTGTTCGAGCACACTGTAGGCCTCGCCCGCTTTATCCGCGTCACGCAGCAACTGCGCTTCGGCGACGGTCAGCTGCACCGCGTCCTGCTTGCTGCTCACCTTTATCGAGTGAAGATAGGCTTGGGCGGCAGCGAGCTTGCCCTCCTTGGCGATTGCCTGCGCTGCGCGCAGCCGCGAAGGAAGAAAATGCTCGCCGCCGTGAATGCCCTCGTACCAATCGACTGCCTGCGCCCAATTCTTCTGTGCCTCGGCAATCTGTCCCAAGATATAGCGCACGCCATCAGGATCTTCGTATCCGAGCTTGAGCAGGTGCCGCATGCTCGCCTCGGCCGTGGCGTAGTCCTTGAGTTGATACGCAAGGAGCCCCACCGCGTAGATCACCTCGGTATTTTCGGGATTCTCAGCGAGCAGCTTCTCGAACTGCTGTTTCGCTTTCGCATAACGTTTCTCGCCCACCAGCAGGCGCGCGTAACTCATCCGGACGCCCTGATCCGGATACTTGTCGAGAAAACCCTCCAGGCGCCGATCGGCTTCCGCAGGCGAGTTCTTGAGGAGAATCTGGGCCTCGAAGACGGCGGCCACGCCCCAGTCCGGGCGCAGCTCCGCGGCGCGGCGGATCTCTCGCAGTGCGAGCGGCTCGTCGTCTGCCACCATCGCCGCTTGCGCAATCGCGAAGTGCGCGTTGGCCAGGTCGGGGTACTTCGCGGCCAGTTTCCGCACGACCCGGAGGTTGGCGGCCTTGTCCGGGTTTGCAGCGAGGAGCCGGCTGAGCTGCATGAAGACGTTCTCGGGCTTGGTCTTCGCCGCCACGAGCAGCTTCTCAAGATAGGGTTCTGCGTCCTCGACGCGGTGTTCCGCGACCAGGTACATCGTCACCATCTGCAGAGCCGCCGCCGAGTCAGGATCGGCCTGGTGCCAGAGTTTCGCAGCCTCCAGCGCCAGCTCTGGCATTCGCGCGTAATTGGCGATTTCCACGGCGCGCCTCGCAATACGCGGATCGCGGGTCCGCTTGGCGAGCTCGAGATAGGTTCTTGCGGCAAGGGCCGTATCGCCGCGCTGCGCGGCGATCTCGCCGAGCAGCAATCCGTACAGAATCGGCTCCGTAAGCGCCTCGTTCGGAACCCGTTCGGGCGCCCTGGCCGCGATCGCCTGCGCGGAGATCAAGCCACCGGTCACCAAGAACGTGACCGACAGCACTAGTTTCCGCAACTTCGGGGACATTGCGACCATCTTCTTTCCTAGGGTTTGGGCAGGGGCGCGCGCACGCCCGGCGCCGCAACCCGATATGACCGCGTCATATTAGGTATATTTAATGGCCCGCACAAGCCGCGTTGCCCGCATTGCGGGACCTTACATTGACCGAACGAAAGGCCCTAAGTTCAAGTGCCCGAGCTGCCGGAAGTCGAGGTGACGCTGCGAGGCATCGCGCAGCAACTGACGGGCCGTCTCATCACCGGCGTCGCCGTGCGGGAGCCACGACTGCGCTGGCGAGTACAGGAGCCGGTGGAGCGTCTGGCGGGGCGCGAGATTCGCGCGCTGCGGCGACGCGGCAAGTACCTACTGCTCGATTGCGGGGACGGCCATCTCATCCTGCATCTCGGCATGTCCGGTAGCCTGCGTCTGCTCCGGCAAGCGACGCCGCCTCAAAAGCACGATCACTTCGACCTCCTGTGCGGCGACCTGATCCTGCGCTTGCGCGATCCGCGCCGCTTCGGTGCGGTCTTGTGGACCAACCAGCAGCCCGAGTCGCATCCCTTGCTTCGCCACCTCGGCATCGAGCCCCTTACGCGCGCCTTCGACGCCAGGCGGCTGCACGCGCTGACTCGCGGCCTGAGCGCCCCGATCAAGCAGACGCTGATGAACGCCAGGCGCATCGTCGGCGTAGGCAACATCTACGCGAGCGAAAGCCTCTACCTGGCCGGAATCCATCCCGCCACGCGCGCGGGCAGGCTGTCTCTAGAACGCTGCGTACGGCTCGCGGCCGCGATCAAGAAGACTCTGCGCGCCGCGATCCGTGCGGGCGGCTCGAGCTTGCGCGATTTCGTGGGCAGCGACGGGAAGCCGGGCTACTTTCAGCAACGCTACTGGGTTTATGACCGTGCCGGAGAACCGTGCCGGCGCTGCAATGCGCCGATCCGGCGCGTGATTCAGGGCCAGCGGGCGACGTTCTACTGTCCTTCCTGCCAGCGCTAGCGCTGGCTCAGCCCCCGAGAGACTTCACTTTCTCGTTTAGCCTGTCCCTGACAAGCGGGTGCACGAACTTGGAGACGTCTCCGCCCAGGGTGGCGATCTCGCGCACCAGGGTAGCCGAAATGAACATGTGCTGCTCCGAGGGCGTGAGAAAAATCGTCTCGACGTCCGGATACAGGTTGCGATTCATGCCGGCGAGCTGAAATTCGTACTCGAAATCCGCCACCGCCCGCAGGCCCCGCATGATCACGCGCGCCTCGTGCTCCCGGATGAAATTGATGAGCAGACCCGAAAATCCGACGACCTTCACGTTCTTCAGGTCGCTCAGAACCTCGCTGGCCATGTCCACCCGTTCGCTTCGGGTGAAGAACGGACGCTTGGCCTGGCTATCGGCCACCCCGATGATGAGCCCATCGAACAACGACGCCGCACGTCGGACGATGTCCTCGTGTCCGCGCGTGAGCGGGTCAAACGTTCCCGGATAGACGGCTCGTATCATCTGCGCTCCATTGCAGTAGCTGGAAGCTTACTTGGCCCGCTCGCTTGCGTCGAAGCTCATGCCAGGGTGCCGACACCGGCAGCGGCAAGGCCGCCTCCAGGTACACGCGCGCCCCCGGTGCGAGACGCGGCGGCAGCGCCGGAAGCACGGCCGGCAGGGCATTCTGCCTGAAGGGCGGATCAAGGAAAACCACGTCGAAGCGCTCGGTCGCCGAGTCGAGATAGGCAAGAGCATCTGCCGCGACGATTTGCACCTTCGCGGCATCCAGCTCGGCCTGATTCGCGCGCAGGGCTTCGATGGCCGCCCGGTCTCGTTCCACCAGAACCACGCGCGCGGCGCCGCGCGAAGCCGCTTCGAAACCAAGCACTCCGCTTCCGGCGAAGAGATCGAGGCAGGCCAGGCCCGCGAGGTCCTGGCCGAGCCAGTTGAACAGGGTCTCGCGCACACGATCCGGGGTGGGACGCAGCCCCGGGCGCGAAGGTACGTCGATCAGCCTGCTTCGCCAAACGCCGCCGACGATGCGAACGCGCCCGGATGGCTGCGAATTTCGACGGGTGGGGCTCATCCGAATACGCGGGGCTCCGTTTGATAGAATCGGGCGCCAATCTTAGCGGCTTTTGCGCCGCCATCCGCGTGCTTGGACTGGGCAAGAAACCCTCGAAAGAAACGACATCCTGGACGTCCCGGCTGAGGGCGGGTCTGGCGCGCACGCGCGACACCCTCGGCGGCGGCCTTGGCGCGCTGCTTGGACGAGGCGCCATAGACGAAGCGCTGTTCGAGGAACTGGAGACGGCTCTGATTGCCGCCGATTGCGGTGTGGAGGCCTCCGGCGTCCTCATCGAGCGGCTTCGCGCAAGAGTGCGCAAGGACCGGATCACCGACGCAGCGACCCTGAAACAGGCCCTCAAGGACGCCTTGCTCGAGATCGTCGCGCCGCTCGAGCATGATCTCGATGCGTCCCAGGGCGCGCCGTGCGTCATCATGATCGCGGGCGTGAACGGCTCGGGCAAGACCACTTCGATCGGAAAGCTGGCGAAGTGGCTTCAGTCCCAAGGGAAGACCGTTCTGCTGGCGGCCGGCGACACGTTCCGCGCCGCAGCCCGGGAGCAGCTCGAGACCTGGGGCGAGCGCAACGGCGTGAGCGTCATTTCGCAACAGAACGGCGATCCGGGAGCGGTGGTCTTCGATGCGGTCAGCGCCGCGCGAGCGCGAGGTATCGATGTCGTTCTTGCCGACACGGCGGGCCGCCTGCCGACGCAACTGCATCTGATGGAGGAGATCCGAAAAGTGAAGCGCGTACTGGGCAAGGCGCTTCCAGGAGCGCCGCACGAGATTCTGCTGGTGCTCGATGCCAACACGGGCCAGAACGCGCTCGCGCAGGTCAGGGCCTTCGACGAGACGCTCGGCCTCACCGGGCTCGTGCTGACCAAGCTGGACGGTACCGCCAAGGGAGGCGTTGTCGCGGCCATCGCCCTGATGCGGTCACAGGGAGCCGCGCGGCGGCCGATACCGCTTTACTTCGTTGGCGTCGGCGAGGGCGTGGACGATCTGCGCCCGTTCGTTGCGCGCGATTTCGTCGAGGCGCTGGTTGATTAGCTTTTCTGCCGTCTTCAAGCGCTACCCCGGCGGCCAGGACGTGCTGAAGGGCGTCTCGCTCACGGTGGAGTCGGGCGAGCTGGTGTTCATCACCGGCCAATCCGGGGCGGGCAAGTCGACCCTGCTCAAGCTCATTCCGGCCATCGAGCGGCCGAGCGCGGGATCGGTCATCGTCAACGGACAGAACGTAAGCGCGCTCAAGCCCGCGGCCATTCCGTTCCTGCGGCGCAATCTGGGCCTGGTGTTTCAGGACCAGAAGCTGCTCTACGACCGCAGCGTCTATGAAAACCTGATGTTGCCGCTTTCCTTTTCCGGCCTCGCCGCCAAGGAGGCGGCGCGGCGGGCGCGCGCCGCGCTCGATAAGGTCGGCCTGCTGGGGCGCGAGAAGGCGAACCCCATCCAGCTCTCGGGCGGCGAGCAGCAGCGGCTCGCGATCGCACGCGCGGTCGTCAACCGTCCCGCCGTGCTGATCGCGGACGAACCGACCGCGAACCTGGATGCGGAGGCGGCCCGGCGCGTTCTGGAGATCTTCGTGGCCTTCAACCAGGTCGGCGTGACGGTACTCGTGGCTACGCACGACATGGCTCTCGTGAAGCGTTACGGACGCCGGGTCTTTCGGCTCGCCGCCGGTCACGTCGAGGAGGACGCCGCAGCGTGAGGTCCTGGCTGCGGCATCATCGTAGCGCGCTGCGCGCGGCGTTCGGCAAGCTTGCGGCGCAGAGGGCGGGCGGCATCGTCAGCGCACTCGTGATTGGCGTCGCGCTGGCGCTTCCGGCGGGAGGTTATGCGCTGCTCGAAGGACTGAGCTCGCTGACACCGGGCGTTGCGCTCGAACCCCAGATTTCGGTCTATCTGAAGTCGGACTCGAGCAAGGCCGACGCCGAGAAGCTTGGAGCGCGCCTCAAGGCGGACCCCCGTGTTGACCAAGTGCGGTTTGTCTCCCGAGAGGAGGCGCTCAAGGAACTGAAGGGGGAGGAAGGGCTCTCCGATGTCGTCGCCGCGCTCGACCACAATCCCCTGCCGGATGCGTTCGTCTTGCGCGTGCGGGACTCGAACCCAGAAACCCAGAGCGCGGTAGCGGAGGAATTGCGGCACCTGCCGGCTGTTTCGCACGTACAGGCCGACGCGCTGTGGGCACGCCGGCTGGCCTCGCTCACGCGGATCGGGCGGCTCGCGGTGCTGCTGCTCGCCGCCCTGCTCGCGTTCGGCCTGGTCGCGGTCACGTTCAACACGATCAGGCTTCAGATCCTGACCCAACGCGACGAGATCGAGGTGTCGAAGCTTATCGGCGCCACCGACGCCTTCATCCGGCGGCCGTTCCTGTACCTTGGGCTGGTTCAGGGGCTGGCTGGCGGCGCGCTCGCGCTCGGGATCGTCTGGGCCGGGCTCGCGCTGCTGAACAGCGAGGTGCGGCCGCTTGCCCAGACCTACGGCTCGAGCTTCGGTTTCGGTTTCCTTTCGCGAGGCGATGCGCTCGCGGTCGTGCTGTTCGCAGGCGCCCTCGGGTGGTTGGGGGCTTCTCTGTCAGTAAGTAGATACTTGCGCGAAATACAGCCAAAATAAAAGAGGAAGGACTTTCGTTCGGGGAACTTCGGGGCGGCTTAGCACTCCAATCCATCGAGTGCTAAAATTCATCCTGATAGGAGGTATGCCTATGCAAGCGACGTCGACCATGCCGGTTCCGGTCTCCGTTCCTGTGCCTTTGGCAACAGGAAGCCTGGAAGGCTACATCCAGACCGTTAACCGTTTTCCGATCCTCAGCGCCGAGGAGGAGCGGGCGCTCGCGCACCGCTACCAGGAGAGCGGCGATCTGGAGGCTGCGCGTGGGCTCGTCCTGTCGCATCTGCGGCTGGTGGTTGCGGTCGCGCGCGGCTACCTGGGCTATGGCTTGCCCCACGCCGACCTGATCCAGGAAGGCAACATCGGGTTGATGAAGGCGGTCAAGCGCTTTGATCCTTCGCGCGGGGTCCGGTTGGTGTCCTTCGCCATCCACTGGATCAAGGCGGAAATTCACGAGTACGTCCTGCGCAACTGGAGACTGGTCAAGGTCGCGACGACCAAGGCGCAGCGCAAGCTGTTCTTCAACCTGCGGTCGATGAAGCAGGGGCTTGCACCGCTTACGCGTGACGACATCAACCGCGTGGCGACCGAATTGCGGGTCAAGCCGGAGGAAGTGACGGAGATGGAATCCCGCCTTGCCGGACAGGACATCGCGTTCGAGGTGGACGAGGCCGACGACGACGCGTACGCGCCGGCGAACTATCTCGCCTCCGACGCCAGCCGCGAGCCGTCGCAACTGCTGGAAGCCGCGGAAAGCGAGCGTGCTTCCACCGCCGGGCTGGAACACGCCCTCACCGCTCTCGATGCTCGCAGCAGGCGCATCATCGAAACGCGTTGGCTGCGGGAAAAGGACTCCGCGACCCTGCACGACCTCGCGGCCGAATTCAAGGTTTCGGCCGAGCGTATCCGTCAGATCGAGGCCAAGGCGCTCGAGAAGATGCGCAAGGTCATGGAGCAGGAGGGCCGGCCGGTCTCGTTGCCGGTCAAGGCCGGCTGACGCCTACTTCTCGTTCAGCAGCGTGCGGATGTCGCGCGCCAGACCGGCGTCGGCCTTGCCGTAGCCGACGAAGAGCCTGAGACGGCCCTCGGGGTCGATCACGTAGGTTCCCGCGCTGTGGTCAACGCTGTACTCGCCGGGTGCGGCGCCTTTGTGCTTCTCGTAGAACACCTTGAATTCCTTGGCGGCTCGCCGCGTCGCCGCAGCGTCCCCGGACAGTCCGAGAAAGCGCGGATCGAAGGCCGTCACGTACTGCGAGAGCACGGCAGGAGTATCCCTTTCCGGATCGACCGTCACGAACAGCACCTGTACCCGGTCGGCGTCGGATCCGAGCATCTTCATCACCTGCGACAGCTCGGCCAGCGTAGTCGGACAGACGTCCGGACAGTGGGTGTATCCGAAGAACAGCACGACGACCTTGCCGCGAAAATCGGCCAGGGTCCGGGGCTTGCCATTCTGGTCGGTGAGCGAAAGCTCCTTGCCGTAACCGGCGCCGGTGATGTCGGTGTTGTTGAACTTGGGCGCGCCTGCGCTGCAGCCCGCAAGCAACGCCGCCAGAAGAAGCCCGGCGACGCTAGCGCGCCAGGTAGTGATCAATGAGCAGCGCGCCAAACAGGGCGGCGAGATAGATGATCGAGTAGCGGAACATCGCGCGCGCGAGGCGGTCCGTGTACGCGGTGTAGACGCGGATCGCGTAGCCGAGAAACACCGCGCCGAGGGCACACGCCGCCGCGAGGTACGGCAAGCCGCTCATTCGGGTCGCATACGGTAGCAGGCTCACCGCGAACAGAATGATGGTGTATAGCAAGACCTGCAGTCGCGTGTATTCCTTGCCGTGAGTCACCGGCAACATGGGCAGTCCCGCCTTTGCGTAATCGGCAGTGCGGTAGAGCGCGAGCGCCCAGAAGTGGGGCGGGGTCCAGGCGAAAATGATGAGGAAGAGGAGCATCGCGTCGGTATTCACCTCGCCGGTGACTGCGGCCCAACCCAGCACCGGCGGCATGGCTCCCGAGGCGCCGCCGATCACGATGTTCTGCGGCGTGGCCGGCTTCAAAATCACCGTATAGACGATCGCGTAGCCGACGAACGTCGCCAGGGTCAGCCACATCGTGAGCGCGTTAACGAAATTTGCCAGGATCCACAGGCCGGCTCCGCCGACCACGCCGGCGAACACCAGCGTCTGCAGTGCCGTCAGCTCGCCGCGCGGAAGCGGCCGCCACCGCGTACGAAGCATCACGGCGTCGATGCCCTGCTCGACCAGGCAGTTGACTGCGGCGGCCGCGCCCGCGACCAGCGCGATGCCAAGGGTACCGCCTACCAGGATAGGCAGCGGAACGGCCCCCGGGGTCGCGAGAAGCATGCCGATCACCGCGGTAAACACGATCAGCGACACGACTCGCGGCTTGGTCAGGGCATAGAACGCCCGCGCGCGCTGGGCGAACGCCCTGGTAAGGCCTGACTGGAGAACCTGGGTATTCATGCTTTCGACAATCGGGGCCGCAACCCGTGGAAAGCAAAGAAGTTTAACACGACGAGCGAGCCTAGGAGGAGCGCCGCGCCGGCGTTATGCGCATCCGCGACCGCAAGCGGCAGGCCGGCAAGAACGTTCGCCACCCCGAGCGAAAACTGCAGCGCGAGCAGGCCCGCGAGGAGCCAGCCGAGGGGCCGCAGCGCCAGGACCCGCCAGCTTGCCCAGGCCGTCCAGCCGACCACCATGACAACCACAAGCGCAAACGTCCGGTGGGTCCAATGAATGGCCGTCAGCGCGTCGAAGGGCAACATCGCACCGTCGCCGGTCCGACCAAGCGGTCGAACCAGGTGAAACGCGTTCGAAAAGTCCATCGGCGGCACGACGTGGCCGAGGCACAGGGGCCAATCGGGGCAAGCCAGTGCGGCATAGTTTGCGCTTACCCACCCACCGAGCATGATCTGGATCGAGACAGTCAACAGCGCGACGACCGCCGGCGCGCGCAAGCGGCGGGCATCGGGTGCAGCTTCGAAGCGCCATTGGCGCAGCGCGAGCCACACGAGGAGGGCAAAGGTTGTCATCCCTCCCACCAGGTGCGAGGTGACGATTACCGGCTTGAGCAGCAGCGTGACCGTCCACATCCCTAGTGCCGCCTGCAGCGCGACGACGAGCACGAGGGCAGTCGCCAGCCACGGCGACTGCCCCAAGGCGCGCCGGCCTGTCCAGGCCAGCACTGCGATCGCAAGGATGAGCAGACCCAGGGTACCCGCAAGGTAGCGGTGCCCCATCTCCTTCCACGCCTTGCCGAGCGAGACCGGCCCCTCGCCGCCCTGGCGGGCAACCGCGCGCGCGATCGCGGCCTTCGCGAGCACGGGCGCAGGTTTGCCGTAGCAGCCCGGCCAGTCGGGACAGCCGAGCCCCGCATCGGACAGGCGCACGAATGCGCCCACCACGACGACCACGAAGGCGAGTATCGCGGCGGCTGCGACCAGCGTCCGGTAAGTGGCGGGCCTCATCCGATCTGCGAATACTTCAGCAGGCGTTGCAAGTCCTTCAACATCTTCGAGGGATTGGGATTGCGGGGAAATCGCATCATGAGGTTCCCGAGGGGATCGATGAGGTAGATGTGGTCCGTCACGCTTCCGCGATGCGGAAAGGCTGCGGCGAACGTACCGTTGCGGGCGCGCACGACGTCGGTTCCCTCGATCGCGGTCAGCAGCTTGGGCCGTGGCGCACCGCCGTCGGTCAGCACCCAGACCCGCTCCATGCGGTCCATGTCCTTGCCCTGGGCCACGCGCAGCTGGCGCATGAAATAGAGTTTTCGCTCGCAGTAGGCGTCGCAAGCGGCGGTGTCGAACTGCAGCATCACCCACTTTCCGCGCAGGCTGGCAAGCGAGAAGGGCTGGCCGTCCAGCCGCACGAGCCCGCCGCCGGGCACCTGCCGGGGCGGCAGCAGCTTGCCGTAGTTTCCGGTATGGCCGGGAACCCATTGGAACCAGTAGGCGGCCCAGGCAAGCACGAACGGGATCGCGAAGAAGAGCCCGATCAGCAGCAGCTTCAGACCGCCGCGTCGGACAGGCTCAGAAGCCACGGCGGCGCCCCTCACGATACGAGTGAACCAGGAACAGCACGACGGCCAGCACGGCGAACAGGTACCACTGCAAGGCGTAGCTCTCGTTGCGCGCGGCGCCGCTGTCGGGAGGTGTCCAATCCCTGAGCAGGCCGTCGGCCGCCGCCGAGCGCTGCTCGATCACCAGCGGCTGCAACGCAAGGCCCGTGACGCGGCTGAACTCGTCCAGGCGGAGGTTCTGCCACACGCGCCCCTGCGGTGCGCCGCGTCCGGGCTCGAGCGCCTGAGGCAAATGCGCCAGAGCGATGCCTTCGACCCGTTGCTCGCCGGCCGGGGTCGGAACCCGCGGCAGGTCCTCACGGCTGGGACCGGCCGGGGCCCAGCCGCGGTCGACCAAGACGTAAAGGCGCCCCCCTGCAAGGCGCAGCGGCGTCACCACTTCGTAACCGACGCGGCCCTGGTGGATCTTGTTGTCCAGAAAGATCGTGTGCTCAGGTACGAACTCGCCCTGCGCCACCACGCGGCGAAGCGCATAGTCCGCGGCCGCAACCGGTTGCGCCGGCAGATTGAGCGGTCGCCCCTTGAGCGCCGCGTCGACCTTCGCCGCCAGCGCCCGCTTCTCCTGTGCGCGGCGCGTCTGCCAGTTACCCAGCGCGATAAACGCGGCGCAGCCAGCCACGGTGAGTGCCACGCCCCACCAGGTCGGACGGAATCGTCTTAAGGAAATCATGATAGGCATGCGTAGAAGCGAGGGCCCTGTATCCATTAAACTCCCCTCCATGCGCTACTTCGTCATCGCCGTGCTCATCCTGATCGTCGCCAGCCTCGGTTCGGCGCTGTTCTTCGTATTCCACGACCAGAGCGGCTCGAACCGCGCCGTCAAAGCGCTCGCGATCCGCGTCGGCCTGTCGATCCTGCTGTTCCTGTTTTTGATGGCCGGATTCTATTTCGGTTTCATTCCGGGTCGCCTGACCTGAGCGTTTAGCCCCGAAGCGCGAGCCGCAAAAAAAGACGCCGCACCCGGTGCGGCGTGTGAGCTTCTCCTCCCGGGGCGCTACGCGGGCGCCTCCCTCCTGGTTATCCGGATCGCGGTCGCCTAAAGCCAGTAGACGAAGATGAACAGCCCCAGCCATACCACGTCGACGAAGTGCCAGTACCAGGCCACCGCCTCGAACGCGAAATGATGGTCGGGCCTGAAGTGCCCCTTCAGGCAGCGCACCAGTATGACCGTGAGCATGATGGCGCCAAGCGTCACGTGGAAGCCGTGGAATCCCGTCAGCATGAAGAACGTGGACCCGTACACGCCGGTCGTGAGCTTGAGGTTCAGCTCCGAATAGGCGTGGCTGTACTCGTGCATCTGGAGCGTCAGAAACAGCACCCCGAGCAGGACCGTGAAGAACAGAAACAAGCTCAGCATCCCGCGCTTGTTCTCCTTCAGGGCCCAGTGCGCGATCGTAACGGTCACGCCCGAGGACAGCAGCAGCAGCGTGTTGATCGCCGGTATGCCCCACGCGCCCATGGGCGAGAACTGCTCGCTGAATCCCGGTCCCGCCGAAGGCCAGTGCGAGCTGAAATTCGGCCACAGCAGCGCCTGGCTCTGCAGGCTCGCCAAGTCGGGCACCGACAGCACGCGCGTATAGAACAGCGCGCCGAAGAATCCGGCGAAGAACATCACCTCGGAGAAGATGAACCAGCTCATCCCCCAGCGGAACGATACGTCCTCCCACTTGCCGTACTTGCCTGCCTCCGATTCTCCGATCACGGCGCCGAACCAGCGGAACAGCATGTAAAGCAGAATCATGACGCCGACCGCAATCGGGATCCATCCGCCGTGGTGCGAGTTGAATACGAACACCGCGCCCGTCGCCATGCAGAACAGGGCGATCGAGCCCATGATCGGCCAAGGCATCGGCTGCGGCACGTAGTAGTGCTGCCGCGGGTTGGTGGTTGCGGTCTGCGCCATGTTGCTGTCTCCCTGCTTTCGATTTTCCGATTGTTATCAGCTCACCACGATCCGCACGACCGTGATCAGCGTCAACACGAACAATGCCGCGAAGACGACGCCCCCGACAATCAGATAGACCGGCTTGACCGGCTGGGTCTGACGGTCGTGGTCGGCGCGGCGGCGGATGCCCATCGCGCCGAAGAGCACGGTCTTGACCACGTCCAAGAAGCCCGGGCGGAGCGGCTCGTTCATCGTCCGAGCAGCCAGAACTTGGCGATGATGCCGAGAAAGAACACCAGGGCGATCGTCGCCAGAATCAGGCCGGTCTTGGCGTTGCGGCTCATCGGCTCCCTACTTGAGCACCGGCGGCGTTTCGAACGAGTGGTACGGCGCCGGCGTCGGCAGGTGCGTCCATTCGAGCGAGTCGGCGCCCTCCCACGGCTTCTCGGGGGCCTTCTCGCCGCTGCGGATCGTCTTGATCACGATGTAAAGGAACAGGAGCTGGGTCAGGCCGAAACCGAAAGCACCGACCGTGGAAATCTGGTTCCAGGTCTCGAACTGCAGCGGATAGTCCGGGATCCGGCGCGGCATACCCGCCAGGCCCAGGAAATGCTGCACGAAGAAGATCATGTTGAAGAAGATCATCGACAGCCAGAAATGCCATTTGCCGAGGGTCTCGTCGTACATCTTGCCGGTCCACTTCGGCAGCCAGAAATAGATTCCCGCGAACGCCGAGAACAGCGCACCCGCCACCATCACGTAGTGGAAGTGCGCCACCACGTAATAGGTGTCCTGCAGCTGGATGTCGACCGGCACCAGGGAGAGGACCAGGCCGGAGAAGCCACCCATCGTGAACAAGAACAGGAAGCCGATCGCGAACAGCATCGGCGTCTCGAAAGTCAGCGAGCCCTTCCACATGGTCGCCACCCAGTTGAACACCTTGACCCCCGTGGGAATCGCGATCAGGGTGGTCGCGTACATGAAGAACAGCTGCCCGGTCACCGGCATGCCGGTGGTGTACATGTGGTGCGCCCAGACGATGAACGACAGGATCGCGATCGCGGAAGTGGCGTAGACCATCGACGCGTAGCCGAACAGGGGCTTGCGCGAGAACGCCGGGATCACCTGCGAGATCACGCCGAA
>CAZLUX010000018.1:0-5154 GCA_964562815.1 uncultured Enterobacteriaceae bacterium
TCTTCCTGGTCGTGGGTGACGAAGATGGTAGTGAGCTGGAGTGTGCGCTGAAGTTCCAGGATTTCGCGGCGCATCTGGATGCGCAATTTGGCGTCCAGGTTCGAGAGCGGCTCGTCCAGCAGCAGCACGCGGGGCTCGACGACGACGGTGCGGGCCAGCGCGACGCGCTGCTGCTGGCCGCCTGATAGCTGCGACGGGTGCCGCGCCGCGTAGTTCCGCAGGCCGACCAGGTCGAGGGCCGCGTTCACGCGGCGCTTGATTTCGGTCGGCGGCAGCTTGCGCTCCTCAAGCCCGAAGGCGACGTTCTTGTACACCGTCATGTGCGGCCACAGCGCGTAGGACTGAAACACCATGCCGACGTTGCGCTCCCACGGCGGCAATCGGGTGACATCGTCGTTGCCGATCAGGATGCGCCCGCCCGGGATCGGCCCGAAGCCGGCGATGGCACGCAGGAGCGTCGACTTGCCCGAGCCCGACGGCCCCAGGAAAGCGAACAGCTCGCCGGGCTCGATCTTCAGGTTGATGCCTTTGAGCACCTCCGTCTTGCCGAAGGCGACACTGACATCCTCGATGACGACGGGAACGGCGGCGGTCTTTGCTGCCATGGTCAGACTCCTGCCGCGATCGCCACGTCGGGCGCGCGCTCGATTTCCTTGCGTTCAATGATACGGTGCGAAATGTAGCTGGCGACACCGACGATGACCACCGCGACGATGCCGAGCGCGGCGCCCGGTCCACGCCCGGCGGCGGACTGCATGAACTGGTAGATGCCGTACGCCAGGGGCGCATCCGACTGTGACGACACCAGCATGAGCGTGGCCGAGAGCTCGACCGACGCGGTGGCGAAGCTGGTAATGAACCCCGCGACGATGCCGCCCGACATCAGCGGCACGATGACCCGCCTCACGGTTCGCCCTTTGGTGGCGCCCAGGTTCTCGGCCGCCTCATCGAGCATCACGCTGACCTGCTGCAACGCCGCGACGCAGGCACGTAACGCGTACGGCAGCCTGCGAATGGCCAGTGCGATGACGATGATCACCCACCACGACGCCAGCGGCTTGCCGACGATGGGCACGTTGAACCCGACGAAGCTGCGAAGATAGCCGATGCCGATGACGATGCCGGGGATCGCCACCGCGCCCATGGCCACGTAGTCCAGCCAGCGCCGGCCGGCGAGCTTGGTGCGACAGACCACGTACGCGATGGCGACGCCGCAGACCACGTCGATGCCGGCGGCGAGTCCGGCATACAGTAGCGTGTTGCTGATGAAGCCGGTCGCGGAGCGGAACACGCTCACGTAATGCGCGGTGGTAAAGGCATCGGGCAGCACGCTGTACGACCATACGGTGCCGAAGCTGAGCAACAACAGCCCGAGATGCGGCGATAGCACCAGAAGCAGGATGAAGATCACGACCGCGTAGCAGCCGACCTTCTCCCACCGCCGGAGGTCGCGCTTCATCAGCCCGCCGCCGCCCTTTTGAAGCGTGGCGTATTCCCGGCCGCGCAGCGCCAGGAACGAGGTCCACAGCGCCAGCAGCGAGAACACAACCAGGATCACCGAGATCACGTAGCCCATGGGATCACCGATGCCGATGGAGGTGATTCGCAAGTACGCCTGCGGCGCCAGCATGGTGTTGATGTTGAGCAGGAGCGGCGTGCCCAGGTCGTCAAATACCTTGAGAAACACCAGCGACGCGCCGGCAACGTAGCCCGGCATCGCGAGCGGAAATACGATGCGCCGAAACAGCCGCGTGCCGCTCGCGCCGAGATTCTGCGCCGACTCCTCCATCGCCCGGTCGATGTTGCTGAGCGCGGCCGAGAGATTGATCAGAATGAACGGAAAGTAGTGAATGCTTTCGACGAGAATGACGCCGTTTAGCCCCTTCATGAACGGGATCGTGAAGCCGAACCATTCATCCAGCAGCAGGTTTACCGAGCCGTTCTCGCCAAACAGCAGGAGCATGGCCACCGCGCCGACGAACGGCGGCATAATCAGCGGCACGATACCCAGCGTACGGATCAGAATCGAGCCGCCGAAGTTGAACCGCGTGGTGAAATAGGCCAGCGGCAGCGAGAACAGGGACGCCACGACCAGCGACATCCCGGCGACATAAAGCGAATTGACGAACGATTCCCGGAACAGCGACGTGTTGAAGAAATCGATGAAATTGATGAGCGTCAGACGACCCGTGTTGGGATCCTGGAAGGCGACGTAGATGACCTTGGCCACGGGCACGACCAGGAAGACGAACAGGAACAGAATCAGCAGCACGGCCACGGCGCCCGGTCCGCGTTCGCCGCGTTCGATTGGATTGAAAAGCTTCACGGGGGAATTCCGGCGCCTCGGCGCAAAAGGAAGTCCGGCGCGGATCGCTCCGCGCCGGACCCAGCGGTAAAACCGGAACCTACATCATCGAAATCGCTTGCTCGGCGAGCGCCTTGGCCTTGGCGTAGTTGGCTTTGACCATGCTGTCCCACTCCTGCTCGATCTCCGCCTGGCGGCCGGTGATCTTGGTCGACGCCTTCTTGCGTTTCTTCTTGAAGATATTGTTGAAATCCTTCTGACTCGCCTGCTCGGCGGTGATGGGCACCGCCGCGATCAGGGCACGTGCCTCTGCGACCAGCTTCGCGGCCGCCGGATTGGGATTGCCGGCAAGCTTCTTCTCGGCCGTCTGAACCGCCTTGGTGGCCTGCCGCAGGTCATCCAGCCGGTAGGTGATCATGACGTCGAACAGCGAGTTGACGACGTTGTAGCGGCTCTTGGAAAGGCCCAGGTCGAACTTGACCGCCGCGCCGATGGACTTGTCCTTGAACGGGTTCGGGAAGTCCTTGGGCGCCTTGGCATAGGTCGCCGGGTTGACCGGCAGACGCCGGATCTTGGGATCGAGTAGCACCTGCTGGCCCTCGGGCGAGAGCAGGAACTCGATGAACGCGGCCGCCGCCTCCGGATGCGGAGCACCCTTGACGATCGCGATGTTGGCGGGCACCAGCGTGGTCAGCGGCGGATACAGGAACTCGACCGGAAAACCGGATGCCTGCGACGACAGGCCGAAGAAGTCGATCACGATGCCAAGCCCGAACTGGCCGGTGTTGACCCCGTCGGGAACGCCGAAACTGCGTTCGGTAACGGTCTTGAAGTTACCGGCGATCTCCTTCCACAGCCTCCATCCCTCGACCCAGCCATCGCCCTGAAGCACGGTCTCGACGGTCAGGTGCGTGGTGCCGGATCGCGAAGGCGCGCTCATGCCGACGTGGCCGTAGTAAACCGGATCGGCCAAGTCCGCCCAGCGCTTGGGCACGGGCAGATGTTTGGCCTTCAGGTAGCGCGTGTTCCACATGATGCCGTAGCCGGACGCGGCGAAACCCTTGTAGTAGCCATCCGGATCGTTGATCGGAAAGGCGCCGACTTTCTCGGGGATGCCTTTGACCTTGACCTCGTACTTCTGCAGCAGCTTGTCGCCTTTCAAGACCTCGAAAGCATCGGGCGCCGAGGCCCAGAACATGTCCGAGGTATTGTTCTTGGCCGTTTCCTGCAGGTACTTGATGCCGGCGGTCGTCTTCTTTTCGAGCATCTCGACCTTCACGCCGGGATAAGCCTTCTCGAACGCCTGTTTCACCGTGACGGTGGTGTCCGGCGGATACGACGTGACGATGACCAGCGTGTCCTCAAGCGCCCGCGCCGCCATCGGCGCCATCAGTAGTGCGGTCGCCATGGCCGTCACGGCCAAGGCCTGAAATTTCTTTTTGATTGTCATTGAATCGCCCCCCATGTAGAAAACCCGCTAGAGAAACTGTCTGCCCGTTGACGGAGTCCGCCGGACCTTTGCGCCGGCACGAATCGCGCCCGTCGAGCGTTCGCAACGGGTGTCGCCAGAAATCATGTGCTCGACCCACGAGCCGGGTCAAGCACCAGCACCAGACGCGAGACACGCGTGCGCAGAAACGTATCGATAACTTCCTGATCTATATAGTGGGCCGGCTTGAATTCGAACCAAGGGCCAAGGGATTGTGAATCATTGCGGAGACCGACGGCATTGTGGTCACCTACATGCTGGCAATCAGAGGGCGTTAGAAAGGAGGCAACAGTAGCTGCGGCGCTCCAGGCATTCTGCCGCGTCGCACCCCGTCTCGCGCTCCCACGACCCGTACGGCATCATCACAACGAGCGCGACGCGCCGTGCGCGCGCCATAACCGCGTCGCCGAGTCGACCAGGGCCGCATACAGCGCGAGCAGCGTGCTCGCTGCGAGCACGCTCAGGTAGATCGCCAGGCTGATCAAGTTGATGCGTTGGCCGCTGCCGTAGATGTCGTCGGCCGCCGCGTTGTCGCCAAACAGCAACCGGCCGTAAGGCACGAACAGCACGAGGTCGTAGACCAGGAAGCCCCACAGCGCTGGCGCCGCGACCGCCCAGCGTCCGCTGCGCAGCGCGTTGGCAAAGAACGCCGCGGCACCGAGGAAGATGCAGCCGAACACGGTCGCGCTCCCCGGCTGCAGGCGCCACGGAAAGACCTGCCGCTGCGCGACGAGCGCGATGCCTGCGACTACCAGGGTAACGACAAAGGCAAAGTAGGCTAGGCGCACGGGGCGCGACAACGGCCTTGGGTCGTGCACCGGCAGCGCCCGCGTCGCGCGCCATAGCCAAATCCCGAAGACGCTCGAGGCGATCGCAAACGCCAGCGCCGGCCCCAATTCGGCGTGCGTCCCGGTGGCGGCCTGCCAGCCGAGAAACGCCACGGCAGGCACTCCGGCGACGACGATATTCAGCCCGACACCCGCCAGCGCAGCGAGCTCGCCGCTCAGCGCGACGCTCGCCCAGACCGTCGCCACCGATGCGGTGATCGAGCCGAGAAAGACGAAGGACATGTTTGCCTCGGGCCAAGGCCAGACAGCCGCCACTCGCGGGCCTGCGCCGATCAGCGCCGCCGCCAGCAGCGCAAAGACCAGCGCAGTGATTGCTACGAGCGCGCGCACGGTGCGCGAAGACCGCAGCGTCGACACCGACTTGAACCCCTCAGCGGGCATGGCTGGCCTCCCCTGTGAACTCGGTTAGTGGAAACCAGAAGTCGCGGGGCGTCAATCAGGCCGGCTGCATTCCGGGCTTCCAGGCGCGAACTTGAACGTTTGTGCCCAGCAGCTCCGCTGGGCGATCCAAA
>CAZLUX010000018.1:5254-26709 GCA_964562815.1 uncultured Enterobacteriaceae bacterium
GGCTTCGTCAGCCCCATGACCTGGGGCATCGAGGCGAACGTGCTCGAGCGCTTCGCCGCTGCCGGCATCTCCGCGGGAAACGTGGCGTTTTCGCGCGACACTTTCACGTTCCGCTACCCCGGCGCGCCGGCCGCGTTCGTCGAGGCGTTCCGGACCTACTACGGGCCGACGATGAACGCCTTCGACGCGGCGGAGAAGAACGGCAAGGCGCTCGAACTGCGCGACGCGCTGGTCGAACTGTTCGCGCGCCAGAACCAAAGCGGGCGGAGCGACCGCACCGTCATTCCCGCGACTTTCCTGCGCGTGACGGTGTCCCGCTAGTTCGCGCGATCGCGAGCGCCGGTCTGGACAACCCGCGCTCGCGCGCGAGCGACAGGCAAATCAGCGTGTGCCGTAACGTTTTGAATTGATTGGTGGGCCGGCTTGGATTCGAACCAAGGACCAAGGGATTATGAGTCCCCTGCTCTGACCAGCTGAGCTACCGGCCCACGGGGCGCGAACGATACTTTACTTGGCCAGCGCGCGCTCCAGGAAATCGAGCCGGTCCTGGCCCCAGAACAGCTCGTCGCGGTAGACGTAGGTCGGAGCGCCGAACACGCCGCGCGCGAGCGCCTCCTGGGTGAAGGCGTCGTACTGCGCCTTCGCCGCGGCAGCGTCGGCGAGCAGCTTGTCGCCGTCGAGGCCGGCTGCGGCGGCCGCGGCTTTCAGCGCCGCCGGGTCGGCGATGTTTTTCTCCTCGGCCCAAAGCGCGCGCAGGATCGCGCCCGCGAGCCGCATCTGAACTTCGGCGCCCGAGGGCGCGGCGGCGACGATCGCCAGCGCGGCCGGGTTGGCATCGACCGGGAAGAACTTCGGTTGCACGTTGAGCGGCACGCCGAGATGCGCCTTCCAGCGCTCGAGCTCCATCAGGCGGTAGGCCTGGCGCTGCGGCGCGCGCTTGCCCAGAGGCAGGCCGCCCGACTGCGGGAAGATCACGCCGTAGTCGACCGGCTTGACCGCGATCTCGGCCCCGTGCCGCTTGGCGATCGTGGCGAAGCGCTCGTGGCCGAGATAGGTCCACGGCGAAGCCGGCGAAAAATAGTAGTCCACGTGCTTGCTCACGAGTTTCCTCCCCCTAAATGAGAAGGGCCGCTCGCGCGGCCCCCCGTTGCCGTGCTCGCCCGCTCAGGACGATTCCTGATCGAGGAAGCTCTTGAGCCGCTCCGAGCGCGACGGATGGCGGAGCTTGCGCAGCGCCTTCGCTTCGATCTGGCGGATGCGCTCGCGGGTGACGTCGAACTGCTTGCCCACCTCTTCAAGGGTGTGGTCCGTCGACATCTCGATGCCGAAGCGCATGCGCAGCACCTTCGCCTCGCGCGGCGTAAGCGTGTCGAGGACGTCCTTGGTGACGTCGCGCAGCGACGAGTAGGTCGCGGCGTCGGACGGCGCCATGGTCGACTGGTCCTCGATGAAGTCGCCCAGGTGCGAGTCGTCGTCGTCGCCGATCGGGGTTTCCATCGAGATCGGCTCCTTCGAGATCTTGAGGATCTTGCGGATCTTCTCCTCGGGCATCTCCATCTTCTGCGCGAGCGTCGCCGGGTCCGGCTCCTGCCCGGTCTCCTGCAGGATCTGGCGGCTGATGCGGTTCATCTTGTTGATCGTCTCGATCATATGCACCGGAATGCGGATGGTGCGCGCCTGATCGGCGATCGAGCGCGTGATCGCCTGCCGGATCCACCACGTGGCATAGGTCGAGAACTTGTAGCCGCGGCGGTACTCGAACTTGTCGACCGCCTTCATCAGGCCGATGTTGCCCTCCTGGATCAGGTCGAGGAACTGCAGCCCGCGGTTGGTGTACTTCTTCGCGATCGAGATCACCAGGCGAAGGTTGGCCTCGGTCATTTCGCGCTTGGCGCGGCGGGCCTTGGCCTCGCCGGTCGACATCTGCTTGTTGATCTCCTTCAGGTCGCGGATCGGAATGCCGATCTTCTGCTGCACGCCCTGCATCTTGCCGAGCAGCTCGAGGATCGCGGGCTCGACGCGGACCAGGGTCTCGCTCCACGGATGCCCCGCGTTGAGTTCGCTGGTCAGCCAGCGCCTGGAGCCTTCGGTCCCGGCGAACACCTTGATGAAGTGCTGCCTCGGCATCTGCACCTTATCGATGCAGATGTTGTGGATCTCGCGCTCGCGCGAGCGGATGTCGTCGACGAGGCCGCGCACGCTGTCGCACAGGCGCTCCACCGTGCGCGCGGTGAAGCGGATCGTCATCAGTTCGTTGGTGATCTGCTCGCGGGCGCGCACGTAGTCCTTGTCGCGCGGCCCCTTGTTCTCCAGCGCGCGCTTCATCTTCTCGTACAGGCGCCGGATGCGGGCGAACTTGTCCAGGGCGTCGGCGCGCAGCTGCATCAGGCTCGCGCGGGCCGCGGCGCCGTCGTCGTCCTCTTCCTCCTCGATGTCGTCTTCCTCGATGGTCTCGTCCTCTTCCTGGTCGGACTCGGCCCTCTTCGGATCGAACTCGTCCTTGGCGTCGGGGTCGACCAGGCCGTCCACGACCTCGTCGATCCGCATCTCCTCCTTTTCCACCTTCTCGGCCAGGTCGAGCACCTCGTGGATCGTGGTCGGACAGGCGCTGATCGCCTGCACCATGTGGCGCAGGCCTTCCTCGATGCGCTTGGCGATCTCGATCTCGCCCTCGCGCGTGAGCAGCTCGACCGAGCCCATCTCGCGCATGTACATGCGCACCGGATCGGTGGTGCGCCCGAACTCCGAGTCGACGGTCGACAGCGCGGCCTCGGCCTGCTCCTCCACGTCCTCGTCGTTGGAGGCGACCGGTGCCGACTCGGTGATGAGCAGCGACTCCTGGTCGGGCGCCTGGTCGTAGACCTGGATGCCCATGTCGTTGAAGGTCGAGATGATCGACTCGATCTGCTCCGCATCGACCAGGTCGTCCGGCAGATGGTCGTTGATCTCGACGTAGGTCAGGAAGCCGCGGTCCTTGCCCAGCTTGATCAGGGTCTTGAGCCGCGTGCGCCGCGTCTCGGCGTCTTCCTTGGGCAGCTCGGCGGCCGCCGCGAGCCATTCCTCGCGCCGCGCCTTGCGTCCGCCACGGCCCTTCTTCTCCTTGACCGCCTTGAGGCCCGCGTTGACCTTGGCCTCGAGGAGCTCGAGCGCCTGCTTGGTGTTCGGGATCGCCGCCTTGCCTTTCTTGCCCGTCTTGGCCTCGGGCGCGGCGGCGGCTGCCGGCTTCTGCGCGGGCTTCGCCTTCGGGTGGGTCGCCGCCTTCTTCGCCTGCAGCGGACGCTTGGCGTGCGCGGGCTTCTTGGCGGCCGCGCGCTTGGCCGGCTTGCGCGCCGGCCGGGTCGCCGCGCGGACGGCTTTGGCCTTCTTCTTCGCCGCGGGCCGCGCCTTGGCTGCCGACTTGAGCTTCGGCTTCTTGACGCTCTTCGCCTTCTTGCTTGCCTTGCGGGCGTGCTTGGGAGTCGTCTTGCGCTTGTCCTTGGCCATCCTTACCTCACGTCGAGTCCCGGATCACGGAATGTCCGGCGAAACCGTATATTGTAGCAAATCCATGAATCTCAAGGCCCTTTGGACATGTACCGTTCCTGAAAAAGCCTTTCTTCTTCGGCTGTTGCGGACTTCTGGAGAATTTTCGCGCGCAGCGCCTTTTCCTCCGTCGAGGCGCGGGTTCCCAGCTTCGCCAGGGTGTCCCGGAATTCTCCTGCCGCCTCCTCGGGCGAGAGCTTGAGCGACATCCACAGCCTGGCCTGAGCCTGCGCGATCAGCTCGCGGTGCGGGGACTCGCCCAGAAGCTCGATCAGCATGCCGTCAGACACCTCGTCCGGCCGATCGGTTCGCCTCAGGGCCTCGACGATCTCTCCGAGCGCCTTGCTCTCCGCGAGCGACGGATCGAGCAGGCCGAGATTCATTTCCAGCGCGAGCGACGGCCTGGCGAAGACCAGCGCGAGGAGACGCTCCTCGAGCCCGAATTGGCGCGAAGGCTGAGGCTTCGCCGGCGCCGGCCGCGCGTAGCCCCGCGTCGGCCGCAATTCCATGATCTGCTCGGCCTCCTCCTGCGAGACGCCGGCGAGCGCCGCGACCGCCTTCACGACCTGCAGCCTCAGTCCGGGGGCGGCGATCTGGTGCACATGCGGCTTTGCGGCGCTCAGCAGCCGCGAGCGGCCCTCCGGGCTGCCGAGCTCACCCCCCGCCCTCAGCTCGCCGAGAAGGAACTCGGACAGCGTCTGCGCCTCGCGCGCCATGCGCTCGAACGCCTCCTTGCCGTGCTCGCGCACATAGCTGTCCGGGTCCTCGCCCTCGGGCAGGAAGAGGAAGCGGATCGCCTTGTGCTCCGGCGCGAGCGGCAGGCTCACCTCGAGCGCGCGCCTGGCCGCCTTCCGGCCCGCGACGTCGCCGTCGAAGCAGAAGACCAGCTCGTCGGCGAGCCGCAGCAGCTTCGAAACGTGCGTCGCCGTGGTCGCAGTGCCGAGCGTCGCCACCGCGTAGCCGACGCCGTATTGCGCGAGCGCCACGACGTCCATGTAGCCCTCGACCACCAGCGCCCGGCCCGTGCTGCGGATCGCTTCGCGTGCCTGCACCAGGCCGTAGACCTCGCGGCCCTTCTCGAACAGCGGCGTCTCCGGCGAGTTGAGGTATTTCGGCTCGCCCTGACCGAGCACGCGCCCGCCGAACCCGATCACCGCCCCGCGCACCGACAGGATCGGGAACATCACGCGGTCCCGGAAACGGTCGTAACGCTTGCCTTCGTTCTCGATCACCAGCCCGCATTCGACCAGGGCCTTGTCGTCGTAGTCCTGAAACGCGGCGCCCAGCGCCTGCCAGTCGTCGGGGGCGTAGCCGATGCGAAAGCGCGCCGCGATCTCGCCTGTCAGGCCGCGGCCCTTGAGGTACTCGATGGCGCGCGGCGACTTCTTCAGCTCGCCGCGGTAGAACTCCATCGCGCGCTCCATCACCGCGTAGAGGTCGGATTCGCGCTCGCGGCGCGCGGTTTCCTGCGGCGAGGCCGGCCGGAACTCCGGCATCTGCATGCCCGCCGTCGCGGCGAGATCCTTCACCGCGTCGACGTAGCCGAGACCGGCATAGGACATCAGGAAGCCGATCGCGTTGCCGTGCGCGCCGCAGCCGAAGCAGTGATAGAACTGCTTCGCGGGGCTCACGGAAAACGACGGCGACTTCTCGTTGTGAAAGGGGCACAAGCCGGTGAAATTCGCGCCGCCCTTCTTGAGCTTGACGTAGCGCGAGACGACATCGACGATGTCGACGCGGTTGAGAAGGTCCTGCTTGAAGCTCTCGGGGATCACGGGACGGCCGCCTTCCCCTCAGTTTACTTTAGCGTTTGGCGGGACAGGGCTCGGCCTAGGCGGAGAGTCTTGCCTTCACCAGGGCGGACACCTTGCCCATGTCCGCCCGGCCGGCCAGGCGCGGCTTGAGCAGCGCCATCACCTTTCCCATGTCCTTCACGCCGGCAGCGCCCGACTCGGCCAGCGCGGCCGCGATCGCCTCGGCGATCTCGGTCTCGCTCAGCTGCTGCGGCAGGTACTCCGACAGCACCTTCAGCTCGAATTGCTCGACTCCCGCCAGGTCCTTGCGGCCGGCCGATTCGTATTGCGCGATCGACTCGCGACGCTGCTTGATCATTTTCTCGATGATCGCGAGGACGTCGGCGTCGGCGAGCTCGACGCGCTCGTCGACCTCCTTCTGCTTCATCGCCGCGAGCAGCAGCCGGACCGCCGACAGCCGCGGCTGGTCCTTGGCGCGCATCGCGGCCTTCATGTCTTCGGTAATTCGATCCTTGAGCGGCATCCGGCCTCAGAAATGGAAACGCCCCGGCGCGCGGCGCCGGGGCGTGGAAGTCTATGTCTCCGCGAGTCCTAGTACAGCTTCTGCGGCAGCATCTGGCTGCGCAGGCGCTTGTGGTGGCGCTTGACCGCGGCGGCGAGCTTGCGCTTGCGCTCGGCGGTCGGCTTTTCGTAGAACTCGCGCGCGCGCAGCTCGGTCAGCAGGCCGGTTTTCTCCACAGTGCGCTTGAAGCGGCGCATCGCCACTTCGAACGGCTCGTTTTCCTTGACGCGAACAGTCGGCATCCAAATCCCGGCGGGTTGTCCGTAAAGAATAGAATTATATCCGGATTCAAGAGCCTGGCGCCAGCCCCCGTAGAATGCGGGGCGTATGCTGATCCTCGGAATCGAGACCTCCTGCGATGAAACCGGCGTCGCCCTCTACGACACCTCCGGCGCCGGGCGCCTGCTCGCGCACGCGGTGCATTCCCAGGTCGCGATGCACGCGGACTACGGCGGGGTGGTTCCGGAGCTGGCCTCGCGCGACCACGTCAGGCGCCTGATCCCCCTCGCGCGCAGGGTCCTGGCACAGGCAGGCCGCGCGCCGAACGAGATCGACGCCGTGGCCTACACCGAGGGGCCGGGGCTGGCGGGCGCGCTGCTGGTCGGCGCGTCCTTCGCCCACGGGCTTGCGCTCGCGCTCGACGTGCCCGCGATCGGCATTCATCACCTGGAAGGGCACCTGCTCTCGCCCCTCCTCTCGGCGCGGCCTCCGGCCTTTCCCTTCGTCGCCCTGCTCGTCTCGGGCGGCCACACCCAGCTCATGCGGGTGGACGGCATCGGCCGCTACGCGCTGCTGGGCGAAACCCAGGACGATGCGGCGGGCGAGGCCTTCGACAAGACGGCTACCCTGCTCGGGCTGGGTTATCCGGGCGGGCCCGAGCTCGCGCGCCTGGCCGAATCGGGCACCGCGGGGCACCACCGCCTGCCGCGGCCGATGATCTCGAGCGGGGACCTGGAATTCAGCTTCTCGGGCCTGAAGACGGCGGTGATGCTGCTGGTGCGAAGCAGCGATCCCGACCCCGACACGCAGTTCCGGGCCAACGTGGCGCGCGACTTCCAGGACGCGATCGTCGAGGTGCTGACCGCGAAGTGCGCGCAGGCGATGGAAACGACCGGCCTGACCCGGCTGGTGGTGGCCGGCGGCGTGGGCGCGAACCGCGCGCTGCGCGCGAGCCTCGACGCCGCGGGCGAGCGGCGCGGCTTCGACGTCTACTATCCCGAGCCCGAGCTGTGCACCGACAACGGCGCCATGATCGCGCTCGCCGCCGCGCTCAGGCTGCAGCGGGAGGGTCGGCCGCCGCGCAAGCGCGCCGCCTTCGGCGTGCGCCCGCGCTGGGAGCTCGAAACGCTCGCTTAGCGAATTCGCGGCTCGGCGCCGGCGAGCAGGCGCCCGATGTTGGCGCGGTGGCGCCAGATCAGGAGAAGCGCAATCGCCGTCACCACCGCGAGCAGCGGCCGCAGGCCGAACAGCCACCAGGCGTAGGCCGGCGCGAAGATCGCGGCGACGAGCGCCGCGAGCGACGAGATGCGGAAGAACAGCACGATCACGATCCAGGTCGCGAGCGTCGCGAGGCCGAGCCAGGGATCGAAGCCGAGCAGCACGCCCGCCGCGGTCGCGACGCCCTTGCCGCCGCGGAAGCGATAGAACACCGGAAACAGGTGCCCCGCAAAGGCGGCGAGCCCCGCGAGCGGCGCGGCAAGGCCGGCGGCCGGCGGCGTGCCCGCAAGCTTGCTTGCCAGCCAGACAGCGAGCCAGCCTTTGGCGACGTCGCCGATCAGCGTGAGCACCGCCGCGGCGCGGCTGCCGCTGCGCAGGACGTTGGTCGCGCCGGGGTTCTTCGAGCCGTAGGAGCGCGGATCGGGCAACGCGAGCGCCCGGCTCACCACGATGGCGAACGACACCGAGCCCAGCAGATACGCCCCGACAATGATCAGGGTGGTTTGCATCGAGCCGGCATTCTACCCTCGCGGCCCCTATAATCCGGCACAGGTCATGGACAGCATCCTCATCCGCGAGCTGCGCGTCGAAGTGCTGATCGGCATCCACAAGCGCGAGCGCCACGTGCCGCAGATCGTCTCGATCGACCTCGACATCGGGATTCCGGGCACGGCGGTGTTCGCCAGCGACAAGGTCGCCGACACGATCGACTACGAGCAGGTCGCGCTGCGCATCCGGGACATCGCCTCGAGCGGGCACTTCCGCCTGGTCGAAACCTTCGCCGAGCGCATCGCGCAGCTGATCGTCGGCGATTTCGGCGCGCCCTGGGTCAGGGTCAGCGCGGCCAAGATCGGCATCCTCGGCAACGCCCGGTTCGTCGGCGTGTCGATCGAGCGCCGCAAGGCCTAGTCGGCGAGCGCCACCTCGACCAGCTGCGGCGCGAGCACGCGCACGAGCTCGGCCGGTCCGAGGCAGACCAGGAAGCCGCGCCGCCCCCCGTTCACGTAGATTCTCGGCAGCTCGAGGATCGAGCGCTCCATGTAGACCGGCATCGGCTTGCGGGTGCCGAACGGCGAAGTGCCGCCGACCTGGTAGCCGGAATGGCGCTGGGCGACCTCCGGCCGGCACGGCTCGATGCGCTTGCGCCCCGCCTGCCTGGCGAGGTTCTTGGTCGAGACCTTGCGGTCGCCGTGCATCAGCACGATCAGAGGCGCGGCGCGCTCGTCCTCCATCACCAGCGTCTTGACCACCTCGTTGCCCGGCACGCCGAGCTCCTCGGCGCCGCGCTCCGCCCCGCCGTGCTCGACGTAGTCGTAGAAATGCTCGCGGTAGGCGACGCCGTGCTTTTTCAGGAACTGCGTCGCGGGCGTCTCGCTGTGGCTGGGGCGCTTCATCCCCTGGGGTGGTGCTTCGCGTGCAGCTGCTTGAGCCGCTCGCGCGCGACGTGGGTGTAGATCTGAGTGGTCGAGATGTCGGCGTGCCCGAGCAGCATCTGCACCGCGCGCAGATCGGCGCCGTGGTTGATCAGGTGGGTGGCGAAGGCGTGGCGCAGCACGTGCGGCGACAGGCTCCTGCCGGGCACCGCGCGCGCGCCGTAGCGCTTGATGTTGTGCCAGAAGGCCTGGCGCGTCATGCCGGCGCCGCGCGCGGTGACGAACAGCGCGTCGCTCGCCGCGCGCCTGAGCAGGCGCGCGCGAGCCTCGCGCAGATAGCGCTCCAGCCAGTGCACCGCCTCCTCGCCGAGCGGCACCAGCCGCTCCTTCGAGCCCTTGCCCATCACCCGCAGCACGCCCGCACTCAGATCGACCTCGAAAGTCCTGAGCGACACCAGCTCCGAGACGCGCAGGCCCGAGGCGTAGAGCAGTTCCAGCATCGCCCGGTCGCGCAAGCCGAGCGGCGCAGCGAGGTCGGGTGCGGCGAGCAGCGCCTCGACGTCGGCTTCCGAGAGCGTCTTCGGAAAGCGCGGCGCGCGCTTGGGCGCGTCGAGCTTGAGCGTCGGGTCGGCGGCGATTCTGCGCTCGCGCACGGCGTAGCGGTAAAAGCGCTTGAGGGTCGAGAGCATGCGCGCATCGGAGGACACCCGGTGCGAGGCGCCGCCGCGGTGGCGCGAGGCGAAGAAGCCGTGGAGGTCCGCCTCGGTGGCCGACTCGAGCGCGCCCCCGCGCCGCGCGAGCCAGCGCGCCAGCAGCGTCAGGTCGCGGCGGTACGAATCGATGGTATTGCGCGCCAGGCCATCCTCGAGCCACAGCGCGTCGCAGAACGCATCGAGCAGCGGCTCGGCGGACATCCCCTCAGCCCGTTGCCAGGGCGGCGATCTTCGCCAGCAGGGCGTCCGGGACTTCGATGCCCTCGGCGCGCACGCGCTTTTCGGCCTCGAAGCGGCGCGCGCCCGGCAGGCGCACCTCGGCGTCGGCGAGCATCAGGCGCACCACGGTCTCGACGCGCTCGAGGTATTTCTCGCGCCCGGCGAGCGCGCCGGGGTCGATGCCGATGAACGACTGCCCGATGCGGGGCCGGTTGCCCTGCTCGGCGAAGAACGAATCCGCCTCCGGGCCGATCGCCGATCCGGTGAGCGCGGTGCAGATCAGCTCGAACATCAGCGCCAGCATCGCGCCCTTCACCCCCCCGATCGGGAACATGCTGCCGTGCTCGATCGCCTCCTTGGGATCGGTGGTCGGCTTGCCGTGACGGTCGAGCGCCCAGCCCTCGGGAATGCGCTCGCCCTTTTGCGCCGCGAGCATGATCTTGCCCCGGATCACCGTGGTGAGCGCGAGATCGATCACGAGCGGCTCGGCGTCCGCGCGGGGAAACACCGCCGCCACCGGGTCGGTGCCGAACAGCGCCTTGCTCCCGCCCCAGGCGGGAATCGCCGCAGGCGAGTTGGTGAACGCAAGGCCGACCAGGCCGGCGCGCGCCAGCGGCAGGAGATGGATGCCGAGCACGCCGACGTGGCCGCTGCGGGTGATGCCGGCGTAGCCGATGCCGTTGCGCCGCGCGCGCTGGATCACCTCTTCGATCGCCCATTCGCATGACTCGTACGGAAGCGCATCGCAGTTGTCGATCAGGCAGGCGGCCGCCTTGTCCGCGGCGAGCCGCGGGCGCGCGGCGCCGTCGGCGCGCCCGTTCTTCAGCATCGCGCAGTAGAACGGCACGCGCGACATGCCGTGGGTCGGCAGGCCCTGCTCCTCGGCGCTCACCAGATGGCGCGCCGCCGCTTCGGCCATGCCGGGGGAGGCGCCCGCGCGCTCGAGCGCCGCGCGCGCAATCTCGAACAGTTCGTCAGGGTTCTTTTTCATGCTCCGGATTCTACCGGCTGCCGCTAGAATGGCCGGCCAATCCGCGACAGGAGGAGAACATGGGGAAGATGATCGAGCTCACCGCGGCCGACGGCCACAAGCTCGCCGCCTACCGCGCCGATCCCGCGGGCAGCCCGCGCGGCGCCATCGTCGTGATTCAGGAAATCTTCGGCGTCAACAGCCACATCCGCTCGGTCACCGACGGCTACGCCGCCGACGGCTACCTCGCGCTCGCGCCGGCGATGTACGACCGCGTGCAGCGCGGCTACGAGACCGGCTACACCCCGCCCGAGATCGAAGCCGGGCGCGCGATCATGCAAAAGCTCGACTGGAAGCAGACTTTGATCGACGTCAGCGCGGCCATCGAGGCGGTGAAATCCGCCGGCAAGGTCGGCATCGTCGGCTACTGCTGGGGCGGCGCGGTTACCTGGGTGGCGGCCGGGCGCCTGCCGGGCCTGGCCTGCGCAGCGCCGTACTACGGCGGCGCGATCCCGAACTTCATCTCCGAGCAGCCCAAGTGCCCGGTGATGTTCCACTTCGGCGAGCAGGATCAGTCGATCCCGCTCGAGCAGGCGAAAAAAGTGGCGGCGGCGCATCCCGAGGCGACGACCTACTTCTACCCGGCGGGCCACGGCTTCAACTGCGACCAGCGCGGCTCGTACAACGCCGAGAGCGCCAAGCTCGCGCGCGAAAGGACCCTCGAGTTCTTCCGCAAGCACGTCGGCTAGCAACTACTGGCTGTCGGCGGCCTCGCCGAGCAGGGCGCGGCGGAAGCGCGCCTTGAGCAGGCCGCCGTCGCGCGGCGGCAGGATGATCGGAATCTTCTCCGCGACGACCTTGACCGTGGCGAAGTTTGGCCCGGGCTGGGCGTGAATCGCCGCGCGCAGCGCGGCGATCTCCACCTCGCGGGTGAGCGTGCTCGCGCTGGCAAAGCCGCAGGCGCGCGCCACCGCGGCGAGGTCGACGCCGGACGCGGTATGCGTGGCCTGCATCCCGGTCTCGCCGTAGCGCTCGTTGTCGATCACCACCACGCTCAGGTTCGCCGGGCGCTGCACGCCGATGGTGGCGAGCGATCCCATCCCCATCAGCATCTCGCCGTCGCCGGTCACCACCAGCACCCGGCGCGAGGGATGGGCGAGCGCAAGGCCCAGGCCCATCATCGCGGCCTGTCCCATCGCGCCCCAGAGGGGGAAAGTCAGCGGGTGGTCGCCCGCGGCGGTGCAGTCCCAGGCGGTCGAGCCGAGGCCCGCCACCACCAGGAGGTCGCCTCGGTCGGCGAGCAGTTGCGCCACCACGTCGCGCCGTTTCAGGGTCGCGCTCATTTTGCCGCCTGCTCCTGGAAGCTCTTGATGCCGATCACCTTCTGCGAGATCAGCACCGCGGTGGCGACGTAGCTGTTGTAGGCGAGACGCAGCGCCGCGTCGACCGCGGCAGGAATGTCTTCCGCCTCGCGCGCCGGTTGCACCACCACCCCCATCGCCTCGAGCACCGCCGGCGTGGCCTGGCCCATCGGCACCTGCCAGGGGTTGAACTCGCCGTACTCGCCGCGCATCGTGACGAGCATCGGCAGCGGGATGCGGCACTCCTTGATCGTTGCCAGCGCGTTGATGACGTTGCCCACGCCGCTCGACTGCATCAGCAGGGCGCAGCGCTCGCCGCCGAGCCAGGCGCCCACCGCGAGGCCGATTCCTTCCTCCTCGGTGGTGAGCGGCACCGCGCGCATCGCGCCGTCGGCGCGGCACAGCTCGATCAGCCGCTTGTGGCCGGCGTCGGGCACGTAACCGACCTGGCGCAGATTCGCCGCCGAGAGAATGCGGTGAACCTCGAGCGGCCAGTCGATGGCTTCGGTCATCCCTAGGCCGCTGCCAGCAGCGACTCGCCCGGCTTGACGCGCGTGAACGCGACCGGGCGCATCGCGATCTCCACGCCGCCGGCGCCGAGCCGGGCGCTGGTGTGGGCCGAAGCCTCGAGCGGGCCCGTCTCGGGGAAGTCTTCGCGGAAATGGGCGCCGCGCGAGTCCTCGCGCGCGGCGGCCGCGTGCGCGATCACGCGGCTTACTTCGATCAGGCTCTTCAAGTTCATCCAGTCGTGCCAGGAAAGGTTGAAGGCGCGATTGTGGTCGGCGAGCGCGGCAGCGTCGAGCTCCGTTTCGATCGCGTTCAGCCCCGAGAGCGCGGCGCGCAGGCCGGCCGCGTCGCGGATGATGCCGACCTTGTCCCACATCAGGTCGTACAGCGCCTCGCGCGCCGGCTCGATCGCGCCGTGCGCGGCGGCCTTCTTCCCGAACGGTCGCTCGCAGCGCGCCCGCGCGGCGTCGATCTGCCCGCGATCGGGCTCGCGCAGGGCGCCCGCGGCGGCCACCCAGGCGGCCATCGATTCGCCGGCCACGCCGCCGAACACGGTCGAGTTCGCGACGCCATTGCCGCCGAGCCGGTTCGCGCCGTGCACGCCGCCCGCGTCCTCGCCGGCGACGAACAGGCCCGGCAGCGCGGTCGAGCAATCGGGCTCGAACTCGACCCCGCCCATCATGTAATGCGCGGTCGGGACCACTTCGACCAGGCCGCCGGCGAGGTCGAAGCCGCTGTCCGCACAGCGCTCGACCATGCCCTTGAAGGCCTTGGCGACCTTGTCCGGCCCGAGATGCGCCATCGAGATGTAGACGCCGCCGTTCGGTGTGACCCGGCCGGCGCGCATCTCGCTGAAGATCGCGCGCGAGACGATGTCGCGCGTGGCGCGCTCGAGCTTCGGGTCGTACTTGTGCATGAAGCGCTCGCGGTTGGCGTCGAGCAGGTAGCCGCCGGCGCCGCGCAGGCCCTCTTCGAGCACCGTTCCGGTCATGCGCGTGTGCGCGCCGGCGAGCAGCCCGGTGGGGTGAAACTGCACCATCTCCATGTCGCGCAGCGCAAGGCCCGCGCGCAGCGCCATCGCCAGCCCGTCGCAGCTCTTGTCGCCGGAGGGCGTGTGGTAGCGGTACATGGTCGGCCCGCCGCCCGTGGCGAGCAGCACCGCCTTGGCGCGCACCAGCACGTACTCGCCGGTGCGCATGTCGATGAAGAGAACTCCCGAAATGGCCTCTTCGCCCTTTGCCCTGATGAGCTCGACCGCGCGGTGCTCTTCCAGCCGCCGGATGTCGCGCGCCCAGACCTGCTCGGCCAGTCGATTGATGATCTCGATTCCGGTCAGGTCGCCCTTGTGCACCGTGCGGTCGAAGGTCTGCCCGGCGAAAGCCTTCTGGTGCACCGTGCCGTCGGGATTACGGTCGAAAAAGCACCCCAGCTCGTTCTCCAGCTCGTGGATGCGCTCGATCGCGAGCGTCACCAGCTTCCAGGCGAGGTCCTGGTTCGGCAGCCACTTGCCGCCCTCGATCGTGTCCATGAAATGCCGCTCGACCGAGTCGCCGGCAGCGAGCGCGACGTTGTAGCCGCCCTGCACCATGCGCGTGCAGCCGCACTTGCCGAGCAGGCCCTTCACCGCGACCGTGATCGAGAGCTCGGGGGACGACTGGTGCGCATGCAGCGCGGCGAACAGGCCCGCGCCGCCCGAGCCGAGGATCAGGATGTCGGTGGCGAGCTCTCGCACTACTTGATGCCCAGGCTGGCGAGCGCGCCGGCGCGCCTTTCCTGCGCGCTGCGCCGGACCTTGGTGTACAGGCTCTCGCCGTGGCTGTCCATCGCGACCAGGAGCGGCCCGAAACCCTTGATGCGGAACTTCCACAGCGATTCCGGGTTGAGGTCGTCGAGATCGACGTCCTCGATCGCCTCGATCCAGGTGGTCTCGAGCGCGGCGGTACCGCCGATGATCGCGAGGTAGGCGCCGCCCAGCTCGCCGAACGCCGCGAGCGAGCCCTCGCGCAGACCGCCCTTGCCGATGATCAGGCGCACCCCGTTCTGCTGCATCAGCGGCCGGGTGAAGCGCTCCATGCGGTCGCTGGTGGTGGTGCCGATGCACACCGGCGCGTAGCCGGTCGGATGCTCGGCGCTCTTCGCCACCTTCTTCACGTTGGGCGCGGTATGGATCACGGCGTGCCCGGAGAGGTCGAAGCGCGTCTTGCGGCCGCGGTCGAACATGTGGATCTGGGTCGCGTCGCGGATGCCGTAAAGGGTTCCGTTGAGCGTCACGGTGTCGTTCACCCGCAGCGCGCGCGCCTGCGCCTCGGTGATCGGAGTGGTGAAATCGTGGTGAGCCATGTCAGTCCTTGGCGCCGAGCAGCGCCCGCTTGAGATCGTCCTGCACCGGATGCGGGCCGAGCCAGATCCGCAGCAGCGCGCGGTAGAAGTCCTCGCCCGGGATCGGCGCACCGGCCGGCGCGCCGTCGATCGAGACCTGCGTGCCGGTGCCGGGCACCCAGTCGAGCCGCACGCGCATGCCCTCCTTGGCGGTGCCGACCTTCTGCATGACCGCTTCGAGCTGCTGCAGGCGCGGCTCGAGCGCCTTCACCTCGGCTTCGCTATGGTTGTCTTCGATGCCCTCGCGCAGCGCGTCGCTGAAAGTCTTCGCGCTGACGTCGCGCAACATTCCGATCGCGATCCGCTTGGGTCCCGCGGCGTCGATCACTGCCGCCGCGGTGCCGGCCTTGGCCGGCAGGTAGAGCGCCATGGCGTAGACCTTGAAGATGAACTTGCGCCGCAGCCCGGCGCCGTTCAGCACCAGCTGCTTGCCCACGGCCTCGATCTGGTCGGCGAACTTCACGCCCGAGACTTCGGCCGCGAATGAAGGCAACGCCAGAATTCCCATTGAAATCGCGAGCGCTGCGCGAAGCCTAGTAGCCATACTCGACTCCCGATGGACCGAAAGTCGCCCGCGCGCGGCGCGCCGAGTGGCACTGCATGTTGACCGCCACCGGATTCATCGTGATGTGGGTGGCCGCGGTCTCGACGTGCACCGCGAACGAAGTCGAGTCCCCGCCCAGGCCCTGCGGGCCGACGCCGAGCTGGTTCACCGCGGGCGTCAGCTCCGCCTCCAGCTTCGCGCCTTCGGGGTCCTCGCAGCGGCTGCCCAGCGGCCGCGTCGCGGCGACCTTGGCAAGGTGCACGCACAGGTCCGCGGTGCCGCCGACGCCGACGCCGACGATGGTCGGCGGGCAGGTCTTGCCGCCCGCCTCGAGCACGCAGTCGACGACGAAGGTCTTGATCGCGTCGACGCCCTCGGCAGGGATCGCCATGCGAAGGAAGGAGTTGTTCTCGGAGCCGGAGCCCTTGGGCACCATCTCGATCGCGAGCGTGTCGGGCTCGCGGGTGAAGTCGATGTTGATCACCGGCACGCCGCGCCCGCACGAGCTGTGCTCGTTGGCGCGGGTGACCGGGTGCACCACCGACGAGCGCAGCGGGTGCTCGCGCGTGGCGCGCTCGCAGCCGCGGCGGATCGCGTCCTTCAGCTCCGCGCCGTCGACCTCGACCCCCCTCCCGATCCACACGTTGTAGATCGGGATGCCGGTGTCCTGGCACAGCAGGTTGTCGGTGTCCTCGGCCACGTTGATGTTCGTGATCATGGTGCCGAGCACGCCCTTGGCGGTGGCGTCCGACTCGTGCGCCGCCAGCGCCTTGAAGCCCTGCTTGATGTCGGGCGGCAAGAGCTTCAACGCGCGGATGTAGAGCTCCTTGGCCGCTTCCTCGATCTGTTTCGGGTCGATCTTCATCGCCGTATTCTATCCATGGTCAAAGTGCGAGTGCGAAGGCCAGCGCAACCGCGAGCGCAACCCCCGCCGCAAGCGCCGCGAGGCTCTTTTGCCACTCCCGCCAGGGCAGGAACTCGAGCGCGAGCAGGCGCAGGCCGCCGGTGAAGTGCGCCGCAAGCAGCAGCACCAGCCCCCATTCGCCGAAGCGAACCAGCGGCTGGTCGGTCCAGCGAAGGAAGGCGTCGAGCCGCGCGGGCTCGTGCAGCGCGAGCCCCAGCACCCAGAAGTGCGCCGGAAGGTAGAGCGCCAGCAGCACCCCCGAGACCCGGTGCACGACGAAGGCCCAGTAGCCGGGGTGGTTGCGCGCGCGCAGGGCGGGATTCACAGGAACACCCCCAGGATCGCGCGCGCGCCGAGCCAGGCGAGCACCGCGGCGAACGCGGCGAGCACGGCGTCGCGCGAGGCGCCGCGCCAGCCGAGCCATTCCGAGAGCACCGCGCGCAGCCCGATCGGCACGTGCACCACGACCGCCAGCAGGAACACCGAGTAGAACCCGAGCCAGGCCGCGTTTCCGCGCGTGCGCTCGAGGATCTGCGCCGCGCTCAGGCCCGTGTGCGCCGCGTAGATCATGGTCGCCAGATGGACCACGACGCACAGCGCGAGCAGCGCGGCGCTCGCGCGCTGCGCGGCCCAGAGCAGCGCTTCGCGCCTGGCGCTCACAGCTCCCCCTTGAGCGCCGCAGCGGCCGCCGCGCGCTTCAGGCCCGCGATTCCCGCCGTCGGCGAGATCTGCTTCGGGCAGCGCTCGCTGCAACCCATCTGGGTATGACAAGCGTGGCATCCCGCGTCGCCGGCGACCGCGCGCAGACGCTCCGGATTCGCCGCCTCGCGCACGTCGCGCAGCAGCGTCCAGGCGCGGTTGAGCGCCGCCGGCCCGAGGTAATCGGGGTTCCACGCCACCACGTCGCAGGAGCTGTAGCACACCGCGCAGCCGATGCATTCGATCGCCGCGTCGACCTGCTTGCGCGCCTCGGAGTCGGGCGCCACGCGCTCGAAGTCGTCATGCCGCGTGCGCCGGCCCTTGAAGCGGCCCTTCGCGCGCGCCCACTTGTCGAAGAATTCGCGCATGTCGGTGACCAGGTCGCGGATCACGGGCAGGTTCCTGAGCGGCGCGATCTCGAGCCGCCCGTCGGGGGCCACCGAGTCGACGTGCGTGCGGCAGGTCCAGCGCGCGACGCCGTTCACCGTCATGGCGCAGGAGCCGCACATGCCGACGCGGCAGGCGAAGCGGTAGGCGAGCGTTGGCTCCTGCACACGCTGGATGTGCGTCACCACGTCGAGCACCGTCTGGCTCTCCTCGCGCGGCACCTGGAAGCCCTGATAGCGCCCGTCCGCGCCGCCGCGCCAGACCCGCACGTCGAGCGTTTTCATGCGTGCACCGCCGGCGCCGCCCGGCGCTCGATCATGACGTTGACGCAGGCCGGCTGTCCGGAAGCCGCCGCGCGCGCGAGCGCCGGCTCGAGCTCGGTTGCGCGGGTCACCTGCTCGCCGTGCCCGCCGAGCGCGGCCGCGACGCGGTCGTAGCGCGTCGGCAGCAGCTCGCAGCCGTGCGCGCGAGCGGCGCCGTAGGCGCGCAACTGGATCTGGTGCTCGGCGTTCCAGCACTGGTCGTTGCCGACCACGCCGACGAAAGGAAGACGCGCCCGCACCGCGGTGTCGTACTCGGCCATGTGAAAGCCGAAGGTACCATCGCCCAGCATTGCGATCACCGTCGCCCGTGGACGGGCGAGCTTGGCCGCGATCGCGAACGGCACGGCGCTGCCGATCGCGCCGGCCGGCCCGTTGATGAGCCGCGTCGGCGCGCTGACGCAGGCCTGGGCCCATTGCCCGAACTCCCCGCCGTCGGCTACCAGCACCGCCTCGTCCGCCCGGTCGAGCTGTCCCTGGACGGCGCGCCCGACCTCGGCCGGATGCACGGCCCCCTCGGTCGTGGAGGCAAGCGAGCCCCAGCCGGCCGGCCGATGCGCGAGCGCGGCGCGCACCTCGGCCCCCCACTCCGCGCGGGCGGGGCGCGCCACGCGCGCCAGCTGCGCCGCGGCGTCGAAGGGATCGGCGAGGACCGCGAGGCCGATGCGCGCCGGGTCGCCGAGCGCGTAGCCGCCGGCGCTCAGCGCCTCGGGGTCCGGATCGAGGATGAGGAAGCGGCAGCCCGGCGCGAGCGCGGGGGGCTGGCCGAAACGAAGCGTGAAGTCCAGCCGTTTGCCGAGGAGCAGCACCAGGTCGGCGCGCGCCAGCACCCTGGGAAACGCGCCCAGCGCAGGATCGTTCACGCCGCGCGGGCTCTCCATGCACACGACCGGCAGGCCGCAGGCTTGCTCCAGGCCGATACGCGCATCGCGCGCGCCGTCGGCGGTGAGCGCCGGCCCGGCCAGGATCAGCGGGCGCTCGGCGCGCGCGAGCTCGGCGACAACCGCCTGCGCGGCGGCCTCGCCGAGCGGGGTCGGCCGCACCGAGAACGCTTCGGGCGGGGGAAGGTTCCGCTCATCCGTCTTCGATTCCAGCACGTCCGACGGCAGGCTGAGGTGCACCGGCCCGGGCCGCCCGGACTTCGCCAGGCGCCACGCGCGCGCGAGGTCCGCGCCCAGGCCTGCGGCGCTGCGCGCGGTGAAGGCGGCCTTGACCACCGGCGCCGCCATGTCCGCCTGACGCATCTCCTGGAAGGACCCCTTGCCGAGCTCGGCGAGCGGCGCGTGCCCCGAGAGCAGCAGCATGGGCGACTCGGAAGCGAGCGCGGTGTAGAGCGCGCTCACCGCGTTGGCATGCCCGGGCCCGCCGGTGACGAGCGCCACGCCCGGCTCCCCGGTGAGGCGGCCCCAGGCGTCGGCCATGTGCACCGCGGCCGCCTCGTGGCGCACGTGCAGGATGCCCAGGCCCGCGTCGAGCGCCGCGTCGTACACGGACATGACGTGGTTGCCGGAGAGCGAGAAGACCTGCTTCACGCCCGCCCGCGACAACGCCCGCGCCAGGAGATCGGCGCCGCGCATCGGCCGCGCCTTGATCTACGCCGACTCGTACAGCCGCGTCAGGACGAACTCGCGGTGGCCGAGCGCTTCGGCCGAGGTGAGCCGACCGTTGGCGGTGCGGAACATGCACTCGAGCAGCTTGTCGCCCGCCTGATCGGGGCTCATCTCCTTTCGCAGCAGCCCGGTCACGTCGACGTCGATGTGCTCGCCCATGGTGCGCACGGTGCGCGGATTGGCGCACAGCTTGATCACCGGCAGGATCGGGTTGCCGATCACGTTGCCCTGACCCGTGGGGAAGAGGTGCACCGCGAAGCCCGAAGCGGCGCAGAGCGTCACCATCTCCGCCGCGGCGGAGGAGGAGTCCATGAACCACAGTCCGGGACCGGTCGGCGCTTCGGCCTTGTCGAGCACGCCGTCGACGATGCACTTCTTGCCGATCTTCTGGATGTTGCCCAGCGCTTTTTCCTCGATCGTGGTGAGGCCGCCCTCGATGTTGCCCTTGGTCGGCTGCGAGTCCGACAGGTCGCTGGTCTTGTGCCGCTCGACGATCTCCTGGTAGCGGTCGAACATGAACTGGAACTTCTTCCTCACCTCGTCGTTCCTGCAGCGCGCGGCGACCAGGTGCTCGCCGCCGGTGAGCTCGGTCGTCTCGCCGAAGCACAGGGTGTTGCCCAGCGGGTAGAGCTTGTCGAAGGCGTTGCCGACCGTCGGGTTGGCGCCGCAGCCGGAAGTGGTGTCGGATTCACCGCATTTGGTGGAAACCCACAACTCCTTCAGCGGCCGCTCCTCGCGCCGGCGCTCGCTCGCCCACTGCACGAGCTCCTTCGCCGCCTTCGAGGCGCGCATGATCGTGTCGTGGTCGCCATGCTGCTCGATGCCGAAGTACGCCACCGGCTTGCCGGTCGCCGCGATGCCGTCGGCGACCTTCTTGCCCCATTGCTCCTCGATGCAGATCACCACCACCGCGGCGACGTTCGGGTTCGCGCCGGTGCCGATCAGGGTGCGGAAGTGCAGGTCGAGGTCGGCGCCGAATTGCAGCCTGCCGTAGGGATGCGGCAGGGCCATGGTGCCCTTGATGTTGTTCGCCACCGCCTCGGCGGCGGCATTCGAAATGTCGTCGACCGGCAGGATGATGACGTGGTTGCGCACGCCGACGCGGCCGTTCTCGCGCTTGTAGCCCCAGAAAGTTGCTTTTGAAAGATCCATTCTCGCCACCCTCGATTACCAACGCTTGGTTTTGACGTTCTGCACGTGCAGGTGCTCGCCCCGCTTGATCGGCGCCACGACCTTGCCGATGTCGACGCCGTACTTGATCACGGTGTCGCCCGGCTTGTAGTCCTTGAGCGAGACCTTGTGCCCGATCGGAATGTCGCTCTGGGCCTTGACCTTGATGTCCTTGTCGTCTTCCATGATCCAGCCGGTCAGCTCCTGCCCGGCCTTCACCCCCTCGACCACGACGACGCCCACGCCGTCGTTCTCCTCATGCACCACGAAATGAATCATCGTCCTCTCCGTTGCGGGAAGAGGCGCAGTCTAAGCCTGCGGCGCGGCCCAAGTCAACTATATGATTTGTATGACTTGCGTGCTAGACTCACCGCGCCATGAACCAGGTCCTCGACCGCGGGGTCGCCTCCCCGCTTTACAAGGAAGTGAAGCGGGTGCTCACCCAGAGCCTCGCCGAGGGCGAGTGGCGCCCGGGGCAGGCCCTGCCCTCCGAGTCCCGGCTGGCCGAGCGCTACGGCGTGTCGATCGGGACGCTGCGCAAGGCGATCGACGAGCTGGTAGCCGAGGGGGTCGTGGTGCGGCGCCAGGGCAGCGGCACCTACATCGCCCAGCACGGCGCCAACCGGCTGATGTTCCACTTCTTCCACGTCGTGCCGCACGAAGGCGAAAAACAGTATCCGCGCACCGAGACGCTCGCGTTCCGGCGCGGGCGGGCGGAGGCCACGGAAGCGGCCAAGCTCGGCATCGCGCCCGGCGAGCCGGTGCTGCGCATCCGCAATCTGCTCTCGCTCGCGGACAAGCCCGTGATCCTCGACGACCTGGTGCTGCCGCAGCGCCTGTTTCCCGATCTCACCGAGCGCATCCTCAGCGGGCGCGACAACACGATCTATCACCTCTACCAGACGCGCTACGGCATCAACGTGCTGCGCACCGCCGAGCGGCTGCGCGCCTGCCTCGCCGACGCCGAGGTCGCCAGGCTGCTCGGCGTGAAGAAGGGCGCCCCGCTGCTCGAGATCGACCGCAT
>CAZLUX010000019.1:0-5592 GCA_964562815.1 uncultured Enterobacteriaceae bacterium
ACAAGTCCGAGCAGATGCCGGGATCCGGACTCGCGCAGCGCAGCGAGTGGGAGGCACCCGCCACGCGCAACGCGCTCGCGCTCGGTGCGCTTCCGCTCGCGGAGATCCGCGAGGCGACCGATGTCGATCTGCAGCGCCTGCAAGGCCGGCTGGTGCCGATCTTCTCGACTTCCTTCGTGCGGCGCTCCGCCGACATCGCGCTCGCTGCGGGCGCAGCGGTAGAGGTAAGTCTGGACGTAGGCGAGGTCGTTGCGGGGCGCCGCCGCGCCCCGATCCAGGAGATCGAGCTCGAGCTGCGAGGCGGAGATCTCGGCGCCATGCTCGCCTTCGCCGAGGATCTGGTCGGGCCGCTGGCGCTGCAGCTGGAGCCGATCAGCAAAGCCGAGCGAGGCTACCGCCTGGCGGCACGCGAGCGCCCGGCACCGATCAGGGGCCACTGGCCTTCGCTGGAGCGCAGTCAATCCGTCGAGGACGCCATGCTTTCGGTGACCCACGCGTGTCTCGCCCAGGTCGAGGGCAATGTGTCCGGATTTCTGCGCGCCACCGACCCGGAGTACCTGCATCAGCTGCGCGTGGGCCTGCGGCGCATGCGCTCCACCTTGCGCACCTTCGAGGGCCTGGGCGAGCGCGAAGCGTTCCGATCGCTGTCGAGACGGCTCAAGGCGCTGATGCAGGGATTGGGCGCAACGCGAGACTGGGACGTCCTTTGCGCGCAGCTCTCCGCGGCGCAGGGGGACGTTGAGCCGCGGCTCGCGCATCTGATACGCCGCGCGCGCACGAGACGCACCGAGGCGCGCAAGCAAGCCCGGACGCTGGTGGGCTCGACGCGATTTCAGCTGACTCTGCTGGGTGCCTTGCGGTGGATGCACGAAATGCCGTGGAGAGCCGGATCCGAACGACGCGCGCGACTCGGTCGCTACGCCATGCACGTCCTGGCGCGGCTGGAGCGCAAGCTGTCACGCCAGGGGGAAGGTATGGAGTGGAGCGACGCGGCGCAGCGCCATCGCCTGCGTATCCGGGTCAAGCGGCTACGCTACGCCTGTGAGCCGTTCGTCGGCCTCTTCGGGGACAGGACGCGGCGCTACCTTGAGCGCCTCGAAGCGTTGCAGGACGTCCTTGGCGAGTTGAACGATATTGCCGTCGGGAGGCGATTGCTGAGCGAATTGCGCAGCAGCAGGCAGGCTCCGGGCGAGGAATTCATGCACGGCTGGTTCGCCGGGCGCGAGGCAGAGCTCCTTGAGCGCCTCGGCCTGACTTGGCGCGCCTGGCGGAAGACGAAGCGCCCGTGGTGAGCGGCAGCCCGTCGCGTTCGAGCAGGAAGACGTGCTCCGTCCCTGCACTCGTGTCGAGCCATACGAACGGCAGCGACGGAAAGGCTCTTTCCAGTGCGCGCTTGTTGTGCCCGATTTCGCACACCAGCAGCCCGCCCGGCGCGAGGTGCGCACGTGCCTCGGCTAGAATGCGACGCACGAGTTCGAGCCCGTCTGCGCCGCCGGCGAGCGCAGCGCGCGGTTCGAGCTGGTACTCGCGGGGCAGCGCGCCCATCGAGGAGGCTCTGACATAGGGCGGATTGCTGACGATGAGGTCGTAGCGGCGGCCGCCGAGCCGGGCGAACAGATCCGAACGCACCAGGCGAATACGCGAACCGAGCCGGTAGCGCGCCACGTTGCGGCGGGCGACCGAGAGCGCCGCGGCCGAGACATCGGACGCGTCCACGCGCGCCGTGGGAAAGCGTTCCGCCAGCAGGATCGCCAGGCAGCCCGAGCCGGTACAGAGGTCCAGCGCGCGTCGAACCGGACGCCGCAGCCACGGCTCGAACCCTTCGCGGGCGAGCTCGGCAATGAACGAGCGGGGGATGATGACTCTGGGGTCGACATAGAAGCTGTATTCACCCAGCCATGCTTCGTGGAGCAGGTAGGCGACCGGAATTCTCTCGCGCACGCGCCGCTCCACGAGCCTCGCGATTCTGCGCTTTTCGAGCGGCGTCAGGGCGCGCCGCAGATGCGAGCGCAGATCGTTCAGCGGCAGGCGCAGCGTGTGAAGAATGAGCCAGGCCGCGTCGTCGCGTGCGCTATGGGTCCCGTGGCCGTAGTGCAGGCCTGCGCTTTCGAAGCGGCGCACGGCATCGCGGAAGATCCCACCCACCGTCAGGGCCGTGGGTGGCGGCATGGTTCGCCTAGGGGAGGAGGGCTCTGAGAACGTCGAGATAGATGCTGGGCAGGCGCTCCAGCGCGGCGAGCTCGATGTTCTCGTTCAATTTGTGGATGCTCGCGTTGACCGGCCCGAGCTCGACGATCTGAGGGCAGATCTGCGCGATGAAGCGTCCGTCGGAAGTGCCGCCGGAGGTCGAGAGCTCGGTCGCGAGCCCGGTGTGCGCCAAGATCGAGCGCTTCACCGCCTCGACCAGCTCGCCGGAGCGGGTGACGAACGGGATCCCGGAGAGATTCCACTCGACGCTGAAATCCAGCCGATGCCGCCCCAGGATGTCCTCCAGGCGCTGCTTCAGCGATTGCACCGTACTCTTGGTGCAGAAGCGGAAATTGAAATCGACTTCGAGCGAGGCAGGAATGACATTATTGGCGCCAGTCCCCCCGTGAATGTTGGAAACCTGCCAGGAGGTGGGGGGGAAGTGTTCGTCGCCCTCGTCCCAACGCGTCGCGACGAGCTCCGCCAGGGCCGGGGCGAAGAGATGGATCGGATTGCGGGCCAGATGGGGATAGGCGATATGCCCCTGGACACCGCGAACGACGAGCCGCCCCGATAGCGACCCGCGCCGGCCGTTCTTTATCGTATCGCCCAGCATTTTCACGGAGGAAGGCTCGCCGACGACGCAGTAGTCGATCAGCTCATTGCGTTGCCTGAGCCTCTCGACGACCCGGGCGGTGCCGTCGACCGAGGGCCCCTCTTCGTCGGAGGTGATGAGCAGGGCGATCGAGCCCGAATGCTTCGGCCGCTCGCTGACGAAGGCCTCCACCGCGCACACGAACGCGGCGATCGATGACTTCATGTCGGCCGCACCGCGCCCATAGAGCCTGCCGTCGCGCACGGTCGGCACGAACGGATCCGAGTGCCATTGATCGAGCGGCCCCGTCGGCACGACGTCGGTGTGCCCGGCGAAGCACAATAACGGGCGCGCGCTTCCTCGCCGCGCCCAGAGATTGGTCACATCGCCGCAGCGGATCTCCTCGCAGGCGAACCCCGCAGCCGCAAGGCGACGCGCGATGATCGCCTGACAGCCGGCGTCGTCGGGCGTCACCGAGCGGCGCGCAATCAGGTCCTGGGCGAGGTCCAGCACGCCCCGCGTCATCGCCGTGCTCACTCGAGATCGATCTTGATGTCCCTGAACTGCGTGATGTCTCCCGTGCGGGAGAAGGGATCTTCGGTGGAGTCTTCCTTGCGTCGTGCGGGAGCGGCTTCGCCATCGCCAGAAAGGACTTCATGGTCCTGGTCGCCCGCACCGTCGCCGGCAACGTCCCCCGTGGTGTCTCCTCCCGCGGTGGCCTGGTTGATCAGCCACAGCATGTTGGTCGCGGAGTCGGCGTTGGACAGAGCCTCGTCCTGCGTGATCGTCCCCTCCATGAAAAGCTTGAAGAGTGCCTGCTCGAAAGTCTGAGAGCCCGGCGCCATGCTCTTTTCGAGCGCCTCCTTGATCTCGTTGATCTCGCCCTTCTGGATCAACTCCTGGACGTGACGGGTGTTCAGCAGCACTTCCACCGCGGCAGCGCGGCGGCCGGTCCTGGTGCGCACCAGACGCTGTGAAACCACGGCTTGCAGGGTTGCGGCCAGGTCCAGCAGCAGGCTCGGACGGTTCTCGAGCGGATAGAAATTGATGATCCGGTTCATCGCATGATAGCTGTTGTTCGCGTGCAGCGTCGCAAGGCACAGGTGCCCCGACTGCGCGTAGGCAAGCGCCATGGCCATCGTTTCCTTGTCGCGAATCTCTCCGATCAGAATGCAGTCCGGCGCTTGCCGTAGCGCGTTGCGAAGCGCCACATAGAAAGCCTTGGTGTCGGTGCCGATCTCGCGCTGATTGACGATCGATTTCCGGTTGGTGAAGATATATTCGACCGGATCCTCAAGGGTCAGGATATGCCCCGACTGCAGAGAATTGCGGTAATCGAGCATCGCTGCCAGCGAGGTGGACTTGCCGGATCCCGTGGCGCCGACCATCAGCAGCAGCCCGCGCTTCTGCATGATGACTTCTTTCAGGATCGGCGGCAGGCCGAGGCTGTCCAGAGCCGGAATGCTGCTCGGGATGTAGCGCACTACGACGGCGGGAGACTGCTTTTGCCGGAACGCGCTGATTCTGAAGCTTCCCACGCCCTGCAGGGAATAGCCGACATTCAGCTCCATTTCGTCTTCGTATTCCCGAATCTGCTTTTCGGTGAGGATCTCGTACAGAAGCTGCCTGACGGTGTCCGCTGTCATGATCGTCTGATTGACGGGCATGGCAACGCCGTTGATCTTGATGTTGATCGGAGCGCCGACTGCCAGGAAAATGTCCGAGGCGCTCTTGTCTGCCATCAACTGAAACAACCGCTTCATCGCCGACATGGCTGTCCCCCCTGCAATGTCATGGGATCCTACTAATCGCCGCGCAGCAGCTCGTTCAAACTGGTCTTGGCCCGCGTCTTCGCGTCGACCTTCTTGACTATGACGGCGCAGTAAAGCGCGCAACTGCGATCGCCCGAGGGCAGCGTGCCCGGGACGACCACCGAGCCAGCCGGAACGCGCCCGTAAATGATCTCTCCGCTTTCCCGGTCGAAGATTCTGGTGCTCTGTCCAAGGAACACTCCCATGGAGATTACGCTGTTCTCCTCGACGATCACGCCTTCGACAACTTCCGAGCGGGCGCCGATGAAGCAGTTGTCCTCGATGATGACGGGGTTCGCCTGGAGGGGCTCCAGTACGCCTCCAATGCCGACCCCGCCTGACAGGTGCACGTTCTTGCCGATCTGGGCGCAGGAGCCGACCGTCGCCCAGGTATCCACCATGGTGCCTTCGTCGACGTAGGCGCCGATGTTGACGTAGGAGGGCATGAGCACCACGTTCCTCGCAATAAACGCCCCCCGGCGCGCCATGGCGGGCGGAACGACGCGAAACCCGCCCGCCGCAAACGCGGCCTCGTCGTAGCGGCTGAACTTGGACGGGACCTTGTCGAAGTAGCGGGTCGCGCCGCCCTCCATCAGGCGGTTGTCCTCGAGACGGAACGAAAGCAGTACCGCCTTCTTGATCCACTGATGCGTGGCCCAGCCGCCGCCCTCCCTCTCGCAGACCCTGAGGCGTCCTGAATCGAGGCCCGCGATCACGTGTTCGACGGCCTCGCGCAGCGGCTTGAGCGCAGACGCGGGATTGATGTTGGCGCGGTCTTCCCAGGCTTCGTCGATGATCTTGCGAGCAGTTTCCATGTTGTCTCAGAGCGTACGGGTGAATCGGTTGATGCGTTCGATCGCCTCGACGCACTCGGCGAGCGGCGCAACCAGCGCGATCCGCACGTGGCTGCGCCCCGGATTTCCTCCTTGCGCATCGCGCGCAAGGTAACTGCCCGGCAGAACGAGCACATTATATTCTTGCTGCAGGCGGCGCGCGAAG
>CAZLUX010000019.1:5692-14017 GCA_964562815.1 uncultured Enterobacteriaceae bacterium
TGGCATCCCCGGCAACGAAACCGGACCGCATCCCGGGGGCGTTCGATCGTTTCGACAGACTGGAGAACACGACGAGCCCGGCATAGCCGCCGCGTCCGAGCCTGTGCGCGGCCTGCAGCGCGCCCAAGGGCGCGTTCGCCTCGTCGAAGTACAGCTCGGAATAGCACTCGTCCGAGGCAATCGCGAAGCCGTGGCGGTCCGAAAGCTCGAACAGCAATTTCCAGTCTTCCAGCCGCATGACGCTTCCGCTCGGGTTGGCGGGCGAACAGGCGTAGACGAGCTGCACGCCATTCCACGCAGAGTCCGGCAACGCGTCGTATCGGACCCGAAAGCCGGAGGACTCGTCGGCATTCAGGTAGACAGGCGTGGCGCCGGCAAGTATCGCTGCGCCCTCGTAGATCTGGTAGAACGGATTCGGACAGACGACCTTGCAACCACCGCCTCCCGGGTCGACGACTGCCTGCGCGAAGGCGAACAGGGCCTCGCGCGAGCCGTTCACGGGCAGCACCTCGGTCGCCGGATCGAGCGCGGGCAGCGCATAGCGCCGGCCCAGCCAGCCCGCGATCGCCTCGCGCAGGGCGGGGGTGCCGGCCGTCGCCGGATAGACAGCCAGCCCGTCGAGCGCATCGGTCAGTGCATGGCGGATCAGCGCCGGAGTCGCATGCTTGGGCTCGCCGATCGAAAGGTTGATCGGCCTCAGGGCGGGATTCGGGGTGACGCCCTGAAGCAGCGCCCGCAGCCTTTCGAAGGCGTACGGCTGCAGCGCGGACAGACGCGGGTTCATCGCCGCGGCTCGGCGCCGGGCAAGGATTCGAGCGACACGGAGGGAGCCGGGCGCCAGCCGCGCTTGCGGTGTTCCGCGACGACCGTCGTGAACAGGCCGCCGCGTACGTTGAAGCGAGCGGTCAGGCGCATGTAGCGGGGCCTAGCGGCACGCACCAGGTCTTCCAGCATCCGGTTGGTGACGGCCTCATGAAACGCGCCCTGGTCGCGATACGACCAGACGTAGAGCTTGAGCGACTTGAGTTCGACGCACCGTCGGTCCGGGACGTAGTCCAGCTCCAGCACCGCAAAGTCGGGCTGCCCCGTGATCGGACAAAGGCAGGTGAACTCGGGGATTTCCACGTGGATGCGAAAGTCGCGCCCTGGACTGGGATTGGGGAATGTCTGCAATGCTTTGTCGGTCGGACGCGACGCCATTCTTGCGGGCTCGTATGATCGGGGACGTGCGCGAAAATGGTATCATGCCGGACCCTTTTTCCGGCGGCGTTTCCCCGGCGCCGCAACATACGTTTTCGATCTAGACAACGACGATCAGTGCGCCTCACGCAGATCAAGCTTTCCGGATTCAAGTCCTTCGTCGACCCTACCTCGATCCACGTGCCGGGACAGCTCGTCGGCATCGTGGGTCCGAACGGTTGCGGCAAGTCCAACGTGATCGACGCCGTGCGATGGGTGCTCGGCGAGTCGCGCGCCTCTGCACTGCGGGGCGATTCGATGCAGGACGTCATCTTCAACGGATCGGTGAACCGCAAGCCGCTCGCGCGGGCGAGCGTGGAGCTGATTTTCGACAATTCACAAGGACGCGCTGCAGGGCAGTGGTCGCAGTACGCCGAGATATCAGTGAAGCGCGTGCTCCAACGCGACGGCGAGTCGTCGTATCACATCAACAACACCCACGTCCGGCGGCGCGATATCACCGACATGTTCCTCGGCACCGGCCTCGGCCCTCGTGCCTACGCGATCATCGAGCAAGGCATGATCTCGCGCGTAATCGAAGCCAAGCCGGAGGAACTGCGCGTCTTTCTCGAGGAGGCGGCGGGCATCTCGAAGTACAAGGAACGGCGACGCGAAACCGAGAATCGGCTATCCGATACGAAGGAAAATCTGGCGCGCGTGACCGACATCCGCATAGAGCTCGGATCTCAAATCGAAAAGCTCGAGGCGCAGGCGGAGGTGGCGAGCCGCTACAAGGAGCTCCAGGCCGATCTTCAGCTGAAGCAGCAACTCCTGTGGTACCTGCGGCGTCGCGATGCCGCGAGCGAGCGTGAGCGTCATGCCCGCGATATCGCCAAGACGAGCAACGAGCTGGAAGCGGAGACCGCGAAGCTGAGGGAGGTCGAATCGCGACTGGAATCCGCCCGCGCCGATCACTACAAGGCGGGCGACTCGATGAACGCGGCGCAGGCGGCGCTGTACGGAGCCAACGCGGAGGTCGCGCGTCACGAGTCCGAGTTGCGCCATGTCGAGGAGACGCGCCAGCGGCTGGAGAATCAGCACACCGAGCGGCGCATACAGCTGGGCTCGTGGCGCGAGCAACGTTCCCAGCTGACCCAGGCGTTGCACATGTGGGCTGCCCGGGCGGGGACGGCCAAGCAGCGCGTCGAGGAAACCCAGGCCCGCCTGGCGGCGGAAAGCGCAAAGCTGCCCCAGGCCGAGCAGTCGTTCCGCTCTGCGCAGGAGCGTCTCGGCGACGCCCGCAGCCAGCTGGTTCAGGCAGAGAGCAGGTTGCAGCTCGAGCAGTCGAATCTGGCTCACCTCGAGCGCAACATCCAGTCGCTCGAACAGCGTCGAGAGCGCCTGCGCGGAGAACTCGAGACCCTTCTCAGGCCCGATCAGGCGGAACTGGCTGCACTCGGAGCCATGATCGAAAGCATCGACGCATCGATCTCCGGCTCAGAGGCCGAAATCGAGTCGCTCCAGGCCGAATGCGTGCGCTTCGAAGGGCAACAATCCGAGGCGATGGATCGGGTCGCGTCCGCGTCGCGTGAGGCCACCGCGGCCGAGGCGCAACTGTCGACGCTGCGGCAGATCCAGGCGGCGGCCGAGGACAACGCTCCGTTGCAGGATTGGCTCGAGGCGCACGGACTGTCCGGGCTGCCCCGGTTGTGGCAGAAGCTGCGCATCGATCCGGGCTGGGAGACTGCCGTGGAGTCCGTGCTGCGCGAGAGGCTGCACGCGCTGGAGCTGGCCGATCCGGCGCAGCTCGCGACGCTCGGTTCGGATCAACCGCCGGTCAAGGCGAGCCTCTTCGCGCAGGGCTCTGGCCCGGTACCGGAGGCGTTGCCCGGATACGGCTCTCTGGCGTCGAAAGTACACGCGACCGATCCGGGCGTGTCGGCTGCCCTTGCGGACTGGTTTTCGGGCTACTACGCCGCAGAGGCCGATCCGGATCACGTTGCGCGGGCTCAATTGCCGGTGGGAGCCGTACTGGTAAACCGGGCCGGGCACCAGTTTACCGGCCACACTCTGAGCTTTCATGCGCCGGACCCGTCCGACGCCGGCCTGCTCGCGCGGCAGGGCGAAATCGAGGCGCTCGAGGCGCGCTGCGCAGAGCTCGAATCACGGCTGGCCGGAGCGCGCGACGCCTTGGCGTCCGTCGAAGCGGAGCTCAACGAGCGGCAGGCGGCGCTCGAGGGGGCCCGCGACACTTTGTCCGCGCGCCAGGCGGAACGTCACGACAAGCAAATCGAGCTGCTCAAGCTGACGCAGGCTCAGGAGCGTTACAACGAGCGCAGCGCGCAGATCGGCAGCGAAATGTCGGAGATTGCGCGGGATCTGGACCGCGACGGCGAGCGGCTGGTGGAGTGCCAGGCCACCGTAGCGCGCATCGTGGAGGAGATCCGGGTTGCGCGCGACGCCCTGGAGGCGATAAAGGCCGATCATCTGGCGGCAGAGGTCCGCCTGACCGAGCAGCGGCGCGAAATCCAGCAGGCTGAGCGCGCATCGCAGGACGCGGTGTTCGGCGAGCGCGAATGCTCGTCCAAGATCAGCGAGATCGACAATTCGGTGCGCGTCGTAGACCAGCAGATCGAGACTGCCGAGGTCGAGATCGCGAAACTCACCGAGGAATTGGCCAACGACCCGATTCCGGCCGTGCGCGAGGCGCTGGAAGCGGGAGTCGAGACACGCATCGCATGCGAGAGAACGCTCGCCGATGCGAGAAACGCCGTTGAGGTTGCCGCAGGCGTGCTGCGGGGATTCGAAGAGGAGCGTCTCCAGATCGAGGGGCGGATAGGGCCCTTGCGTGACCGGATCGGAGAGCTGCGGCTGAAGGAGCAGGCCGCGCAGATCAACCACGACCAGTTCGAGCAGCAGCTGCGCGAGGCGGATGCCGATGAATCGAGGCTCGAGAGCGTGGCCGATGGGGCTCCGCGTCCTTCTGCGCTGCAGGGCGAGATCACTCGCCTGACTCAGTCGATCAACGAGCTCGGTGCGGTAAACCTGGCGGCGCTGGAAGAGCTTCACAGTAGCCGCGAGCGCAAGACCTACCTCGATTCTCAGGCCGCCGACCTCGAGGAAGCGGTCAACACGCTCGAGGACGCGATCCGGCGCATCGACAGGGAAACCCGGGAGCTGTTGCGAGAGACCTTCGACAGCGTAAACCGGCATTTCGGTTCCCTGTTTCCGGCGCTGTTCGGCGGCGGAGAGGCGAAGCTGATCATGACGGGGGAGGAGATTCTCGACGCGGGGGTTCAGGTCATGGCGCAACCGCCGGGAAAGCGCAACAGCACCATCCATCTTCTTTCCGGCGGCGAGAAAGCTCTCACGGCGATCGCGCTGGTGTTCTCGATGTTCCAGCTCAATCCGGCGCCTTTCTGCCTTCTGGACGAGGTGGACGCGCCGCTGGACGACAGTAACACCGTCCGTTTCTGCGACCTGGTGCGCAAGATGTCGATCCAAACGCAATTCCTTTTTATCAGCCACAACAAGCTCACTATGGAGATTGCCGCGCAGCTGGTGGGTGTCACGATGGCAGAGTCCGGCGTCTCGAGGGTCGTCGCGGTGGATATTGACGAGGCGCTGCGCATGCGCGAGGAGCTCGCGGCCTAGGGGTGACCATCACCCGCCCGCTTGCTGCGGCCTGATCCTATGTCCGAATTCCAGCTCGGTCTTCTGTCCATCGGCGCGCTGGCGATTGTCGGAGTCATCGTTTACAACCGGGTGCAGGAGCGTCTCGCCCGCAGGCAAGCCGAGCGTGCTTTCGGCTCGCAGCATGAGGACGTGCTCTTGGGTGAGTCGACGGCGCGGCGGGAGCCGACTCTTGAGCCCACGGCGCGCACGGGCGACCATGAGCCGGACGCCTCGATGCAGGCGTTACCCGACGAGGCGCTGGACTACGTCATCAGCTTGACCGCGGAGCGCCCGCTTCCGGTCTCCGCCTTCTTCGAGCATTGGGGGCCGCTCGAGCACCGATTGGCCAGGCGTGCACTGGCGTCAGGGAGCGAAGACGGAAGCGCGTGGAAAAGTCTGGGGCAAGGAGATCCGGGCGCCTACAGAGCGTTTCAAATCGCGCTGCAGCTCGTTTCGCGCGCAGGCGTCGCCCGCGAGGGCGAGTTGATCGAATTCCGCGCGGAAGTCGAGAATCTTGCGGCCGCATTGGGCGCTACGGTGGTTGCGCCCGAGCTCAAACGAGTGATGGCCCGGGCGCGGGAGCTTGACCAGTTTTGTGCCGACGCCGACATCCAGGTCGCGCTCAACCTGGTCGCATCGGATGGCGAGCCGTTCCCTGCGGCGCGACTGGACTCGGCCGTCGTGGCGGCGGGACTCGAGCGCGCGGCCGATGGGGCGTACGCGCTGCGCGACGCGGAGGGTGGCCTGCTCTTCACCGTCACCCCCGTTGCGGGGGAAATCAAGAGCGGGATCGCGAAGCTCGGTTTCTACCTCGATGTGCCGCGCGTGCGTGAGGTTCGCAAGACCTATGAATCGATGGTGCGTCTCGCCAGCCAGCTGGCGGCAGGACTGGGAGGGACGCTGGTGGACGACAACGGTCGGGCGCTCGACGAGAAGTCGCTGGCGGCGATCGGGGCCGAGCTCGACACGGTTCGGCAGACGCTCGAGCGGCGAGGGCTGCCCCCGGGAGGGTCGCTGGCGTTGCGCCTGTTTTCTTGAGCGGCAGCGCGATGAGCCTCCCCAAGTCGGTGCGCGAGCGTGCCGAATGGCTGCGGCGGGAGATCGAGCGGCATAACCGTCTCTACTACGCGCTCGACCGACCCGAGATCGCGGATGCGGAGTACGACCGCCTCTTCCGGGAACTCGTGGAGCTGGAGGAGCAACACAAGGAGCTGGCCACGCCGGACTCGCCGACTCAGCGAGTCGGTGCAAAGCCCTTGGCCGAGTTCGCCGAAGTAAAGCACCGAACGCCGATGCTCTCGCTGAGCAATGCATTCGACGAGGAAGAGGTTCGTGCTTTCGACCGGCGCGTCTGCCAGGCGCTCGAGCAGGATGCCGTGGATTATGCCGCGGAACCGAAATTCGACGGTCTGGCGATCAGCCTGACCTACCGCGACGGGGTGTTCATTCAGGGCGCGACGAGGGGCGACGGCTATACCGGCGAAGACGTCACGCCCAATCTTCGCACGGTAAGGAGCTTGCCGTTGCATTTGCCGAAGCAGGCGCACGCGCACGATCTGGAGGTGCGCGGCGAAGTTGTGATGTATCAGCGCGATTTCGAGCTCTTGAACGAACGCCAGCGCAAGGCGGGGGCAAAAGAATTCGCCAACCCGCGCAACGCTGCCGCAGGGAGCTTGCGCCAACTCGACTCCCGCATCACTGCGAAACGCCCGTTGCGTTTCTTCGCCTACGCGGTCGGGACCTCGGCGGATTCGGGCTGGAAGACGCACTCGGAAACGCTGGACTGGCTCGAAGAGCTCGGATTCAGCGTCAGCCGGGAGCGGGACGTGGTGCGGGGGATGGAGGGCATGCTCGGTTACTTCCGGAAGATCGGGCGCGAGCGCAGCCGGCTTCCGTATGCGATCGACGGCGTGGTGTACAAGGTCAACCGGCTCGACTGGCAGGAGCGCCTCGGATTCGTCTCGCGCGCGCCGCGTTTCGCGCTCGCGCACAAGTATCCCGCCGAGGAGCAGACCACGCGCGTCGTCGCGATCGACGTGCAAGTCGGCCGCACCGGCGCCTTGACGCCGGTGGCCCGTCTGGAGCCGGTCCTGGTGGGCGGGGTCACTGTGACCAACGCGACCCTGCACAACGAGGGCGAGCTGCACCGGAAGGACGTCCGGGTGGGCGATACCGTCGTGGTGCGACGGGCCGGTGACGTCATTCCCGAAGTGGTGTCCGTGCAATTGCGGCACCGCCCGCGCGTCACGCACCCTTTTCACCTGCCCAAGAAATGCCCCGTCTGCGGCTCCGCGGTCGTCCGGGAGGAGGATGGCGCAATCGCCCGCTGTTCCGGAGGCCTTTACTGCGCGGCTCAGCGGAAGCAGGCCTTGCGGCATTTCGCCAGTCGCCGGGCGATGGATATCGAGGGGCTCGGCGAACGGCTGGTCGATCAGCTGGTCGACTCGGGCATGGTCGAGACACCGGCTGATGTGTACTCGCTCGAGCCCGGCCAGCTCGCCGAGCTGGAGCGCATGGGCGAAAAGTCCGCGGAGAACCTGGTGGAAGCGCTCGAGAAATCGAAGCAGACGACCCTTGAGCGCTTTGTCTATGCGCTCGGAATCCGAAACGTGGGCGAAAGTACGGCACGGGACCTGGCGCGCCACTTTGGCAGTCTGGAGCGTCTGCTTGCGGCGGACGCCGAGACGCTCGAGCAGGTGCCCGAGATCGGTCCGGTTGTGGCGCGTTCCATCAGGCAGTTCTTCGACGAGCCGCACAATCGTGAAGTCATCCGCAAGCTGCGTGCCGTCGGAGTGAACTGGAAGGAGGGCGCCGGGACCCCTGCGCGGGCGCCGCGCGAGGTGAAAACCTTCGTCCTGACTGGTACCCTGCCGAATATGACGCGCGACGAGGCGCGCGCGCGCATCGAAGCCGCTGGCCACAAGGTCGCGGGCTCCGTATCAAAGAAGACCGATTATGTGATTGCCGGAGGCGATGCCGGGAGCAAGCTCGAGAAGGCGCAAGCGCTCGGTCTCGCCATTCTGGACGAGCAACACTTTTTGGATTTGCTGAAGAGGCTGTGAATCAAATGAAGCCGATCCTTCGAAAAGCGGTCTTCCCGGTGGCGGGCCTTGGCAGCCGCTTCCTGCCGGTGACCAAGGCGAGCCCCAAGGAAATGCTGCCGATCGTGGACAAGCCGCTCATCCAGTATGCAGTCGAGGAGGCGGCGGCGGCAGGCATCACTGATCTCATTTTCATCACGGGACGCAACAAGCGCGCCATCGAGGATCATTTCGACAAAGCCTACGAGCTCGAGACGGAGCTCGAGCTCAAGGGCAAGCAACGGCTGCTCGATATGGTCCAGACGGTGCTCCCGGACAATTGCCGCTGTATCTACATCCGGCAGGCAGAGCCGCTCGGGCTCGGGCACGCGGTGCTCTGCGCGAGGCCCGTCGTCGGCGACGAGCCCTTTGCGGTGCTGCTTGCCGACGA
>CAZLUX010000019.1:14117-15620 GCA_964562815.1 uncultured Enterobacteriaceae bacterium
TTCTCACACCGAGAATCTTCGAGCTGCTCGCCCAGGCCGAGCCGGGGCGCGGCGGGGAGATCCAGTTGACGGACGGAATCTCCGCTCTGCTCGGCGAGGAACGGATACTGGCGATGCGCATGCCCGGAAAGCGTTACGACTGCGGCTCCAAGCTCGGGTACCTCAAGGCGAGCGTCGAATTCGGCCTGCGGCACCCGGAAGTCGGGGAAGAATTCGCGCGCTACCTGCGGACCCGGGAAGGCTGAGCCGAATGCTTCGGCTATACTCGAAACTTTAGCAATCTCTTATATTCAACGGAGGAGCGAGAGATGGCCGACAAGCTGATGATCGTCATGGTGAATACGGATCCGAGTGACCCCGCCGAGCTCGGCGCGCCATTCTTTCAGGCCACGGTCGCCGCGGCCATGGAGTACGACGTCGAAGTCGTCCTGACCGGCCGCGCCGGGGAGCTGGCAGTCAAGGGCGTCGCGGAGAAGCTGCACGTGAAGGAGGGGTCACCCAAGAGCGTTTACGACTTCATGAAGGATGCGCACGAGGCAGGGGTCAAATTCAAGGTCTGCACGCCCACGCTCGAGCTCTGGGGCGAAGACCTGATTCCGGAAATCGAGGAGACCGTCGGTGGGGCCTATGTCATCGCCCAGGCGATGGACGACGACGTGGTGACCTTTACCTACTGAAGATGCGGGATTGCGCGCAGGCCTGGGCGTTCCTCGAGGAGTCCGAACGGATTGCCGGCGCGGACGAGGTGCAGGCAGCCATTCGTCGCCTGGCCGGCGAAATCCACGGCAGGCTCGCGGAATCGTATCCGCTGGTGCTGGTCGTGATGGCGGGGGCCATGGTCTTCGCGGGGCAACTTCTTCCGCTTCTTCATTTCCCGCTCGATCTCGACTATGTGCACACCTCGCGATACGGCAAGGAGACCGCCGGCGGCGCGCTCGAGTGGCGTGTCGCCCCGCCCGAGAGCGTGCGCGGCCGGACCGTGCTCCTGCTCGACGACATCCTCGACGGGGGCAACACCCTCCTGGGGATCCGCGAGCGGCTGCTGGAGCTCGGATCAGCGCGCGTCTTGAGTGCGGTACTGGTGGAAAAGCAGCTTGCGCGGAGCAAGCCTGTCAGCGCGGATTTCGTCGGCCTGGAGATTCCGGATCGCTTTGTCTTCGGCTGCGGCATGGACGCGAAAGGGTACTGGCGCAATCTTCCGGAAATCCGCGCCATGAAGGAAGCCTGATGCTGGCGATCATCGGCGGCAGCGGTCTTTCGCAGCTGAACAACCTGGAAGTCAAGCATCGTAAGGTCGCGCGCACGCCCTACGGCGAGCCTTCGGGCCCGCTCACGTTCGGCAGCGTATCGGGCCGCGAGCTCGTCTTTCTCGCGCGTCATGGGTATGGACATACGATGGCGCCGCACGAAGTGAATTACAGGGCGAATCTGTGGGCTTTGAAGCAGGAAAAAGTCGAGGGCATCGTGTCGATCGCCTCGGTGGGCGGCATCCGCAAGGACCTC
>CAZLUX010000019.1:15720-24790 GCA_964562815.1 uncultured Enterobacteriaceae bacterium
GCGGCGGAAATCAACCGCATGGAACGCGACGGCGCGGACGTCGTCGGCATGACCGGGATGCCGGAGGCCGTGCTGGCGCGCGAGCTGGGTCTGGACTACGCGGCGATCGCCGTGGTCGCCAACTACGCCGCCGGCCGGGGAGACAGCGCGGGCGGCATTTCGATGACGCACATCGGCGAGGTACTCGAGGAGGCCATGGGCCGGGTGCGCAGGATCATCGGGCAATTGGCTGCAGGATGATCCGTTCTGTCCTCAAGATGGGGGACCCGGCGCTGCTGACCGTTGCCAGTCCCGTCGAACGCTTCGGCACGCCGGAGCTCGAAGCCCTTCTGGCGGACATGCGCGACACCATGGAGCATTTGGACGGTGCCGGACTGGCCGCGCCGCAGATCGGGGTCGGTCTCCGCGTGGTGATCTTCGGCGTCAAGCGCAACCCCCGTTATCCCGGCGTGGAGCCGGTGCCCGACACGGTGCTGATCAATCCCGTCATCGAGCCGCTGTCGGGCGATCTCGAGGACGGCTGGGAAGGGTGCCTTTCGGTGCCCGGGATGCGAGGCCTGGTGCCGCGCTACACCCGGTTGCGTTACTCGGGGCGCGACGAGCGCGGCAGGACCTTCACACGCGAGGCCACGGGGTTTCACGCGCGCGTGGTCCAGCACGAATGCGATCACCTCGACGGAATACTCTATCCGATGCGGATACCGGACTTGCGAAACTTCGGCTACATCGACGCCATGTCCCTCGGCGAGGCGCTGCCGCCGGAGGAGTGATCGGTGATCAGACCTGGAGCTCCCTGGCGAGCTCCTGCTCAAGCCGCAGCACGCTCTTGGAATCCGCGAGCGCGTCTCCCGAAATCAGGAACACGTCCTCGGCGCGATCGCCGAGCGTGTTGATCTTGGCGGTGTGCAGATCGATCCGGTAGCGGGCGAGCGTGCGCGCCACGCCGTAGAGAAGCCCAGGGTGATCGCTGGCGACAATGGACAGCACCTGATAGGTGCCGCGCTCGTCCGGCCGGATGTCGACCACCGGCGACACGGGGAAGTGCCGGACGCGGCGCGAAAGACGGCCGCCGCGGGGCGGACCGAGCGGCGCTTCCGATTCGAGCTCATGTGCAAGCTCGGACTCGACCAGCCGGATCATGTCGCGGTAGTGAATTCCCTGACCTTCGACCATCACCAGGAAGGTGTCCAACGCGTATCCGTTTCGGGTGGTGTGGATCTTCGCCTCGACGATGTCGAAATTGATCCTGTCGAAGCAGCCGCAGATCCGAGCGAATAGAGACGGGCGGTCCTTGCCATAGATCATCACTTGCAGCCCGTCGTCGAACGGTGCGAGCCGGGCACGCACCACGGGTTTCGCGGAATCCACCCTGTGGTGCAGGTTGCGCGTCTGCCACGCGATCTCCTGGGCATCGTGGCGCAGAAAGTAGGTCGTATCCAGTTGCGCCCACAACTTGTCCTTGACGCTGTCCGATAGCGCGTAAAGCCGCAGCAGCCGCGTCGCTTCCGCCTGCTTCTCCGCCAAAGCGGCATCAAGTTGCAGCGTTTCGCCCGTGAGCACCCGGCGCGCGGCGCGAAAAAGATCCTCGAGCAGCTTGGCCTTCCATGCATTCCATACTTTCGGGCTCGTGCCGCGAATGTCCGCGACGGTCAGCAGATAAAGCGCGATCAGGCGCCTCTCGCTGCCCACCCGCTCGGCGAAGGCACGGATGACATCGAGGTCGTGCACATCCTGTTTCTGCGCCACCATCGACATCGCAAGATGATTGGTGACCAGGAATTCCACGAGCTCCTCGTCCTCGGCGGCGAGGCCGTGCCGGCGGCAGAAGATTCTCACATCGTGCGCACCGAGTTCCGAATGGTCGCCACCGCGACCTTTGGCCACGTCGTGATAGAGAGCCGCCACGTAGAGCAGCCAGTGGCGCGCAAACCCGCTCATCAATTGACTGCACAAGGGGAACTCATGCGCCAGCTCCGGCATCGTGAAGCGCCGCAGATTGCGCAGCACCATGAGTATGTGCTGGTCGACCGTGTAGACGTGGAACAGGTCGTGTTGCATCTGTCCCACTACGTGCCCGAATTCGGGCAAGTAGCGCCCGAGAATTCCATACTGGTTCATGCGCCGGAACTCGTGCACGATGCCGCGCGACTGCTGCAGGATCTGCAGAAACATCAGTCGCGCCACCGGATTGCGCCTGAAGCGATTGTCGATCTGGCGGCGTCCGCGCCACAGGGCCCGCAGGGTCGGGGCGGTCATCCCCTGGAGCTCGTGGTGCTGCTGCATCAGCAGGAAGCTCTCGAGCACCGCAAGCGGCTCGCGCTCGAACAGGCCCTCGTCGCAGGCTTCCAGCAGCTCGCCCCGCGCGCGGAAGCGCTCGTTCAGCGTATGCAGGTCCACCTCGGCCCTGGGAAACAGGCGGGCACCAAGGTTCTGCAGCAGAATCGTGTTCAGCTGCGTGATCGTCTTCGCCGTGCGGTAGTAGCGCTGCATCATCGCCTCGCTCGCGCGCCGCGTCGGCGTTTCCCTGTACCCGAGCTGCTCGGCGAGCGAGTTCTGCAAGTCGAACACGATCCGGTCTTCCCTGCGGCCCGCGAGATAGTGCAATCGTATGCGCAGGTTCTGGAGCACGGCCTCGTTGCGCGCCAGCTGCCGCCTTTCGTCCTCCTGAATAAGACCGTGGGTTTCCAGGTCGCGCCAGCGCCAGCCGATTCCGGCGGCCCTGGCGATCCACTGGATGACGTGCAGATCCCGCAGGCCGCCGGGCGCCTCCTTCAAATTGGGCTCGAGGGAGTACGGGGTGTCCTGGTGCTTGGCGTGGCGCTGCTCCTGCTCCAGCTTCTTCGCCTTGTAAAAGGACGCAGGGTCGAAGTCCTTCTGGAGGGCATCCTCGAGCTTGCGATGGAGGGCGTGGCTGCCGGACAGGAAGCGCGCCTCCAGCAGCGTCGTGCGGACGGTGATGTCGGCCTCTGCGGCCTCGAGGCAGGCCGGGATCGTGCGCACGCCGTGGCCGATTTCTAGGCCGACGTCCCACAGCATTCCGACAAACGACTCCAGCCGAGTACGTTCTTGCGGCGACGGCTCCCGGGCCAGCAAGACCAGGACGTCGACGTCCGAGAACGGATAGAGCTCCGCGCGGCCGTAGCCCCCGGTAGCGAGCAGGGTCGCGCCTGCGGCGGGCTGCACGTCGCGCCAGAGGGTCTTGATGGTGCGATCGATCAGGTTCGAATGGCCGCGAAGCAGGGCTCGCGGACGCGGTCGGCGCAAGTAGGCTTCCCGTAGCGCTGCGCGCGCAGCCTGCAACTCCGTGCGCGTCTGCGCAATGGGGGTATCGGGGCCGGGCCGCGCTGCAGCCATCGATTGCCTCAAGTCACGAAAGGCGGCGGAGCCGGGGTGTCGGCCGAGACCGTAAGTACCTCGTATCCGGATTCGGTGACGAGAACCGTGTGCTCCCATTGAGCGGAAAGGCTGTGATCCTTGGTCACGATGGTCCACCCATCGGCGAGTTCACGGATTGCCGCCTTGCCGGCATTAATCATGGGCTCGACGGTAAACGTCATTCCGGGCTCCAGCAACAATCCGGTACCAGGCTTGCCGTAGTGCAATACCTGGGGCTCCTCGTGGAAATTCCGGCCGATCCCATGGCCGCAAAACTCGCGCACCACCGAGAATCCATGCTTCTCGGCATTTGTCTGGATGGCGGCGCCGACATCTCCCAGGCGCGCCCCGGCGCGCACCTGCATGATCCCGAGCCACATGCTTTCGTATGTGACCTCGACCAGGCGCCGCGCCTGCACGCCGGGCTCGCCGACGAAGAACATCCGGCTCGAATCGCCGTGGTAGCCGTCCTTGATGACGGTCACATCGATATTCAGGATGTCGCCGTTCTTCAGCACCCGGTCGCCGGGAATGCCGTGGCAAACCTGATGATTGACCGACGTGCAAACGGACCTCGGGTAGGGCTTGTATCCCGGCGGAGCGTAATTGAGCGGTGCCGGAACGGTCTCCTGAACCTTGACCATGTAGTCGTGGCACAGGGCGTCGAGCTTTCCGGTGGTGACGCCCGCGCGCACCTGCGGCGCGATGAAATCCAGAACTTCGGAGGCGAGGCGGCCGGCAACCCGCATCTTCGCGATCTCGTCTGCAGACTTGCGCGTAACGGGCATGGATTCGCAAAAGCCGTGGAGGATACGAGAATCGCTCTCTGGAGGCAAATCTGTTGAGTCTTGTTACCTGATTATGCTAGAATTTTCGGCTGGCTGTGGTATGTGCGAAGGGCGCATGTCCGGCCAAATTTCCTGCCCGGCTGGTTAGGGTGCCCGGTTTTGGCCGGGTCGACGGTTCGGCCGCGCGGCAGATATCAACCCTAAGGAGCGATTGTGTCAGTCACCATGCGTCAAATGCTCGAGGCGGGCGTCCATTTCGGGCACCAGACTCGTTACTGGAATCCGAAGATGGCGCCTTTCATCTTCGGGCACCGCAACAAGATTCACATCATCAACCTTGAGACGACCCTGGCAATGTACCAGGACGCGCTCAAGTACATCCGCCGGTTGGCGGCGAACAAGGGCACCCTCCTGTTTGTTGGCACCAAGCGCCAGGCGCGAGAGATCATCAGGGAGGAAGCCGTGCGCTGCGGCATGCCTTTCGTCGATCACCGCTGGCTGGGCGGAATGCTGACGAACTTCAAGACCGTAAAGCAGTCGATCAAGCGGCTCAAGGAAATGGAGCAAATGGCCCAGGATGGAACCTTCGACAGGATGTCCAAGAAGGAGGCGCTGGGGCTGCAACGGGAGCTCGAAAAATTGAATCGATCCCTCGGCGGGATCAAGGATTTGGCGAGCCTCCCCGACGCCATGTTCGTGATCGACGTTGGCTACCAGAAAGGCGCGATCGCGGAAGCCGTCAAGCTCGGCATCCCGGTCGTCGGCGTGGTCGATACCAATCACACGCCGGAGGGCATCGACTACGTCATTCCGGGTAACGACGATTCAAGCCGTGCCATTCGGCTGTATGCGCGCGGTGTGGCGGACGCGATTCTCGAGGGTCGCTCGCAGTCGGTCGAGGATATCGTCGCCGCTACGCGGGACGAGTTCGTCGAGGTCGACGACGAGGCAAGCGAGGAGTGAAGAAAGAATAGCCTGGCATTGAAAAAGGGGGGCCGATGGCCCCTTTTTTCAACCCGGATACGGAAGCGGGAATCGAATCATTTGGGCCAACGGCCCCGGCAAGGAGCAGCAATGGCAGAAATTACGGCAGGTCTGGTCAAAGAACTACGGGAAATGACCGGGCTCGGAATGATGGAGTGCAAGAAGGCGCTCAGCGAGACCGCGGGCGATCTGCAAAAGGCCGAGGAGCTGCTTCGCATCAGGAGCGGCGCCAAAGCAAGCAAAGCGGCGGGCCGCATCGCGGCGGAAGGCGTCATCGGCTCGTACCTTTCGCCGGATGCCCGTCTGGGCGCTCTAGTGGAAGTCAACTGCGAAACGGATTTCGTGGCCAAGAACGAGGACTTTCTGGCTTTTGCGAACGGCCTCGCGCAGCTCGTCGCCACGGCAAACCCGTCGGACCTGGGCGCGCTCGCTACGCTCGAGCTCGATGGCACTACGGTCGAGAACAAGAGGCAGAGCTTGGTGCAGAAGATCGGCGAGAACATCTCGGTCCGTCGCTTCGAGCGCGTTCAAGCTGCGTCCCGGCTCTCGCTCTACCTGCACGGAGCGAAGATCGGCGTCATTGTCGACTGCGAAGGTCCGGAGGAGGTCGGCAAGGACCTGGCAATGCATATTGCTTTCGCTAGGCCCCGTTACCTCGCCAAAAGCGACGTGCCGGCCGATCTGGTGGCGCACGAGCGCGATATCGTTGCCGCACGGGCGAAAGAGTCGGGTAAACCGCCCGAGATTGCCGCGCGCATGGTCGAGGGTGGAGTGAACAAGTTTCTCGGTGAGATCACTCTGCTCGGGCAGGCGTTCGTCAAAGACGACAAGCAGAGCGTCGAGAAGATGCTGTCGTCGAAGAAGGCGAAGGTGCACGGCTACCGGTTCCTCGTTGTGGGAGAAGGGATCGAGAAGAAATCCAGCGACTTCGTGGCAGAAGTTCAAGCCCAAGCCGGGATGGCGCGTTAGGCAGGAACAGCGCACGAGCGGAGACAGCGAGCCTTGACTCCCAAGTACAAGCGCATTCTCCTCAAGCTTTCGGGCGAAGCGCTGATGGGAAGCGACCCCTACGGGATCAACCGGCAGACGATCGAGGAAATCGTGGCCGAGATCGCACAGGTGGCGGCCATGGGAGTGGAGGTGGGGGTCGTGATCGGCGGGGGTAACATCTTCCGGGGCGTCGCGCCAGGCGCCTCTGGAATGGACCGCGCGACCGCTGATTACATGGGAATGCTGGCGACGGTGATGAACGCGCTTGCTCTCCAGGACGCCATGCGCCGGGCAGGGATCGCGAGCAGGGTGCAGTCCGCGCTCAACGTGGAGCAGATCGTGGAGCCTTACATAAGGGGAAAAGCCATCCGCTACCTCGAAGAGGGCAAGATCGTGATCTTCGCGGCGGGAACGGGCAATCCTTTCTTCACCACCGACACCGCCGCCGCCTTGCGCGGAAGCGAGATGGGGGCGGAAATCGTGATCAAGGCGACCAAGGTGGACGGCGTCTACACGGCCGACCCGAAGAAGGATGTCGGGGCGCAACGCTATGGGCGGATCAGCTTCGACGAGGCGATCGCGCGCAATCTCAGGGTGATGGATGCCACCGCGCTCACGCTTTGTCGCGACCAGAGGCTGCCGATCAACGTGTTCAGCATATTCAAGAAAGGTGCATTGAAGCGTGTGGTCCTCGGCGAAGACGAGGGTACGCTGGTGCACGTGTGAATCTGCAAAGGAGGCCGATATGATTCCGGAACTCAAGAAGAGCACCGAGCAGAAGATGGGCAAGAGCATCGAGGCGTTCAAGCACGACCTGGCGAAGGTGCGAACCGGCCGGGCGCATACCGGGCTTCTAGACCACGTGCTGGTCGATTACTACGGGACACCCACACCCCTGAGCCAGGCCGCCAAGGTCACCCTGCTCGATTCCCGTACGATCGGCGTCGCGCCGTTCGATAAGAAGATGGTGCAGGCAGTGGAAAAGGCGATTCGCGACTCCGATTTGGGGCTCAATCCTGCCTCCATGGGCGAGACCATCCGTGTCCCGATGCCCGCGCTCACCGAGGAGCGCCGGAAAGAGCTCATCAAGGTTGTGCGTCATGAAGCCGAGAACGCGAGAGTCGCGGTTCGGAACCTGCGTCGTGATGCGATCCATGCTTTGAAGGAGGCGCTGAAGAAGAAGGAGGTTTCGGAAAACGACGAGCGACGCGCGCAGGACGAGGTGCAGAAGCTTACGGATCGACACGTGGCAGAGATAGACAGCCTTCTTCATCAGAAAGAAGACGAACTGATGGCGGTCTGAGGCCGAGATGGGCGAGCACGCGAGTTCCACCCGGGAGATTCCGGCGCACGGCATTCTGCCCAGGCACATTGCCATCATCATGGATGGGAATGGGCGCTGGGCGAAGCAGCGCCACCTCCCTCGCTTCGCCGGCCACAAGCGGGGAGTGGAATCCGTGCGCACGGTGGTGAAGGTGTGCGCGCGGCTGGGCGTGGAGTATCTGACGTTGTTTGCATTTAGCTCCGAGAACTGGCGTCGCCCGCCGGAGGAAGTCGCGTTGCTGATGCAACTCTTTCGCGGCGCACTGATCAACGAGGTGGAGAAGCTGCACCGCAACGGAATTCGCCTCAAGCTGGTGGGCGATACCCATCGCTTCGATCCGAAGATCCGTGCCCTGATCGAGCGTGGCGAGGCGCTGACGGCGAACAATTCCGGCCTGACGCTGACCATCGCGGCGAACTACGGCGGTCGCTGGGATATCCTGCAGGCGGTGTCGGCGCTGCTTCGCCAGCATCCGGAAGCTGCGAGGCAGCCTATCGAGGAACGGGCCGTCGCGCCGTATCTGGCGATGAGCTATGCGCCGGAGCCCGACCTGTTCATCCGCACCGGCGGCGAGCAGCGCATCAGCAACTTTCTTCTCTGGCAACTTGCCTACGCGGAGCTCTATTTCACCGACACCTTGTGGCCCGACTTCGACGCGAAGGCACTGGAGGCTGCAATCGATTCGTACCGCCGGCGCGAGCGTCGATTCGGGCGTACGAGCGATCAGGTTAGCGAGACTGGCGAGCAGGCTTCAGCAACGACCGGCGCGGGGTCGGCCACGGGCATAGTGGCCTGAGCGCCTTGCTCTCGACCCGCATCGTTACCGCGATCGTACTGCTGGCGGCTTTCGGTGCGGCGCTCGTCCTGCTCGGTGGCACGCAGTTCGCGATATTGGTGGCTTTGCTTGTTGCCGCGGGAGCGTACGAGTGGGGAAAGCTCTCTCATTTCGGTCCGCGGGCGACACTGGCGTATGCCGGCGCGATGACGCTCGTGTTCGCCGCACTGTTGTGGCTCCTGGAGCCGACCGAGATGCGGCAAAGCGTTCTGCAGGCCGTGTTCGGCGGCTCCCTGATCTTGTGGGTCGTGGTGCTGCCCATTTGGCTGCGCGCCGGCGTCGGCCGGCGGCCGCAATGGCCGCTGCCGGTCGCCGGTTTTGCCGTGCTGCTCCCTGCCGCGCTGGCCATGGTCGTCATGCAGCGTAGCCAGCTCCTGCTCGCGCTGGGCGTGGTATGGGTATCGGATACGGCCGCCTTCTTCACCGGGCGCGCACTCGGCCGGCACAAACTTGCCCCCAATATCAGCCCGGGTAAGACTTGGGAGGGCCTGCTCGGAGCATTCATTGCGACAGCCGGCTACGCTATCATCTGCGCGTTGTTCGTCCCGCAGATCGCGGTGCGCGTGCAGGGAGCCGTCTGGCTCGTTTATCTGGCAGCCGCCGAGCTGCTTCTGGCTGCAAGCGTTATCGGCGATCTGTTCGAGTCGGCGCTCAAACGGCAGGCATCCGTCAAAGACAGCGGTTCACTGCTTCCCGGGCACGGAGGCGTGCTTGATCGGATCGACAGCGCGACGGCCGTGCTACCCATCGCCGCCTTGCTGATGTACTGGATGG
>CAZLUX010000019.1:24890-26561 GCA_964562815.1 uncultured Enterobacteriaceae bacterium
AGCGAGCTGCTATTCGGTGCGCGGGCTCTTGAAGAAATTGCCGCGAGCGACGGCTCGGACGTGGTCATGGCGGCGATCGTGGGTGCAGCCGGCATGGCGCCGACGCTCGCCGCGGCGAGCGCCGGAAAGAAGATGCTTCTGGCCAACAAGGAAGCGCTCGTGATAGCGGGGCCGTTGTTCATGCGAGCGGTGCGAGATGCAGGCGCCGAATTGCTCCCGATCGACAGCGAGCACAATGCGGTCTTCCAGTGCCTGCCTCGGGACGACGACCAGCGGCGGGCGCTGGCTTCCGTCCGGCGGATCGTCCTCACGGCCTCCGGCGGTCCATTTCGGTCGCTTCCGCTCGAGCGGCTTGCGGGTGTGACGCCTGACGAGGCTTGTGCGCATCCGAACTGGGTGATGGGACGCAAGATCTCGGTGGACTCTGCCACCATGATGAACAAGGGGCTGGAGGTCATCGAGGCTCGCTGGCTGTTCGACGTGGCACCCGACAAGATCGAGGTCGTGATTCATCCGCAAAGCATCGTGCATTCTCTGGTCGAGTATGTGGACGGCTCGATGATTGCCCAGTTGTCCAACCCCGACATGAGGGTACCCATCGCGCATGCGCTGGGCTTCCCGGATCGAATCGAGTCAGGCGCCACCCCTCTGGACCTTGGCGCGATAGGTCAGCTCTCCTTCGAGCGGCCGGACTTCGAAAGGTTTCCATGCCTGGCCCTTGCCTATGCGGCGCTGAGAGCCGGGGGTACCGCGTCGGCAGTATTGAATGCTGCAAACGAAGTCGCTGTCGAAGCGTTTTTGGCGGGTCGACTCCCGTTCACCCGAATTCAGGACGTCATTGATGCCGCACTCGAGACAGTGCCTACAGCGCCCGCTGCATCCCTTGCCACGGTGCTGGATGCCGACGCACGCGGGCGCAAGGCCGCGTTTTCAGCGGTCGCCCGGATGATGGGGCGAGCCGCATGAGCTTTCTGCATACCATTGTTGCCTTCGTGGTGGCGCTCGGAATCCTTATCGTAGTACACGAGTACGGGCACTACCTCGCTGCGCGCCTGTGCAACATCAAGGTGCTGCGCTTCTCGGTGGGATTCGGCAAGCCGATTGCGACCTGGCGTCGAGGCCGCGACGGAACCGAATGGACCCTTGCCGCAGTGCCATTCGGCGGCTACGTGAAAATGCTGGACGAACGCGAGGGCTACGTCGAGCCCACGGAGCTTCCAAGAGCGTTCAACCGGCAAAAGGTATGGAAACGATTTCTCGTCGTCGCCGCAGGACCGACGTTCAATTTCATCTTTGCGATATTCGTCTACGCGGGCCTGTTCATGCACGGCTTGCCCGAAGTGCGACCGATCATCGCTCAGCCTCCAGCCGATACGCTTGCGGCGCGAGCCGGCTTTCATGATGGCGACACGCTCACGGCCATCGACGGCAAGCGCGTCAGGACATGGGGAGAGGTCAGGTGGCGCGTGCTGGAAGCGGCATTGCAGCACCAGACACTTTCAGTGGAGACCCTCAGCGAGCAGCGACAGATCTCCGTGCGCACGCTGGACCTGCGCAATGTCGCGGACCGGGAAGTGGAGGGCGATCTTCTCGCGCAGCTCGGTCTGCAACTGTACCGTCCGAAGCTCGATCCAATCCTAGGAAAGCTGATGTCGGGCAGCCCCGCCGAGC
>CAZLUX010000020.1:0-18486 GCA_964562815.1 uncultured Enterobacteriaceae bacterium
GCGGAGAGTGAGGGATTCGAACCCCCGAGGACCGTAGGCCCTGCCGGTTTTCAAGACCGGTGCATTCGACCGCTCTGCCAACTCTCCCTTGTAATACGGCTCGCGCACCACCATTTTAGCCTTAGAGGCCGGAACCCCCGGAAATTAAAAGGGGTTTTGGTTGAAACTTAGTCCTCGTCTGGTAGTCTTAGGTACTGCAGTTCGAGAATTCACCAAGGAGCGTTCATGCAACCAGACTTGCAACCCATTCGCAGCAACGAGCAGACGATCGGCCGCGGCGGACCCCGCTATGCGCCCGGCATGGAGCTGCCGGGAGTCGACAGCCAGCGCGTTATGCGCAATACGTATCTGCTGCTCGCCCTGACGATGGTCCCGACCGTGATCGGCGCCTACATCGGCATGGCGACCGGCGCGGTGATCCTGCAGCATCCGATGGCGGCCACCCTGCTGATGCTCGGCGCGGTCATCGGGTTGCAATTCGCGGTCATCAAGAACCGCAACAGCTCGCTGGGTGTGGTGCTGCTCCTGCTCATGACGGGCATTCTGGGTTGGTGGCTCGGGCCGCTGCTTTCGCTGGCCCTGAAGATGGCCAACGGCGGGCAGCTGATCGCCTACGCCGCAACGGGCACCGGCGTCATCTTCTTCGGCATGGGCGCGATCGCGACCGCGACGAAGCGCGACTTCAGCTTCATGGGGAAGTTCCTGTTCGTCGGCATGATCGCGCTGCTGATCGCGATGTTCGCGAACATGTTCCTGCAGATTCCGGCGCTTGCGCTGACGATCTCCACCCTGGTGATCGTGGTGTTCTCGCTGTTCCTGCTGCACGACCTGTCGCGCATCATCCGCGGCGGCGAGACGAACTATATCGTCGCCACGACGGGCGTCTACATGAGCCTGTTCAACATCTTCGCCAACCTGCTCACGATCCTGATGATGCTCAGCGGCAATCGTCGCTAGCAAGTCGCTCCGGCAAGAAGAAAAGGGCGCTTCGGCGCCCTTTTTCTTTTCTAGGGTCGCTCGAAGAGCGCGACGCTCTCGACGTGAGCGGTATGAGGAAACATGTTGACCACCCCCGCCGCCGCCAGCCGGAATCCTTTCGCGTGCACCAGCACGCCGGCGTCGCGCGCCAGGGTCGCCGGGTCGCATGACACGTAGACGATGCGTCCGGGCCACTCCTGCGGCAGCGCCTTGACGACCTCCACCGCGCCGTCGCGCGGCGGGTCGATCAGCAGCTTGTCTAAGGGGCCGTGCGCCGCGAATTGCCCCCCGCCTTCGGCGTAGAGATCCGAGACGGCGAATTCGGCGAGCTGCGCCAGGCCGTTCGCCTGCGCATTTCCTCGCGCCCGCTCGACCAGGTTCGGGCTCGCCTCCAGGCCGATCACCTTCGCGCCCATGCGCGCCACCGGCAGGGAAAAATTTCCCAGTCCGCAGAAAAGGTCGCCGACGCGCTCGCCCGGACGCGGCTGGAGCAACGCGACCGCGCGCGAGACCAGGGCCCGGTTCACCGCGTGATTCACCTGCGTGAAGTCGGTCGGCCCGAAGCCGAGCCTGAGGCCGAACTCGGGCAGCGCATAGTCGAGCGGCGGCGCGGGGAGGGGGTGGAAAGGGTGCACAGAATCAGGACCTGCGGGCTGCAGCCAGACCGACACCCGCTCCTCGTCCGCCAGCTCGCGCAGCCTGTCCTCGTCGGCCGCCGCGAGCGGCTCGAGGTGGCGGAACACCAGAACGTCGGTCGCATCGCCCAAGGCGAGCTCGATCTGCGGCAGGCGCTGCCGGATCGACAGGCTCTCCACCAGCGCCCGCAGCCGCGGGATCAGGCGCGAGACGCGCTCCGGCAGCACCTCGCAGCTCAGCATGTCCGCGACGTAGCTCGAGCGCCGCTCGTGAAACCCGACCAGCACGCCGCCCTTTTTTGCCACCCTGCGCACGGTCAGCCGGGCGCGGTGGCGGTAGCCCCACTCCGGCCCGTAGACGATCGGCAGCACCGATTCCGGGCTTACCTTGCCGATGCGGGCCAGGCTGTCCTCGAGCCAGCGTTGCTTGGCCGCGAGCTGGGTGCGGGCGTCGATGTGCTGGGTGGCGCAGCCGCCGCAGACGCCGAAATAGCGGCAGCGCGGGGTCCGGCGCGCGCTCGATTCGCGCAGGATAGAGACCGCCTTGGCGAGGTCGAATTTCGGCTTGCGCCGCAGCACCTGCACCTCGACCCGCTCGCCGGGCAGCGCGCCCTCGACGAACACCACCTTGCCCTCGGCATTGCGCGCGACGCCGCGGCCTTCCGCGTCGAGCGACTCGATCTCGAGCGTCACCGGGCGAGCGGATCGGTCCAGCGCTCGAGAAACTCGCGCCAGTGCGGCTCCTTCAGCTTCTCGAGCTCGGCGCGCAGCAGCGCGCACTCGCGCCTGTAATTGGCCGCGTCGAAAACGCCGCGCAGCAGCTGAAAGCGCAGGTACAACAGATAGGTATTGGCGCTGTCGGCTTCGCAGTAGTTGCGAATGCGCTCGATTCCGCCGCCGCGGTACTGCTCCCACACCGCGCCTCCCGCCATTCCGATCTTGCCCGGCAGGCCGGCCAGCTGGGCGACGTCGTCGAGCGGCGCGTTGTTGCGCGGCTGATACATGGCCAGCACGTCCATCAGGTCGAGATGGCGCGAGTGGTAGCGGCTGACGTAGTTGTTCCACTTGAAGTCGCGGTTGTCCTCGCCCTGGTCCCAGAAGCGCGGCGCGCTGACGCCGTTCACCAGCCCGCGGTAATTCAGCACCGGAAGGTCGAAGCCGCCGCCGTTCCACGACACGAGCTGGGGCACGTAGCGCTCGACGCCGTCCCAGAAACGCTGGATCGCCGCGCGCTCGTCCTCGCTCGGCTCGCCGATCGACCAGACCCTGACCTGGTCGGCGTCGCGCAGGACGCACGAGATGACCAGCACCCGCTGCAGCTGGGGCGGCAGGAAATCGCTCCCCGTCTGGGTGCGCCGCTTCTGGAACGCAATTTCGGCGACTTCCTCGTCCGGCAGGCTGTCCGGCAGCTCGTAGAGGCGCCGGATCCCCGCGACGTCGGGCACCGTCTCGATGTCGAAGGCGAGGACCGGCGTCACGTCAGTCCGGAAACACGCCCGTCGAAAGATAGCGGTCGCCGCGGTCGCAGACGACGCAGACGATGGTCGCGTTCTTGAGCTGGCGGGCGATACGCAGCGCGACGTGCAGCGCGCCGCCGGACGAGATGCCCGCGAAGATGCCTTCCTCGCGCGCCATGCGGCGCGCCATCTCTTCCGCGTCGCCCTGCCCGACGGACTCCATGCGGTCCACCCTGAGCTTGTCGTAGATCTTCGGCAGGTAGGCCTCGGGCCACTTGCGGATGCCGGGAATCTGCGCGCCCTCCTCCGGCTGGCAGCCGATGATCTCGATCTTGGGGTTCTTTTCCTTGAAGAAGCGCGAGCAGCCCATGATCGTTCCGGTGGTGCCCATGCTCGAGACGAAATGCGTGATCTTGCCCTGCGTGTCGCGCCAGATCTCCGGCCCGGTGGTCTCGTAGTGCGACAAGGGGTTGTCCGGGTTGGCGAACTGGTCGAGCATCCGGCCCCTGCCCTCGCGCACCATCTTGTCGGCGAGGTCCCGCGCTCCCTCCATGCCGCCGCTCTTGGGCGTCAGGATCAGCTCGGCGCCGTAGGCGCGCATGGTCCGCTTGCGCTCGGCGGTCTGGTTCTCGGGCATGATCAGCACCATCCGGTAGCCGCGGACCGCGGCCGCCATGGCGAGGCCGATTCCGGTGTTGCCGCTGGTCGGCTCGATCAGCGTGTCGCCGGGCTTGATCTCGCCGCGCGCCTCGGCGCGCCGGATCATCGAGATCGCGGGCCGGTCCTTGACCGATCCCGCGGGATTGTTGCCCTCGAGCTTGGCGAGAATGACGTTGCCGTTGCGCGCCACGTCCTCACCCGGGATGCGCTGCAGCCGCACCAGCGGGGTGTTGCCGATGAAGTCCTCGATCGTGCGCTGCATCGCCGACCCTCAGCGCTGCTCGCCCAGGCGCTGCTCGACGTAGGACCCCACGCCCTGCTCGACCGGCATGAAATCCGCGTCGTAGCCGGCTTCGCGCAGCAACGCGAGGTCCGCTTCGGTGAAGCTCTGGTACTTGCCGAGCAGCTGCGGCGGAAACGGGATGTACTCGATCAGGCCTTCGGTGACCATGTCGCCGAGCGAAAGCTCGCTTTCCCCGCGTCCGGTGCGCACGCCGTTCACCACTGCGCGCGCGACGTCGTTGAAGCTCTGCGCCCGCCCGGTGCCGCAATTGAAGATTCCGGAGAGCCCACGGCGCTCGAGGAAGTAAAGGTTGACGTTCACCACGTCGTCGACGTGGATGAAATCGCGCCGCTGCTCGCCGTCGGCGTAACCGTCCGATCCGGTGAAGAGCTTGACCTTGCCTTCGCTCATGAACTGGTTGAAGGCATGGAAGGCGACTGACGCCATGCGCCCCTTGTGCGCCTCGTTCGGGCCATAGACGTTGAAATAGCGGAACCCAGCGATCTGCGCGCTGCGCGCCGGCAGGCGGCGTCGCACGTGCTGGTCGAACAGGAACTTGGAGTAGGCGTAGGCGTTGAGCGGCCGCTCGCAGGCGCGCTCTTCGCGGAACTCCCGTCCTGAACCGTACACCGACGCCGACGACGCATAAAGCATGGGTACCGCCTCGTCCTGGCACCAATCGAGCAGGATCCTCGAGTAGCGGTAGTTGTTCTCCATTACGTAGCGGCCGTTCGTTTCCATGGTGTCCGAGCACGCTCCCTGGTGCAGGACGGCTTCGATCTCCTCGTCGAACTGGTTCGAGACCAGCCGCTCGAGGAATTCGCGCTTGTCCATGTAGTCCTCGATCTCGCACCCGGCGAGGTTCTTGATCTTGGCCGCGTTTTCGAGGTTGTCCACCGCGATGATTTCGCTGATGCCGGCGCGGTTGAGCGCCTCGATCAGCTTGGAGCCGATGAACCCCGCGGCCCCCGTGACGACATAGAGCATTTCTTTCCTATCCGAACAGTTCTTTGCGGGTCGCGACTGCTGTGCCGAATTTGCCGACCACGATTCCGGCCGCCCGATTGGCGGTCCGCACCGCATCGGTCAGCGACGCGCCGGCGGCTAGCATGACGCCGAGCGCGGCGATGACCGTGTCGCCGGCACCGCTCACATCGTACACCTCACGCGCGCGCGTCTTGAAATTCATCCGCGTGCCGTCCTGGAACAAGGTCATTCCGCTTTCGCCGCGCGTCAGCAGCAGGGCCTGGAGCCTGAGGCGCTTGCGCAGCGCCTGCGCGCGCCGCTCGAGATCGCGCTCGTCCTTCCACGTGCCGACGACCTCGCGCAGCTCCTTCTGGTTCGGCGTCACGATCGTGGCCCCTGCATAGCGCGAGTAGTCGTCCCCCTTGGGATCCACCAGCACCCGCTTGCCCGCTCTCCGCGCCATCGCAATCATCTTCGCGACGTGGGTCAACCCGCCCTTGCCGTAGTCCGAAAGGATGACCACGTCGCACCCCTTGAGCGAGGCCTTGAACTCGGCCAGCTTGGAGGCGAGCACTTCGCGCGAAGGCGAGACCTCGAAATCGACGCGCAGCAACTGCTGGCGCTGCTGCCGCGCGATCACGCGCAGCTTCTGGGTCGTCTGAATGGAGCGGTCGCGGTGCAGCCGCGGCTCGATGCCCTCCTTGCTGAGGAGGCTCTCCAGCACCGTGCCTTCCTCGTCCGCGCCGACCACCGAAAGCAGGCGCGTCCGGGCGCCGAGTGCGGCGCAGTTCCACGCCACGTTGGCGGCCCCGCCGAGTCGCCGCTCTTCACCGCTCACCCGCACGACCGGGACGGGAGCTTCCGGCGAGATGCGGGACACGTCTCCGATCCAATAGCGGTCGAGCATCACGTCGCCCACCACCAGCACCCGTGCCGCGGTCGTGTCCGGTCGCTTCATGTGCGCCGCCCCACGGCGAAATACTCGATTCCCAGCGCGCGCATGGCCGCGGGGTCGTACAGGTTGCGCCCATCGAATATCGCCGGCGTCTTGAGCGAGCTCTTGATCGCATCGAAGTCGGGGCTGCGGAATTCCTGCCATTCGGTGACGATCGCGAGCGCCTCCGCGCCCTCCAGCGCAGCCTCCGCCGACTCGGCGATCTCGACCCGCTCGTTGCCGGCGAACAGGCCGGCCGCGTTCTCGCCCGCCACCGGATCGTAGGCACGCACCGAAGCGCCGGCCGCCAGCAGATCCTCGATCAACGCCAGGCTCGGGGCTTCCCGCATGTCGTCGGTATTGGGCTTGAAGGCCAGGCCCCAGAGCGCGATGCGGCGGCCCGCGAGCGCCGCGCCGAAGCGCGCCACGATCTTGCTCCCCAGCACGTGCTTCTGCGCCTCGTTCACCTGCTCGACCGCGGCGAGCAGGTGCAGCGGCCGGCCCGCCTCCTTCGCCGTGCGCTGCAATGCCTTGACGTCCTTCGGAAAGCACGAGCCGCCGTAACCCGCTCCGGGGTAGAGAAAGCCGAAGCCGATGCGCGGATCCGAGCCGATGCCCCGGCGCACTTCTTCGATGTCGGCGCCGAGCGCCTCGGCCAGATTGGCCAGGTCGTTCATGAAGGAAATGCGCGTCGCGAGCATCGCGTTCGCCGCATACTTGGTCAGCTCGGCCGAGCGCACGCTCATGACCAGTAGGCGCTCGTGATTGCGCTGAAACGGAGCGTACAACCTGCGCAGAATCGAGGTCGCGCGCTCGTCCTCGGAGCCAACGATGATGCGGTCCGGGCGCATGAAATCCTCGACCGCGGCGCCTTCCTTCAGGAACTCCGGGTTCGACACGACCGAGAACTCAACCGTCTTGCCGCGCTTGGCGAGTTCCTCCGCGACCGCCGCCCGGACCTGGTCGGCGGTCCCGACCGGCACGGTCGACTTGTCCACGATGACACGGTAGCCGTCCATGTGGCGGCCCACCGAGCGCGCCGCGGCGACCACGTGCTGCAGGTCGGCGGCGCCGTCCTCGTTCGGCGGGGTGCCGACCGCGATCATCTGAAGCTCGCCGTGCCCCACCGCCGCGGCGACGTCGGTCGTGAAGCTGAGGCGTCCGGCCTCCCGGTTGCGCGCCACGATCGGCGCGAGCCCCGGCTCGAAGATCGGTATGCCGCCCGCGTTCAGCGTGTCGACCTTGCGCGCGTCGAGGTCGAGGCAGCAGACATGGTTGCCCATGTCCGCGAGGCAGGCGCCGCTGACCAGCCCGACGTAGCCGGTGCCGATGATCGTGATGTTCATGGTGCCAGTTCAAACTCCTCTGAGCGCCGCGGAGGATAGGTCTCCCATCCGCCGCAGGCGGGACAATGCCAGTGAAACTGCCGCGCCTTGAAACCGCAGTTCTCGCAGCGGTAGCGTGCGAGGCGCCGGGTGTGGCTGTGAACGAGGTTGCGAACCAGCTCGAGGTCGCGCCGGCGCTCGGGCGTTCCCGCGGCGACGATCTGCGCCTCGAGCAGGCGGTCCAGCCCGAGCAGGGTCGGGTTGCGCCGCAACTCGTCGCGTACCAGCTTGTATGCGGTCTCCGCCCCCTTCTCCTCGAGCGTCAGCTGAAACACGGTATCGAGCAGATCGAGGGACGGGTACTGCTCGAGATACCCCGTAAGCAGCTGCAATCCCTCTTCGGCGCGCCCCGCGTCGCGGTGCGCATCGAGCAGGCGCTGCGCCGCGACCGCGAGATAGGCGGGATTCTGTGTCTCGATGCGCTTCCAGTGCTCGATCGCCGCGCCCAGGTCTCCCGCGGCGCGTGCGAGCTCGCCCAGCTGCAGGCTCGCGCGCACCGACTTGCGATTCGCTTCGAGCGCGGCCTCTAGATGCCGGCGCGCCGCGTCCGGCCGTGAATGCGTGGTTTCCGTCGTAGCGAGCTCGCACAGATACTGCGATATCTCCCTCGCGTGCGACTCACCGGATTCCTTCGCCAAGCGCCTGGCCATCTCGATCGCGCGCGGCCAGTCCTTCTCGTGCTCGTAGATTTCGAGCAGGTGCCGTCGCGCCTCGATCGCATGCGGACCGTCGGCGAGGCGCTCGAATGCCTCCTCCGCCCGATCCAGGATCCCCGCCTTGAGATAGTCCTGACCGAGCTCGAACAGCGCGTTCACTCTCTGCTCATCGGCGAGGTCGGCTCGATCGAGAAGATTCTGGTGCATGCGGATGGCCCGGTCGTACTCGCCGCGGCGGCGAAAAAGGCTGCCAAGCGCGAAATGCAGCTCGATCGTCTCGCGATCGACGCGAACCACCTCTATGAAAGCCTCGATCGCCTTGTCCGGCTGCTCGTTAAGGAGAAAGTTGAGCCCCTTGAAATAGGAGCGCGGCAAGGCTCTCGATTCCGACACCAGATGCTTGATGTCGATCCGGGCGGCAAGCCATCCGAGGCCGAAGAACAGCGGGAACCCGAGCAGCCACCAGTACTCGAACTCCATGCCCGCGGATCCTCAGGCGTCGACCGCTGGAGGCCGGATGGGATCGGCCGGACGTTTGGCCTGCATCTCTTTTGCCTGCGCGCGCGCCTCGCGCCTGAGACGCGCAATCTCGCGTCGTTGTCGCAGCGATGCCATGAGCATCGCGATCACGCCGAATACGGCCCCGACGGCGAAGAAGCCGAACAGCACCACGACCAGGGGTGCCCGCCAGCTGAGATCGAAATAGAAATTCAGCGTGACCGGGTCCACGTTCTTGGCCGCGAACGCGAGCAGGAACAGAAAGATGACCAGCCGGACCGTCCAGGTGACGATGCGCATACTCGATTCCTAATGCCAGGCCCAGGCGCCGGAAGCGGCGCAACGCCGCTCCGGACGACGCGTTACTGAGAGGTGTGCGTGGGCTGCTCCTGCGACGGGGAGGACTGCTCGCCCTGGGTGGAATCCACCCGCTCGCGCAGCTCCTTGCCGGCCTTGAAGTGCGGCACGTACTTCTCCGGCACGTGCACCTTCTCGCCGGACTTCGGGTTGCGCCCGACCCGCGGCGGCCGGTAGTTCAGGCCGAAGCTGCCGAAGCCGCGAATCTCGATGCGATCTCCCGCGAGCAGGGCCTGCGTCATCGCGTCGAGGATCATCTTCACCGCGTACTCGGCATCCTTCGCCACCAGCTGCGGATAACGCTGCGCGAGGCGAGCAATCAGTTCCGATTTGGTCATGGACGGCCCATCCCCCTGAGCGTTCTGTTCGTGCAACCAGAGCTATCGTCGTTGACCGCCTACTGCTGGTTGCGGTTGTCGAGCTTGGCACGAAGGAGCGCGCCGAGGTTCGTGGCTCCGGCGCTCGCAGCGGCATTCTCGCTGCGCAGCTGCTTCATGGCCTCGCTCTCGTCCGCCATGTCCTTGGCCTTGATCGACAGGTTGATCGAGCGGTTCTTGCGATCGAGATTGATGATCATGGCGCTTACCGAGTCGCCTTCTTTCAGGTGGTTGCGCAGATCGTCGACGCGGTCGCGCGAAAACTCCGACGCACGGAGGTAGCCTTCCACTTCCGGCGAAATCGCCACCACCGCGCCCTTCGCGTCCACCGACTTGACCGTTCCGGTAACGAGGCTGTTCTTGTCGTGCCCGGCCAGGAAATTGGTGAACGGGTCTCCCTCGAGCTGCTTGATGCCGAGCGAGATGCGCTCGCGCTCCACGTCGATCGAAAGCACCACCGCCTCGACTTCCTCGCCCTTCCTGAAGCGCTTGACCGCCTCTTCGCCGCTGTCGCTCCAGGACAGGTCGGAGAGGTGCACCAAGCCGTCTATTCCTCCGGTCAGGCCGACGAACACGCCGAAGTCGGTGATCGACTTGACCTGCCCCTTGACGCGGTCGCCCTTCTTGAATTCCCGCGCGAAGTCCTCCCACGGGTTCGGCATGCACTGCTTCATGCCGAGCGATATGCGACGGCGGTCCTCGTCGATTTCGAGGATCATGACCTCGACCTCGTCGCCCATCTGAACTACTTTCGAGGGATGGACGTTCTTGTTGGTCCAGTCCATTTCCGAGACGTGCACCAGGCCTTCGATGCCCGATTCGACCTCGACGAACGCGCCGTAGTCGGTGAGGTTGGTGACCTTGCCGAACAGGCGCGTACCTTGCGGATAGCGGCGCGAAATGCCGATCCAGGGATCCTCGCCGAGCTGCTTGAGGCCGAGCGACACGCGGTTCTTCTCGGCGTCGAATTTCAGAACCTTGGCGGTGACCTCGTCGCCCACGTTGAGCACCTCCGACGGGTGCTTGACCCGCCGCCACGCGAGATCGGTGATGTGCAGCAGGCCGTCGATGCCTCCCAGGTCGACGAAAGCGCCGTAATCGGTGATGTTCTTGACGATGCCCTTGACGGTCGCGCCTTCCTGCAGCGTCGAGAGCAGCTGCTCGCGCTCGGCCCCTACGGTCTCCTCGAGCACCGCGCGCCGCGAAACGACGACGTTGTTCCGCTTGCGATCGAGCTTGATGACCTTGAACTCCATCTGCTTGCCCTCGTAGGGCGTCGTGTCCTTCACCGGACGCAGGTCCACCAGCGAGCCGGGAAGGAATGCGCGAATCCCCTTGACCATCACGGTCAGGCCGCCTTTCACCTTCCCGGTGATGACACCTTCGATCTTTTCGCCCTTCTCGAGGGCCTGTTCCAGCTCGAGCCATGCGGCGAGGCGCTTGGCCTTCTCGCGCGACAGTCGGGTCTCCCCGTGGCCGTCCTCCAGCGCCTCGATCGAGACACTGACGAAGTCTCCGGGCTTCACCTCGGTTTCGCCGCCGTCGTCCTTGAATTCTTCCAGCGGGATGACACTTTCGGACTTGAGACCGGCGTTCACGACTACGAAATGCTGGTCGACGCGCACCACCTCGGCGGTGATCACTTCTCCGACCCGCATCTCCTTGAGCGAGAGGCTTTCCTCGAACAGCGCGGCAAAGGATTCGTGGTTGGAAGACTTGGAAGTTGCAGGGGAAATGCTTGGCATGTAAGGAAAGAGCCTACTTTCGTTTGGCCGCTGCTTCTCGCTGAAGCGCGCGGGTTAGATTGCACACACGGGCCCGGCAACCGCCGGGACCCACCATTTGAGCCTAGGCGTGCACGCCGTCGGCTCGCTCCCGCCACCAACCGAGGATCCGGCTCACGACCTCATCGATCGTCAGATCGGAGGAATCGACTTGCACGGCGTCCGGCGCGGGAACGAGCGGCGAAACCGCCCGGGCCGCGTCGCGCGCATCACGCGCTTCCAGCTCGCGGAAAAGGGTTGTAACACTAGCACGGATTCCTTTTTGTTTCAACTGCTTATATCTGCGCTCTGCCCGCACCGCCGCGCTCGCGGTCAGAAATACTTTGAGCGCGGCGTCGGGAAACACCACCGACCCCATGTCGCGCCCGTCGGCGACCAGACCGGGAGGCCGGCGAAAGGCTCGCTGGCGCTCGAGCAGGGCCTCGCGAACCTGCGGCAACTTGGCGACTTCGGACGCCCGGCTGCCGCACGCTTCGCTCGCCAGATCTACTGTAACATATTGATCTTCAAGAAAAATATTCTCTCCTACAAACCACGCGGGCAGGTCCTCGGCGAGCTCAGCGAGCGCCTGCGCGTCGTCCGCAGGCACGTTCTCGCGCAGCGATCGAAGCGCGACGAGCCGGTAGAGCGCGCCGCTGTCGAGACAATGGAAACCAAGCGCCTCGGCAAGTCGTCGGGCAATGGTTCCCTTGCCCGAGGCAGACGGGCCGTCCACGGTGATCACGGGCGGATTCACGCGGTCTCCGAGATCCGCGCGAGCGACGCGAAATAGTCCGGGAAGGTCTTGGCGACGCAGGCCGGATCGTTTATCCGGACCGGCACGCCGCCGAGCGCGGCGAGCGCGAAAGACATTGCCATCCGGTGATCGTCGTAGGTGTCGATCGCCGCGTCGGGGACGAGACGCGCCGGCGGGACGATGCGCAGGAAGTCCGCACCCTCTTGCACCTCGGCGCCGAGCTTGCGCAGCTCGGTCGCCATCGCGGCCAGACGATCGGTTTCCTTGACCCTCCAGCTCGCAATGTTGCGCAGCACGCTCGGCCCGTCGGCGAACAGTGCCATCACTGCGGCCGTCATGGCCGCATCGGGGATGTGGTTGAGGTCCATGTCGATGGCCCGCAGCCTGCCATCGCCCGAGACTTCGATCCAGTCCGCCCCCATGCCGACCCGGGCGCCCATGCGCTCGAGCACCTCCGCGAAGCGTACATCGCCCTGGATGCTGTCGCGCCCGACCCCCTCGACGCGAACGGGGCCGCCGCCGATCGCGGCGGCGGCGAGGAAGTACGACGCGGAGGACGCATCGCCCTCGACCATGATCTCGCCGGGGCTCGCATAGCGCGCCTTCGGCACGCGGAAGCGGCGCCAGTCCTCGCGCGCGACCTCGACGCCGAAACGGCGCATCAGGTTGACGGTGATCTCCACGTAGGGCTTCGAAATGAGCTCGCCGTCGACCTCGACCGTGGCGGGCGCCCCCGCCAGCGGTACGGCCATCAGAAGCGCGGTGAGGAACTGGGACGAGACATCGCCGCGGACGCGCACCGGGGCGACGAGGTGCGGCCGCCCGGGGTGGATCGCCAGGGGCGGGTAGCCCTCGATCCCGAGGTAGTCGATTCGCGCACCGAGCCCGCGCAGGGCGTCGACCAGGTCGCCGATCGGCCGCTCGTGCATGCGCGCGACGCCCGACAGCCGGTACTCGCCGCCGGTGAGGGCGAGCGCTGCGGTGAGCGGCCGGAACGCAGTCCCCGCGTTGCCGAGCCAGAGCTCCGCGCGACGCACGGGAAACGCGCCGCCCACGCCGGAAACGCGGACCGAGCCGTCTTCGCGCCGGCAAGCCGCGCCGAGTCGCTGCAGCGCCTCGAGCATGACTTTGGTGTCATCGGCGTCGAGCAAGCCGCCAACGCGCGTTTCGCCGCTCGCGAGCGCCGACAGGAGCAGGATCCGGTTCGAGATGCTCTTCGAGCCGGGCAGACGCACCTTGCCGGCCACGCGCCGGATCGGCTTCAGTCTCAGTGTGTCCACGGCCGCGGTCTCAGAGATCGAATTCGCCATCCAGCCAGCGATTGCGCGCCGCACGAGCCTTGGCAAAAACCTCCTCCAGGCCGGCGGCGTCGCCGGCCGCGAGCAGCGCGCGGATGGATTCGAGCTGCGAGCCGAAGCGCCGCAGTTCCTCGAGCACCGCGTCCCGGTTGGCGATGCAGATATCCCGCCACATTTCCGGATGGCTCGATGCAATGCGCGTGAAATCGCGGAATCCCCCCGCGGCGTAACCGAACAGTTGCGCCGCGTTCGCCCGTTCGGCCACGTCGTTCACCAGCGCGAAGGCCAACACGTGGGGCAGATGGCTGACCGCGGCGAACACGCCGTCGTGCTCGTCCGGGCTCATGTTCGACGTGCGCGCACCGCAGGTGCGCCAAGCGCCGGCGATCCGCTCGATCGACTGCGGTGCGTTCTCGGGCAGCGGCGCGAGGACGACGCGTTTGCCGCGGAACAGGTCTGCCCTCGCCGCCGCCGCGCCGCTGTGCTCCGCGCCCGCGATCGGGTGCGCGGGCACGAACTGCGCGACCTTCGCGCCGAGCTGCGCGCGCGCCGCGGCCACCACGTCGCGCTTGGTGCTGCCTGCATCGGTCACCAGAGCATCGGCAGCCAGCACCGGCTCGAGCGCCCGAAACACCGCGGCGAACTGCGCCACCGGCGTGGCGACCAGGACCAGGTCGGCGCCTCGCACGGCCTGGGCGACGTCGCCCGTGGCGACGTCGATCGCGCCCAGCGATAGGGCCGCGTCCAGGTTGGCGCGGCTGCGGCCGACCCCGACGACCTCGGCGCAGGCCTTCGCCGCCTTGAGCGCGAGCGCAAAAGACCCGCCTATCAGCCCGACTCCGATCACCGCGACGCGCCGGAAACGCGCGTCCGACGCCTCCCCGCTTTGGCTCATTCCTTGAGGCTGGCGTTGAGCGCCGCCAGAAACTTTTCGTTCTCGGCGGGAGTGCCGACGGTGACGCGCAGATGCTCGGGCAGCTCGTAGCCGCCGACCGGCCGCACGATGACGCCCCGCCGCAGCAGCCGCTTGTAGACCTCGCCCGCCTTGCCGACGCGGATGGTGAGGAAATTGCCGAAGGACGGGATGTACTCGAGGCCCAGAGCCTTCGCACCCTCCTCGAGCTGGCGCAGTCCCTGGAGATTCTCCGCGTAGCTCTTGGCCACGAACTCCATGTCGCCGAGCGCTGCGCTGGCGGCCGCGAGCGCGATGCTGTTGACGTTGAAAGGCTGACGCACGCGGTTCATCAGGTCGGCGACCGACGGGTGACCCAGCGCGTACCCCACCCGCAATCCGGCCAGCCCGTAGGCCTTGGAGAAGGTCCGGGTGATGACGAGGTTCGGGTAGCGTTTGAGCCACTTGACGGTGTCGGTCTTGGAGTCCGCCGGCAGGTACTCGTTGTAGGCCTCGTCCAGCACCACGATCACGCGTTCCGGCACGCGCTTGACGAACGCCTCGAGCTGCTCCGGGAAAGCGTAGGTGCCGGTCGGGTTGTTCGGATTGGCGGCCCACACGACGTAGGTGTCGTCCGCGATCGCCGCGGCCATTGCCTCGAGGTCGTGGCCGAAGTCCTTCGCCGGCACCACGATCGCGCGCGCGCCGCGCGCCTGGGTCGCAAGCGGGTACACCGCGAAGCAGTGCTGCGAGTAAACGGCTGAACGTCCCGCGCCCAGGAATGCGAGCCCGACCAGCTCGAGCACGTCGTTCGATCCGTTTCCGAGCACGATCGAGGACATGTCGACGCCGTAACGCTTCGACAGCGCGAGCTTCAGCTCGTAGCCATTGCCGTCGGGGTAGCGGGCGACGTCGGCCAGCGCTGCATCGATCCCCGCGCGGGTGCGGGGCCCGATGCCGCGCGGATTTTCGTTCGAGGCCAGCTTCACGATGTTCTTCTCTTCCAGGTCCATTTCGCGAGCGAGCTCGGAGATCGGCTTGCCCGGCTGGTAGGGCGCGATCGAGCGCACGTAGGAAGGCGAGAGTTCGCAGAGATCCATGCTGGTCGGTAAGGCACTCATGTTGTTGGGGCGCTACGCCACCGCGGCGGGATAGGAGCCGAGGACCTTCAGGAAGGGCGCCTTTTGCCTCAGCTCCGCGAGCGCGGCGGCGACGCGCTCGTCGTTCTGGTGCCCCTGCACGTCGATGAAGAACACGTATTCCCAGAGCGCGTCGCGCATGGCCCGCGACGGGCGCGACTCGATGCGTGTCATGCTGACCCCATTGGCGGCGAGCGGCGTCAGCAAGGCGTGAACCGCGCCGGGCTTGTTCTCGGCCGACATCACCATCGAGGTCCGGTCGTCGCCGCTCGGCGCGCAATCGATCGTGCCGAGCACGAGGAAGCGCGTGGTATTGCTTGGATCGTCCTCGATCGAGCGCGCAAGCAGGTTGAGGCGATAGCGCTCCGCCGCCGCGGCCCCGGCGATCGCTGCCGCACCATCCTCGTCCGCGGCGCGGCGCGCAGCCTCGCCGTTCGACGCGACCGGAACGCGCTCGACGTTCGGCAGGTTCTGGTTGAGCCATGCGTTGCACTGGGCGAGCGACTGCGCATGCGAGTAAACGCGCCGGATCGCCCCGAGCTCGGCCGCGCGCGCCATGAGGTTCTGATGCACGCGGAGCTCGACTTCGCCGCAGATCCTGAGCGGCGTCACAAGCAGGAGGTCGAGCGTGCGCCCGACCGTGCCTTCGGTGGAATTCTCGACCGGCACGACGGCGAACTGCACCGCTCCGGACTCGCATTGACGGAACACCTCGTCGACGGAAACTGCGGCCAACGCCTGCGCAGCCTGTCCGAACTGCTTCCTCACTGCCTGCTCGCTGAAGGTGCCCTCCGGCCCCAGGTAGGCCACGCGCATCGCGGTCTCCATGCCCCGGCAGCCGGAAATCACCTCGCGGAACACCGCAGCGACGCGCTCGGCCGTCAGCGGCCCCGGATTGGCCGCGCCGACGCGACGCAGGATTTCGGCCTCGCGCTCGGGGCGGTAGGCGCTCCCGCCCGCCTTCAGCTCGCCGATGCGGCGCGCGAGCTCCGCCCGCCGGTTCACGAGTACCAGCAGCTGATCGTCGATCGCGTCGATGTCGCCTCGAAGTTTGTCGATGTCTCCCACTTCCTGGCCGTCCGTAGGGTTGCCGAAGCCCTCAATTCTTCTTCTGTTTCGGAAGATAGCGCACCCCGAGCACGCCGTCGATCTGGCGCAACTCGTCGAGAGTTGGCGCCTGCATCCCGGTATCGACGTCGACCAGGGTATACGCCATGTCCGCCCGCGACTTGTTCAGCATGTTATGGATGTTGATGCCCGCCCGGCCCAGAACGTGGGAGATCCGCGCAAGCATGTCCGGAACATTCGCGTGGGCGATGGCCAGGCGGTACGGCGACTCGCGCACGATGGACGCTTCCGGAAAATTGACGGCGTTGTGCAGGTTTCCGTCTTCCAGGTAATCGCGCAGCTGATTCACGACCATCACGGCGCTGTTCTCCTCGGCCTCGCGGCTCGAGGCGCCGAGGTGCGGCAGCGCCACCACGCCCGGGCGCCCGAGCAGCCCGGACGACGGAAAGTCGCTCACGTAGTACTTCAAGCGGCGTGCCTCGAGGGCTTTCAGGACCTCGCCGTTGTCCACCACCCCGTCGCGCGCGAAATTGAGCAGAACGGCACCCTGCCGGAAATGCTCCATGTTGTGCGCTCCGATCAGATGGCGGGTCGACTCCAGCAGCGGCACGTGCAGGGTGACGAAGTGGCTCGCCTTCAGGACCTCGTCGATCGAGCCGGCCCGCCGCACCAGCGACGGCAGCCCCCAGGCCGCGTCCACGGTGATCTCCGGGTCGTATCCGAGCACGTGCATGCCGAGCCGGATCGCCGCATCCGCGACCATGCTGCCGACCTTGCCGAGGCCGATGACGCCGAGGGTATGGCCGGGAAGCTCCACGCCCGCGAACTGCTTCTTGCCGCTCTCGACGGTGCGCTCCAGATCGTCTGCGCCCGGCTTGAGGTTCTGCACGAACTCCAGCGCCGGAACCAGGTTGCGCGCGGCGAGCAGCATGCCCGCCAGCACGAGCTCCTTGACCGCGTTCGCGTTCGCCCCGGGCGCGTTGAATACCGGCACGCCGCGAGCCGAGAGTTCCGCCACGGGGATGTTGTTGACGCCCGCGCCGGCGCGCCCGACCGCTTTCAGGTTGGGCCCGAAAGCATGGCCGTGCAGGTCGTGCGAGCGCACCAGGATCGCGTCCGGAGATTGCGATTCCTTGACGATCGCGTAGCGCTCGGCGGGCAGCTGTTTCAGCCCCGCCGGCGAGATCTGGTTCAGGACCAGGATCTCGGTCTTGCGCGCAGCACGCTCAGCCATGCCGCGCTTCGAATTCCTTCATGTACGCGACCAGGTGCCGCACGCCCTCGAGGGGCATCGCGTTGTAGATCGACGCACGCATTCCGCCGACCGAGCGATGGCCCTTCAGCTGCACCATGCCACGCTCCTCGGCGCCCTTGAGGAATTCGGCGTCCAGCTTCGGATCCGCGAGCGTGAACGGCACGTTCATGCGCGAGCGGTCGCTCTTGGCGACCGGATTGCTGAAGAACGCGCTGCGGTCGAGGAACTCGTAGAGGACGTTCGCCTTGGCGACGTTCTGCCGCTCGATGGCCGCGAGCCCGCCGGCGCGCTTGAGCCACTTGAACACCAGCCCCGCGACATAGATTGAATAGGTCGCGGGCGTGTTCAGCATCGACTGCGCATCGGCCTGCTGCTTGTAGTCCATCACCGTCGGGGTGCCCTTCTGCGCGTGGCCGATCAGGTCCTCGCGCACGATCACGATCGTCAAGCCCGCGGGGCCGATGTTCTTCTGCGCACCCGCATAGATGAGCCCGAACTTCGAAACGTCGATCGGTCGCGAAAGAATGTGCGAGGAGGCGTCTGCCACCAGCGGCACGCCGCCGGTCTCCGGCACCCAGTTGAACTCGACGCCGCCGATGGTCTCGTTCGAACAGTAATGGACATAGGCCGCGTCCGCGTTGAGCTTCCACGCCGACTGCGGCGGCGCATAGGTGAATTTCCGGTCCTCCGAGCTTGCGGCGATGCGAACGTCGCAAAACGCTTTCGCCTCCTTGACCGCCTTCTTCGACCATTCCCCGGTCAGGACGTAATCCGCGCTGCCCTTGCCGCGCAGGAGATTCATCGGAATCTGCGCGAACTGCAGCGTGGCGCCTCCCTGCAGGAAGAGCACCCTGTATTCGGCGGGAATCGCCATCAGATCGCGCAAATCCTGCTCGGCTTCGGCCGCGATCGAAACGAACTCCTTGCCGCGGTGACTCATCTCCATGACGCACATGCCGGAGCCGTGCCAGTCCAGCATCTCGTCGCCGGCGCGGGCGAGAACCTCCTCCGGAAGCATCGCCGGCCCCGCGCTGAAGTTGAACAGGCGGGCCATCAGTGCAAGGTTTCGCCCGGCGGCGGCGCCGCCGGCTCGCCGCCTGCCTCCGGCCCGTCGGGACCGTGGCCGTT
>CAZLUX010000020.1:18586-25462 GCA_964562815.1 uncultured Enterobacteriaceae bacterium
CCGTTGCCGTTCACCTGGTCGTCGCGCTCGTCGATTCGCTCGATGCCGGCGAGCCTTTCGCCTTCGTCGAGCGCGATCAGCGTGACGCCTTGGGTGCTGCGTCCCTGCTCGCGAATCTGCGCCACCGCGGTGCGGATCAGCACGCCGCCGGTGGAGATGAGCATCACTTCGTCCCGGTCGTCCACCATCACCGCGCCGATCAGCGGGCCGTTGCGCTCGGACGCCTGGATCGCGATCATTCCCTGACCGCCGCGGCCGTGACGCGTGTATTCCTTCACTGCAGTGCGCTTGCCGAAGCCCTTCTCGGTCGCCGTGAGCACGGTCTGCTCCTCGTTGCGCGCGACCAGCATGCAGACCACCCGCGCGCCCTGGCCCAGACGCATGCCGCGCACGCCGGTGGCCTGGCGACCCATCGGCCGCACGTCTTCCTCCGAGAAGCGGATCGCCTTGCCCTCCGACGAGAACAGCATGACGTCGCAACTGCCGTCGGTCAGCGCCGCACCCACGAGGTAGTCGCCCTCGTCGAGACTGACCGCGATGATTCCCGACGGTCGGGGACGGGAGAAGTCCGCCAGCGCGGTCTTCTTCACCGTGCCCTTCGCGGTCGCCATGAAGACGTAATGCTGCTCGTCGAATTCGCGCACCGGAACCACGGCGGTGATCTTCTCGCCCTCCTCGAGGGGAAAGATGTTCACCACCGGCTTGCCGCGGCTGGTGCGGCTGCCCTGCGGCACCTCGTAGACCTTCAGCCAGTACAGGCGGCCGCGGCTGGAAAAGCACAGGAGGTTATCGTGAGAGTGGGCGACGAACAGCCGCTCGATGAAGTCGTCTTCCTTGGTCGCGGCGGCCATCCTGCCGCGCCCGCCGCGTCGCTGCGCGCGGTAGTCGGCGAGCGGCTGGGACTTGGCGTAGCCGCCGTGCGAGAACGTCACCACCATGTCCTGCGGCGCGATCAGGTCTTCCAAGGAAATGTCTTCGGCGACGGTCACGATCTCGCTTCTGCGCGCGTCGCCGAAATCCTCCTTCACCTTGGTCAGCTCCTCGGCGATGATCGCGACCACGCGGGCCGGCTTGTCGAGAATGTCCAGCAGATCGGCGATCTTCTCCATCACCTCGCGGTACTCGTCGCGAATCTTGTCCTGCTCGAGCCCGGTCAGGCGCTGCAGCCTCAGCTCTAGGATCGCCTGCGCCTGCTCCTCTGACAGCCGGTAGCCCTCGTCGCCGAGACCGAACTCGGCCGCCAGCCCCTCGGGCCGGAACTGATCCGCCGACGCGCGGGCCAGCATCTCGCGCACCAGCTGCGACTGCCACAGCTTCGCCATCAGGCCGCGCTTCGCCTCTGCCGGCGTCGGCGCCTTCTTGATCAGCTCGATCACCTCGTCGACGTTGGAAAGCGCCACCGCCAGCCCTTCGAGCACGTGGCCGCGCTCGCGCGCCTTGCGCAACTCGAACACCGTGCGCCGCGTCACGACTTCGCGACGGTGCGAGATGAACGCCTCGAGCATCGACTTGAGGTCGAGCACCTTCGGCTGGCCGTCCACCAGGGCGACCATGTTCATGCCGAAGCTGTCCTGCAGCTGGGTCAGCTTGTACAGGTTGTTGAGCACGACCTCCGGGATCTCCCCGCGCTTGAGCTCGATCACCACGCGCATGCCCGACTTGTCGGATTCGTCCCGGATATCGGAAATGCCTTCTATCCTCTTGTCGACCACGAGCTCCGCGATCTTTTCGAGGAGAGTCTTCTTGTTGACCTGATACGGAAGCTCGTCGACGATGATCGCCTGGCGGTCGCCTCTGCCGATGTCTTCGAAGTGCGTACGGGCACGCATGACGACCCTGCCGCGGCCGGTGCGGTAACCCTCGTGCACTCCCGAAATGCCGTAAATGATGCCCGCGGTCGGAAAGTCCGGCGCCGGCATGAGCTTGATCAGTTCCTCGATCGCGCACTGCGGTTGATGCAGAACGTGCAGGCAGGCGTCGATCACTTCGCCGAGGTTGTGCGGCGGAATATTGGTCGCCATGCCGACCGCGATGCCCGAGGATCCGTTGATCAACAGGTTCGGGATGCGCGACGGCAGGATCAGCGGCTCTTCCTCCGACCCGTCGTAATTGGGGCCGAAATCCACCGTCTCCTTGTCGATATCGGCCAGCAGCTCGTGGCCGATCCTCGCCATGCGGATCTCGGTGTAGCGCATGGCCGCGGCGTTGTCGCCGTCGATCGAGCCGAAGTTGCCCTGGCCGTCGATCAGCATGTAGCGCAGCGAGAAATCCTGTGCCATGCGCACGATGGTGTCGTAGACCGCGGAATCGCCGTGAGGATGGTACTTACCGATGACGTCTCCGACGATGCGCGCCGACTTCTTGTAGGGGCGATTCCAGTCGTTCGAAAGCTCGTGCATCGCGTACAGAACGCGCCGATGCACCGGCTTGAGACCATCGCGCACGTCGGGCAGCGCGCGCCCGACGATTACGCTCATCGCGTAGTCGAGGTACGACCGCCGCATCTCCTCTTCGAGGCTGATCGGGAGCGTTTCTTTTGCGAATTGGTCCATGCGCGGCTCGGGTGTTGCGGGGTCTCGGCCATCGCCCGCTCCGCGCCTGCGTCGCAGGACGGGTAAGGGCAGCGAAAAAGCGTGAAATTTTAACACGCGGGAGGGTGCGCATCACCGGATTCAGCGGCAGTTTTGGCGCCTCTGCGCGCCCGTCGCGGCCTTGTGTGCCCGGCGAGCCTGTGCCTAGAATGCCGCCACACCCTCTCTCCCGATTTGCGCGCCGCGGCTGACAGGTCGCCGAGAAGAAAAAGACCCCGTGTCAGACGCCACGACGACCCTGATCCTTCCGCGCTGGGTGGTTCCCGTTGAACCGGAGGGCCTGGTGCTCGAGCGGCACGCCGTGGCAGTCCGGGACGGCCGCATCGAAGCCGTCTTGCCCGCCGACGCCGCGCGGAACCGGTTCGCGGACTTCCCGGCGGTCGAGCTTCCCGAGCACGCCCTGATTCCAGGTCTCGTCAACGCCCATACGCATGCCGCCATGTCGCTGATGCGCGGCATCGCGGACGACATGCCGCTGATGCGCTGGCTGCAGGAGCACATCTGGCCGGCCGAGGCGAAGCACGTTTCGCCGCACTTCGTGAGGGACGGCACGCTGCTCGCCTGCGCCGAGATGCTCCGGGGCGGAACGACCTGCTTCAACGACATGTACTTCTATCCGGAAGCGGCCGTAGAGGCCGCGCTGGATGCGGGCATGCGCGCCTCGCTCGGCGCGATCGTGATCGATTTCCCGTCGCCCTACGCGGCCGATCCGGACGACTATCTGCGCAAGGGGCTTGGGCTGCGTGATCGCTTCGCGGACCACCCGCTGCTGTCGTTCTGCCTGGCGCCGCACGCGCCGTACACCGTTTGCGACGAGAGCTTCGCCAAGGTGGCGAAGATGGCCGCGGAGCTCGACCTGCCCGTGCACGTGCACGTGCACGAAACGGCCGACGAGGTGATCCGATCTGAGACCGAGCATGGCGCCCGACCGCTGGAGCGACTGCGCCGCCTGGGTCTGCTCGGGCCGGGACTGATCGCCGTGCACGCCGTTCACCTTTCCCAATTGGAGATCGATCTCCTGGCCCGCCACGGCTGCTCCGTGGTCCACTGCCCTTCGTCGAACCTGAAGCTCGCCAGCGGATTCGCGCCGGTCGCCGCTCTGCTCAGAGCCGGCGTCAACGTCGCGCTCGGCACCGACGGCGCGGCGAGCAACAACAGACTCGACATGTTCCAGGAGATGCGCACCGCGGCCCTCCTTGCGAAAGGCGTGGCGCGAGACGCCGAAGCGATGCCGGCGCATGCCGCGCTGCGCGCCGCGACGCTCGGCGGGGCGACCGCGCTCGGTCTTGACGCGCGCATCGGCTCGATCGCGCAGGGCAAGCAGGCCGACCTGGCCGCCGTCAGATTCGGCAGCCCGGAACTGCGGCCGGTTTACGACGTCATATCGCATATGGTGTACGCCGCCGGACGTGAGAGTGTCAGTCACGTTTGGGTGGCGGGACGTTTGATTCTTAAAGAGAAAGAGCTGCAAGGCGCAGCGTTTGCCGGCTTGGACCGCCACTGCGAAATGTGGCAAAATTCACTTACACAGTAGTCAGCATTTTCCCGCGCAGGAAAATCTCGGGCACTCAGGCAGGCCAGAAACGCGGCCCCGGTCCCACTGCACCATCCCAATACGCGAGCGCCCCTCTGACGGCAGCCCGCACACATCGGAGAAATATTCCCCATGATTAACAAGACCAAGATGCTTTTCCTGGTTATCGCAGGCGCGGCACTGTCCGCGACTTCGTACAGCGCGGCCGCGCAGTCGACGGAAGGCTATTGGGACTCTTCCGCGGGCAGCGTCTGGAAGGACCCCTTCGGCCTGTGCTGGCGCTCGGGAGGTTGGACGCCGGCGATGGCCACCGCGGAGTGCGATCCGGAGCTGGTGAAGAAGCCCGAGCCGAAACCGATGGCTGCGCCTCCCCCGGCGCCCGCTCCTGCGCCTGCACCGAAGCCTGCCCCGGCACCGGCGGCGGCGCCCCCTGCGCCCGTCCCCGCACCGATGCCGGCGCCTGCGCCCGCGCCGGTTCCGCAGAAGGTCACGCTCAAGGCCGATGTGCTGTTCAACTTCAACAGGTCCTCGCTCACGCCGGCGGACAGGGCGAAGCTCGACGACCTGGCGGGCAGGATGTCGGCGCTGAATGTCGAGGTCGTGATCGCGACCGGCCATACGGATCCGCTGGGTAGCTCGGAATACAACCAGAAGCTGTCGGTGCGCCGGGCCGACTCGGTGAAGTCCTTCCTGATGTCCAAGGGCGTCGACGCCGACCGGATCTACGCCGAGGGCAAGGGCGAGACCCAGCAGGTGAAGGCATGTCCGAAATCCATGAGCAGACCGGCGCGCATCAAGTGCTTGGCGCCGAATCGTCGAGTCGAGATCCAGGTCGTCGGCACCCAGTCCAACTGATCCCGCCGCGATGCGAAAAGCCCTGCTCCGGCAGGGCTTTTTTTTGCCGGCGAGGGGTAACATCTCGGCGCATCCGCCCAACATGCGAAACTGAACGGACATGAGCGCAACCCCGAACGTCGATCCTGCCGAACTGGAGAAATTCAGCGAGCTCGCGCATCGCTGGTGGGATCCCGCGAGCGAGTTCCGGCCCCTGCACGAGATCAACCCGCTGCGGCTGGAGTGGATCGACCGGCACGCCCAACTCTCCGGCAAGGCCGTCCTCGACGTCGGTTGCGGCGGCGGGATCCTCGCCGAGGCGATGAGCGCCCGCGGCGCCCGGGTGACGGGCATCGACCTCGCCGGGAAGGCGCTCAAGGTCGCGCAGCTTCACCTGCGCGAGAGCATGCTGCCCGTGCACTACGAGGAAGCCTCCGCAGAGGCGTACGCGGAGACCCATGCCGGCGCATTCGACGTCGTGACCTGCATGGAGATGCTGGAGCACGTTCCCGATCCGGCGAGCACCGTGGCCGCCTGCGCGAAGTTGATTGCGCCGGGCGGCCGCGCGTTCTTCTCCACCATCAACCGCAATCCCAAGTCCTACCTGTTCGCGGTCATCGGTGCCGAGTACGTCCTCAAGCTGCTGCCCAAAGGCACGCACGACTACGCTCGCTTCATCAAACCGCACGAGCTCGCGCAATGGTGCCGCGACGCGGGGCTGCGGCTCGAGGAAGTGATCGGAATGACGTACAACCCGCTTACGCGCCGCTACAGCCTCGGCCGGGATTGCGGCGTCAACTACCTCGTTCGCTGCGTGCGGGATGCCTGAGTCGGCGGCGCGTCACGGCACGCGCGCCGTCTTGTTCGACTTCGACGGAACCTTCGCCGACACGGCGCCGGATCTCGGCGCGGCGGTCAACCGGCTGCGCGCCGCGCGCGGCCTGCCCGCGCTATCCGTGGGCGACGTGCGTCCCTACGCCTCGAGCGGCGCGCGCGGCCTGCTGCGCGTGGGCCTCGGTCTTTCGCCGGGCGACGGCGACTACGAGCGCATGCGCGATGCGTTCCTCGAGCACTACGGCGCGAACCTGTGCGTCGACACCCGGCTCTTTCCAGGTGTCGAGGCCCTGCTGGCGGAGCTCAAGACGCGCGGCATCAAGTGGGGAATCGTCACCAACAAGGCGACCCGTTTTACCGCGCCGCTGGTGTCCGCGCTCGGCATCGCGCCCGATTGCGTCGTCTGCGGCGACACCACGCCGCACTCCAAGCCCCATCCCGCGCCCCTGCTGCGCGCCGCCGGAGAGCTGGCGCTGGCGCCCGAGTCCTGCTGCTATCTCGGCGACGACCTGCGCGACGTGCAGGCCGCGCACGCCGCCGGCATGCGCGCGATTGCAGTCGGCTGGGGCTATCACGGCATCGACGACGATGGGCCGGCCTCATGGGGCGCCGATGCGATCATCGCCGGCCCTCTCGACGTGCTCGATCATCTTCAGCCTTGAAAACCGGCGCTGCGCCCCGATATGAGACAATGCAAAGCGCGCAGCAACGAACACGGGGGCGACTTGGTCTCGACGTGGGTCGCGAAGCAGCGCAGGGCATGCCGAGGGCCAGATGACCTCGCAAATCCAGTCTGGAAACACATAAACGCCAACGACGAGCGTTTCGCTCTAGCCGCCTAACACCGGCTAGACGCTGCACTAGCTTGCTGATGGGCTAGGCCCCGAAAGGGGTGCAGCGTCATTCACATCAGCCTCTCTTCCGGGTCTGGCCGCTTGGCCCGGGGGATCCGTCGAAGCGGCTGGCCGAGCGTCAGCCTGCCGGTGGGCGGATGCAAAGCGAGATCCAAATCACCAGGCTAAGCATGTAGTCCTGACTGTGTAGGGCTTGCGGACGCGGGTTCGATTCCCGCCGCCTCCACCA
>CAZLUX010000021.1:0-24300 GCA_964562815.1 uncultured Enterobacteriaceae bacterium
CGCAACAGCATGCTCAGGCTCAGGCCGAGCGCGACCGCGAGCGCCGTGAACAATACCCCGAATGTCACGGAGTGCTGCAGAGCCACCCGCGAAAGCCAGCGCTCGATGCCGACCTCGTCGACCCGCAGCGTGCTCTCATGGCGGGCGATGAGCACGCCGTTGCGGAACGCATAGACGTCGAGCCGGTAAGGGCCGATGGGCAGCTTGGCGGGCAGCGGAAAGTCCGCCGAGAACAGGCGGCCGTCCTCGAGACGAACGTTGCTCTCGAGCTTGCGAAACAGACCCTGCTTCTGCTTGAGGCGCTCGAACGCGGCCTGCCAGCCTGCGTATCCCTGCGCGGACTCGGCGTCGACATGCGCCGCGGCCAGGGTCGAGTGGAAGGTCAGTCCATGCCGCTCCAGCACCGCGCGATCGGCGATTTCATCGAGGGGCCGGTTGCTCAACAGGTACACCAGCCCCGGCACACGCTCGATCCGCATCTTGCCGCGCTTGATCCAGAACGGGCCGACCCGGCTCTTGCGCGACAGCGCCTGCGTTTCGTCCGGCGAGGTGACGCGGATGACGATGTCGCCCGGCCGCGCAGTGCTGCCGAAAACGAACACGTGCTGACCGGTGAATCCGGTCGTGATCTTGACGTGGCTGCTTTGCAGCTCCGTCAGCAGGCCCGAATCCGCCCGGGCGCCGATCGCGCCAGCGCAGCAGCCCAGGACGAGCGCCAGTGCGAGCCCGCGCCGCAGAACGCTCATCGTCCCACCCTGCTCAGGCTGTAGAGATCCGCCGGCGTCGTCAGCAGACCGACCAGAAATTTGATCGCCACCGCCAGCAGGATCAGCGCCAGCAGCAGGCGCAGCTTCTCGCCCGGCAGGATCGAGCTCATGCGCGCACCCGACTGGGCGCCGAGGGCCGAGCCCAAAATTAGGGTGAGCGCCAGGATGGGATCCAGAGAGTGATTGATGCTCGCCTGCATGGCGCTCACGACCGTGCTGGTGGCGAGCATCAGCAGGAGCGACGTCCCGATCGCGACCTTGGTGGGAACGCGCAACAGATAGATCATCGCCGGCACCGCAACGAACCCGCCGCCCATGCCCAACGCATTGAGAATGCCGATGAATGCGCCCAGCAGCAAAGGCAGCAGGATCGACATGCGCCGTTGCGCGACCTTGAATTCCACCTGACCGGGCAGCCAGCCGAACGGCCCTCCGGTCGGCGCCGTCGCGGCGGGCGCGCCGGCGACGGCGGCCCGGCCGAACACCGCGCGGATCGACTCGGCGAAGGTGATGGTGCCCACCGTGCCGAGAATCGTGACGTAGGTGAAGACAACGATGGTTTCGAAGTGGCCGCCTCGCTCCAGGATCCGCGTCGCGTAAATGGCCCCGATGGCGGTGCTCCAGCTTCCGACCAGCAGCGAAAGCCCGAAGCGCAGGTCCATGTTGCCGAGCCGCCAGTGCGAGTAGCTGCCGGCGGCCGCGCTGCCTGCGATAAGCGCCGGGGTGGTACCGACCGCAACCAGCGGCGGCACACCGATGATCATCAACAGCGGCGTCAGCAGGAATCCGCCGCCGACGCCGGTCAGGGCGGAGAGAAAGCCGATGGAAACCCCGAACGCCAACACCAGCAGCAGGTTGACGTCCATGTGGGCAATGGGCAGAAATATCTCCACGCTGAGCTAGTCCTCGCAATGCATAGATAAAGAGTCGACGAATCCAAGAACGCGCCGTTCGCGAGCCGTCGACGGCCGCGAGGGCGCCACCCCGAGTCCGTTTCGTCATCTGAAAGATGGGCAAACCAGTCTCGCCGCGGTCCTTCTCCGCGGAGCCATTGCGCGCGGTGCGGTGCGCGTGGCGCATTAGGGCGCGCCTTAAGCTGGGCTTATGGCAATTTTCGCCCGTTATCGGGCATTTGTCAGCCGAAAGAGAGCGGCCGACTGATCCCGTGCTCGCGGCCGCGCATGGCGGCGCAAACCTGCTGACAGCTCGCGCTCCTGCCGCCGAGTGAGCCCGATTCAGGTCGGCCGCGTGTGCGCAAACCACGCCAGAAGCACGGCGGCGCCCGCGAGACTTGCGCCCAGCAGCGACAGATCGAGGTGGCTCAGCGCGAGCTCGCCGCCGCCGGGCAGGGCCATCGTCATGCCGCCGGCGAACAGCAGCACCCGCGCGACCACGCCGGTGATGCCGCCGCGCATCGTTCCCATGCCGGCCAGGTAGCCCTCGAGCGCCGAGGCGATGAAGTAGATGCCAAACACGGCGGTGGTCACCACGACCGTGATTTCCCACGCCGAGCCCCGCAGAATCAGCGCCGGATTGAGCACGAAGAAAAACGGCACGAAGTACATGGCGCTGCCGAGGCGTACCGATTGCACGCCGACCTGCATCGGTGCGGTGCGAGCGATGCCCGCGGCGACGAACGCAGCCAGTGCCACGGGCGGCGTGATGAACGACACCATGCCCCAGTACATCATGAACAGGTGCACGGCCACCGGGTCGAAGCCGGCGTTCACCAGCGGCGGCGCGAGCACGATGGCGAGGAAGATATAGCAGGCCGTGATGGTCATCCCCATGCCGAAGATGAAACTGGTGATCGCGCCCATCACCAGCAGCACGTAGATGTTGTTACCCGCGAGATACACCAGGTCGTTGGCGAGCGTGCCGGCGAGCCCGGTGACCGAGAGCGAGCCGATGATCAGGCCGACGCCCGCCAGCAGCGCGGAGAGTTCGCCCAAAGCGCCGCAGATCCCCTCGATCAGCGTGCCGAGCTTGCGCCAGTCCAGCCGATAGCGTTTGGAGAACTGATTGATGACGAGCAGCAGCGCGGTGGCGTAAAACGGCGCGATCGCCTCCTGCTGCAGCACGAGCAGCATCCACACGAGCAGCACGAACACGACGAGGTAGTGCCAGCCCTCAACGAAGGTGCGCCGCACGGAGGGCAGCTCGGCGCGCGGCAGGCCTTTCAGGCCGCGGTGCGCGGCATAGCCGTCGATCTGCACGAACAGCGCAAGGTAGAACAACAGCGAAGGCACCAGCGCGGCGAGGGCCACGGTCACGTACGGCACGCCGAGGAACGATGCCATGACGAACGCAGTCGCGCCCATGACCGGCGGCATCAGGACGCCTCCGGTCGAGGCGCAGGCCTCCACCCCGCCGGCGAAGGCGGGCGCAAAGCCGATGCGCTTCATCGCCGGGATCGTCACCACGCCGGTGGTGAGAACGTTCGACACCACGCTTCCGGAGACCGACCCCATCAGGCCACTGGCGAAAATCGACACCTTGGCGGGCCCGCCGCGCACCGAGCCGAACAGCGCGAAAGCGAGGTTGTTGAAGAAGTGCGCGGCGCCGGTGTACTGCAGCACGGCGCCGAACATGACGAATCCGATCACCAGCTGGCCGAAGGCCCGCGTCGGGATGCCGAGCACGCTTTCGCTGCTCGCGAAGTGGTACGCGGCGGTGGTCGGCAGGCTCTGCGGCAGGCCGGAGATCGGGCCGGGCATGTAGCCCGCGTAAACCGGGTAGAACGAGATGACCGTGACCACCACGAACACGGCGGTGCCGCCGGCGCGGCGGGTCGCTTCGAGGATCACCAGCCAGCCGGCGAAGGCCATCGCGATCGCGGTTTTCGGCGCGCTGAACTCCCAGCCCTCGGTGATGATGCGGTGCGCGTTGAGCGCGAAATACGTGAACACCGCGACGGTGACGAAAAACAGCGCCGCGTCGTACCAGGGCACGCCGTCGCGGCGCGCGCGTTTCGAGGCCGGGATGAGGACGAACACGCAGCCCGCGAGCAGGGCGCACAGCCAGTACAGATAGGCCGTGCCGAGCAGCACCTTGCCGACGAAGAAGCCGAGGTTGAGGAGTTGGTTCAGGGCGAGCAGGATCGCCGCCAAAGCAACCGCGATCAGCACCCCGCGCCAGGCAGGCGGCAGCTTGCGGTAGCGCAGCTCGGCAGTCGCCTCGGCCGCGTCTTGCGCGGCGTCGCTCACCTGTTCCGCCCGCGATCAGGGCTGCGCGCGACAGCGTCGACCGTCGCGCGCAGAAAGAAAGCCAACTCGTGCGAACGAGCTACATGCCGGCATTGGCGAGCGCGTCGGCGCGCGCCTTCGTCCACGCCTGAGCGAAGGCCTTGTCGTCGGCGTAGCTGCCCTTGATCACGCCGGCCCAGGCGCTGGCCAGCACCTTCTGGCGCTGGACCAGCCTGTCGTTGTGCGCCTGGTACTCCGGTTTCCACTGACCGATTTCCTTCCAGTACCGGATCGCGCCGTCGTGGAAAGGAACCACCCAGTCGAAGATCTGTCGCTCGACCGCCCAGCCGCCGGCGCCCGGCGCCGAGTTCTTGTACAGGTCGAAGCTCTCGACCATCGCCTTGGTCATGTTGTACACCAGGTCCGCGTCCTGCGACGCATAGGTCATGAGAATCGGGTACGGGTACGAGGAGGACTCGGCGGGGTGGTCCTTCGACAACTCGGCGCCCTCGGTGCCCATGAACGGGCTGAAGAACGGCGCGAGCGCGTTGAGACGCTTCCAGCCCGCCTTGTCCTTGTGCGAGATCACCGGGTACACGAGGCCACGCGGCGATTTCGCGATTGCGTACGCCTTGCCCGAGACCGACGAGCTGAACGCCGCATCGACCTGGTTATTGACGATGCCGTCCATCGCCGCGCCGAAGCCGCCGAACTCGACCTTCTTGACGTCGTTCCAGGTCAGGTTGGCGAAGGCGAGGATCGCGGTGATGTTCTGGTTCAGGGACGGCGCACCGATCACCCAGGCAACGCGTTTGCCCTTGAGGTCGGCTATGGTCTTCACGCCGCTGTCCCTGGCGGCCAAGATGGTCAGCAGCTGGTCGGAGGTATTCAGCATCAGCCCGCGCACCTGCTGCGGGCCCCATTCCTTGGCGCCGAAGTCGAACAAGCCTTCCTGCGCCAGATAGGTGCCGCCGACCCCATTGGCGGAGAACTGCACCTGCCCATGGCGCAACGGCAAGTTGCGCGAGACGTCGTTCTTGCCCGGCAGCACGCGCAGACTGACATTGTATTTCTGCTTCAAGGCGTTGCCGATCCCGACCGACTGGTTGTAGCCGGCGGAGCCGACACCGTAGGCGCTCCAGGCGAGCGTCGAAGGTAGACTCACATCGGCGGCTGCGGCCCCTGCGAATAGCGTGGCGGCGGCGAGCGCGAGCATGCGCGCACCCTTTGGCTTGAGACTCATGGCGATCCCTCCTTCTAGTAGGCCCGCGAATCTTACTCGATCTGACGTTTTTGTCAGCTGCGGCCCCGCGACCGTTTAGAATAGGGTCATGAGCGACAGGCCGATCAGCCGTTTTCCCGTCCCGGAGCTCACCGAGCTGCCCGAGGACGTTCGCGCGCGGATCCTGGAGGTGCAGGAGAAGTCCGGCTTCGTGCCGAACGTTTTCCTCGCGCTGGCGCACCGGCCGGCCGAGTTCCGCGCCTTCTTCGCCTACCACGACGCCCTGATGGAGAAGGAGGGGGGCCTCAGCAAGGCCGAGCGCGAGATGATCGTCGTCGCCACCTCGGGGGCGAACCAGTGCCAGTACTGCGTGGTCGCCCACGGCGCGATCCTCAGGATTCGGGCCAAGAACCCGCTCGTCGCCGACCAGGTCGCGATCAACTACCGCAAGGCCGACATCACGCCGCGCCAGAGGGCGATGCTCGATTTCGCGCTCAAGACCTCGCTCGAGGCGCAGACGATCGGCGAAGCCGACTTCGCGGCGCTGCGCGGGCACGGCTTCACGGACGAGGACATCTGGGACATCGGCGCGATCGCGGCCTTCTTCGCGCTCTCGAACCGCATGGCCAACCTGACCGACATGCGCCCGAACGACGAGTTCTATCTGCTCGGGCGCGTCCCCAAGACGAAGTAGCCGCGCTTCATTCCGCGACCGGCGGGCGGCGCTTCCAGACCTGCGTTTCCTGCTCGAAGGCGTGCGCGAGCTGCAGCACGCCGAAGTCGTCGCGGTAGCGCCCGACGATCTGCAGGCCGACGGGTAGCCCGTCCGGCGTGAAGGCGGCGGGCACCGAGATCGCCGGATGGCTGGTGATCGTGATGTAGTAGCAGCTCTTCATCCAGTCGAGGTAGTTGCCCATCCCGGCGCCGGCGATCTCGCGCGGGTAGTCCAGGTCGACCGGGAACGGGGGCACCTGGTTTACCGGCACGACCAGGAATTCGTAGCGCTCGAGGAAGCTGCGCATGCGCTGGAACAGTTGCGTGCGCAGCGCCTGGGCGCGCCCGATGCGCTCGGGATCGAGCGCGAGCCCCTGCTCGATGTTCCAGATCACCGTGTCCTTGAGCAGCGCGCGGTGCGTCTTGAGCAGCGGGCCGAAGCGCTGTAGGAAACTCAGCGCGCGCAGCGTTTCGAAGGCCTCGGTCGCGCCCTCGAAGTCCGGCACGGCGTCCTCGACCCTGCAGCCGAGCGAGGCGAGCAGCTTGCGCTGCGGCGCGAGCGCTGCGGCGACGCGCGGGTCCATCGGCAAGCCGCCGAAGTCCGCGCTCCAGGCGACGCGGGTGCCGCGAAAGTCGCGCGCGAGCGGCCGAGCGAAGACGCTGCCGGGCTCGGTGATCGAGGTCGGCGCGCGCGGGTCCGGTCCCGACATGGCCGCCAGCAGGAACGCCGCGTCTTCGACCGTGCGCGCGATCGGTCCCATCACGGGCAGGGTGTCCCAGGCGTCCGCGGCCGGGTAGCCGGGTACGCGCCCCGGCGTCGGCCGGAAACCGACCACGTTGCAGAAATTTCCCGGATTGCGCAGGCTCGCAGCGAGGTCCGAGCCGTCCGCGAACGGCAGCATCCCGCTGGCGACCGCCGCTGCCGCGCCGCCCGACGAGCCGCCGCAGGTCTTGGACAGGTCGTAGGGGTTGCGCGTCGCGCCGAACACCTGGTTGAAGGTCTGGCTGCCGGCGCCGAACTCGGGCGTGTTGGTCTTGCCGATCGTGACCGCCCCTGCCGCCCCGAGCCGCTCCACGACGAGGTGATCCTCGGCGGGAACGTTGTCGCGAAACACCGGCGAGCCGAGCGTGGTGCGGATGCCCTTGGTCGGCACGAGGTCCTTGTACGCGATCGGCAGGCCGGCCAGCGGCCCGGGCCGGGCGCCCTTTCGGTCTAGCGCCTTCGCCCGCTTCAACGCCAGCTCGGGAACGAGAGTGACGATCGCGTTCACCTTCGGGTTGACGCGCTCGATCTGGGCGATGAACGCCTTCATGACTTCGGCCGCGGAGAGCTTGCGGGCGCGGATCAGGCGAGCGAGCTTCTTCGCCGGCTGGAATACGAGTTCGTGCATGGCTTTCTCACATCAGGACGATATCGAATTGTTCCTGGGTATAGCTGGTTTCCACCTGCATCGAGATCGGCTTGCCGATGAAATCCGACAGCATCGCGAGCGACGCCGATTCGTCCTCGAGGAACAGGTCGCTCACCTTCTGCGAGGCGAGGATGCGGTACTCGCGAGCGTTGAAGGCGCGCGCCTCGCGCAGGATCTCGCGCAGGATCTCGTAGCAGACGGTGCGCGCGGTCTTGACCTCGCCGCGCCCGCCGCAGGTCGGGCAGGGCTCGCACAGCACGTGGGCGAGCGACTCGCGCGTTCTCTTGCGCGTCATTTCCACCAGGCCGAGCGCGGTGAAGCTGTTCACCGTCATGCGGGTGCGGTCGCGCGCCAGCGCTTTCCTGAACTCCTCGAGCACCGCCGCGCGGTGCTCCTCGCTTTCCATGTCGATGAAATCGATGATGATGATGCCGCCGAGGTTGCGCAGGCGCAGCTGGCGCGCGATCGCCTGCGCCGCCTCGAGGTTGGTCTTGAAGATCGTGTCGTCGAAATTGCGCTGTCCGACGAAGCCGCCGGTGTTGACGTCGATCGTGGTCATCGCCTCGGTCTGGTCGATGATCAGGTAGCCCCCGGACTTCAGCTCGACGCGGCGCGAAAGCGCCTTCTCGATCTCCGGCTCGACGTTGTGCAGGTCGAACAGCGGGCGCGCCCCGGTGTAGTGCTCCAGCTTGCCGCGCAGCTTGGGCATGTAGGCCTCGGCGAAAGCGGCGAGCTTCTGGAAGTTTTCGCGCGAATCGACCACCAGGCGCTCGGTCGCCTCGGAAGCCATGTCGCGCAGCACGCGCTGGGAGAGCGAGAGGTCCTGGTACAGCAGCTGCGGCGGCTGCGCGCCGAGCGATCGCTCCCGGATGTCGCGCCAGAGGTGGCGCAGGTACTCGATGTCGGCGCCGAGCTCGCCGGCGTCGGCGGCCTCGGCCAGGGTGCGGATGATGAAGCCGCCCTTCTCGTCCGGGGGCAGCAGCTCCTTCACCTTGTCGCGCAGGAGCTGGCGCCCGTTCTCCCCCTCGATGCGCTGCGAGATGCCGATGTGCGGGTCCTGGGGCAGGTACACCAGCATGCGCCCGGCGATCGAGATCTGCGTGGTCAGGCGCGCGCCCTTGGTGCCGATCGGATCCTTCGCCACCTGCACGAGCAGCCGCTGGCCCTCGCTCAGGATCTGCTCGATGGGCTTCGCGGGCTCGGTCCCGACGGCTTGGCGGCGATGCTCGAAGATGTCGGCCACGTGAAGGAACGCGGCGCGCTCGAGCCCGATCTCGACGAATGCCGATTGCATGCCGGGAAGAACGCGTGCCACCCGCCCCATGTAGATATTGCCGACCAGGCCGCGGCTCGCGGTGCGCTCGACCAGGAGCTCCTGCACCACGCCTGCCTCGAGAACCGCGACGCGCGTCTCCTGCGGCGTGACGTTAATAAGGACTTCTTCGCTCACGCCCCGTCCCCATGCGCTCGATCACCTGGGCCGTCTCGTACAGCGGCAGCCCCACGACGCCGGAATAGCTGCCGCGGATGGCGGCGACGAATTGCGCCGCGCGGCCCTGGATGGCGTAAGCGCCGGCCTTGTCGTCGGTCTCGCCGGTGGCCACGTACTGGCGGATTTCGTCCTCGCGCAGGGCGCGGAACTGGACCGCGGTGACCGAGAGCTCGGCCTCGGTGCGATCGTCGTACGTCAGCGCCACCGCGGTCAGAACCTCGTGCTCGCGCCCCGACAGGGTGGCCAGCATCTCGCAGGCCTGGGCCCGGTCGGCGGGCTTGCCGAAAATTCGCCCGTCGAGCGCGACGGTGGTGTCGGCGGCGAGCACCGGGGCGCGGGGAAGGTTGCGCTGCATCAGCCGTTTCCAGCCGGCCTCGGCCTTCGCCAGGGCGACGCGCTCGACGTAGGCGCGGGGCGACTCGCCCTCGAGCACGTCCTCGCACACCTCGGGCTCGCTGCCCGGACGCGAGCGGAACATCAGCAGGTGGAAGCGCACCCCGATCTGGGCCAGCAACTCGCGCCGGCGCGGACTGCGCGAGGCGAGATACAGGCTGCGGTCGAGCGAAGCGAGCACGTCGGCACGGTCCGGAGGGGGTGCCGGGAAGTGTAGCAGAGCGCCCGGCTAGGCCCGGTGGTAGGGGTGCCCCCCGAGCAGGGAGGCGGCGCGGTAGAGCTGCTCGCACAGCACCACCTGCGCCAGCGCGTGGGGCAGGGTGAAGGCGGACAGCCGTAGCTGCATGATCGCCTCGCGCTTGAGCACGGGGTCGAGCCCGTCCGGCCCGCCGATCGCGAACGCGGTGGTCGTGCCGGAGTCGATCCAGCGCCGCAGCTGGGCGGCGAACTGGGAGGTGCTCAGCTCGCGGCCCCGCTCGTCGAGGGCGACCAGCCGCGCTCCGCGCGGAAGCCGCTCCCGGATGCGCGCGGCCTCCAGTGCCAGCATGCGTTCGGCCGGCCGGCCGGAGCCGCGCGGCTCGGGCCTGACGATCTCCAGCGCGGCGCCGAAACCGCGCGGCATGCGCTTGAGGTATTCGGCGCAAGCCGCCTGCGCCCAGGCGGGCGGCTTAGCGGCGACCGCGACGATGAGCAGCCTTGCCACTCGCGCGCCCGGTCGCGGCCTGTTTGAGCCGCACCGCCTTTCCGCCCCAGATTTCCTCCAGGTTGTAGTAGCTGCGCACCGCCGGGTGCATGACGTGCACCACCACGTCGCCCAGGTCGACGAGCACCCATTCCGCGTTGGCCTCGCCCTCGACGCCGTACACGCGTGCGCCGAGCTCGCGGATCTTCTCCTGCACGTGATCGGCGAGCGCCTTGACCTGCCGTGTCGAGTCCCCGCTCGCGATGACCACGCGCTCGAACATCGACGGCAGGTTGGCGGTGTTGAAGACCACGATGTCGCGGGCCTTGATGTCTTCGAGCGCGTCCACCACGACGCGCTGCTTCTTGCGGATGTCCATCAGCGATAGAGCCGGTGCGTTGAGATGTAGTCGGACACGGGGGGCGGAAGCATACCGGAGACGTCCTCGCCGCGCGCGACGCGGGCACGGATTTCGGTCGACGAGATCTCGAGCGGCGCCATGTCGATGCGCAGCACCGGGCCGGCGGCGCGCACCTCGGCGCTCGCCTTCGGTGCCTGGCCCGGTCGGGCCACGACCGCGATGCGCGCGAGGGCAAACAGCTCGCGCCAGCGGTGCCAGCCGGCGAGCTTGCCGTACTGGTCGCTTCCCATCAGCAGCACCAGCGGCACGTCGGGCCCGTGCTCGGCCCGCAGCGCCGTGAGGGTGTCCACCGTGTATCCCGAGGCCTCGGGCTTCAGCTCGCGCGGATCGATCGCGTAGCGCGGCTCGCCCGCGAGGGCGAGCTCGAGCATCGCCAGCCGGTCCCCGGCGGAGGCGACCGGCGCGGCGCGGTAGCGCGGGGCGCCGGTGGGAATCCAAAGCAGGCGCGCGAGGCCGAGCGACTCGAGCGCCAGGCGCGCGATGCGCAGGTGAGCGTTGTGGACGGGATCGAAAGTGCCGCCGAGGATGCCGATCGGCGCGGTCACTTACGCACTTCGCCGTGCCCCATGACGACGAACTTCTGGGTGGTGAGGCCTTCCAGGCCGACCGGGCCGCGCGCGTGCAGCTTGTCGGTGGAGATGCCGATCTCGGCGCCGAGGCCGAATTCGTAGCCGTCGGCGAAGCGGGTCGAGGCGTTGACCATCACCGAGCTCGAATCGACCTCGCGCAGAAAGCGCTCGGCGCGCGCCTTGTCGTCCGTGACGATGGCGTCGGTGTGCTGCGAGCCGTACTTGGCGATGTGCGCCATCGCCTCGTCGATGTCGCGCACCACCCTGATCGACGCCACCGGCGCGAGCCACTCGGTGTAATAGTCCTGCTCGGCGACGGGCCGCGCGTCCGGTACCAGCCGACGGGTGGCTTCGTCGCCGCGCATCTCGACCGACTTGGCGCGGAAGATCTCCGCGATGCGGGGCAGGACCTGCCGCGCGATGCCCTCGGCCACCAGCAGCGTCTCCATCGTGTTGCAGGTGCCGTAGCGCTGGGTCTTGGCGTTGTCGACGATGCGCACCGCCATGTCCGGGTCGGCGCGGTCGTCGACGTAGACGTGGCACACGCCGTCGAGGTGCTTGATCATGGGGATGCGCGAATCGCGCGTCAGTCGGGCGATCAGCTCCTTGCCGCCGCGCGGCACGATGATGTCGACGTATTCGTTCAGGGTGATCAGCTCGCCGACCGCCGCGCGATCGGCGATCCGAACCACCTGCACCGCCGCCTCGGGCAGCCCGGCCGCCTTCAGTCCCGCGCGCACGCAGGCCGCAATGGCCTGGTTGGAGTGCAGCGCTTCCGAGCCGCCGCGCAGGATGCAGGCGTTGCCCGCCTTGACGCACAGCGCCGAGGCGTCGGCGGTCACGTTCGGGCGCGACTCGTAGATGATGCCGATTACGCCGAGCGGAACGCGCATCCGCGCGACCTCGATTCCGCTCGGGCGCGTGACCCGCTCGCTGATCTTGCCGACGGGGTCGGGCAGCGCCGCAACCTGCTCGATGCCTTCGGCCATCTGCTCGACCGAGGCCGGGGTGAGGGTCAGGCGGTCGACGAAGGCCGGGTCGCGCCCGTCCGCTTTCGCCTGCTCGACGTCGGCGCGGTTCGCCTCGAGCAGGCTTGCCGCGCCCTTGCGGATCTCGGCCGCCATGGCCGCGAGCGCCCGGTCCTTGGTCTTCGTATCGGCGCGCGCGAGCTCGCGCGAGGCCTCGCGCGCCGCCCGGCCGAGCTCCTCGACGTACTGCCGAACGTCGACCGTCCTTCCGTCAAGCTTCTGATCCATGGGCCAATTTTAACCCCAGCTTGAGGAACTCATCCCAGGCTTCGAGGCGCGCCACGCCCTTGATCGCGCGATCGATGAGCGAGGCGTGCGCGAGCGCGCGGCCGACTGAGGCCGCGGGCAGGCGGCGCAGCGCCGCCTTGATCGACGCCTGGCGTGGCCCCCAGACGCGGCTCTCGCGCAGAAGGGCGTCCAGCGGCCGTCCCTCGGCGGTGCCGGCTTGAACGTGCGCCAGCGCACGCAGGTCCTCCGCAATGGCCCAGAGCACGAAGGTCGGCGCCTCGCCTTCGCCGCGCAGTCCCTCGATCACGCGCGCGTAGCGCGCCGTGTCGCCCGCGAGCAGCGCGGCCGAGGCGTCGTAGGCGTCGTAGCGCGCGACGTTCGCGACCACTTCGCGCACGTCGTCGAGCGCGAGCTCGCCCTCGGGCGCGAGCAAGGCGAGCTTTTGCACCTCCTGGTAGGCGGCGAGCAGGTTGCCTTCGACGCGGTCGGCGAGAAACTCGAGCACCTCGCGCGGCGCGCGCTGGCCTTGGCGCCCCAGGCGCTCGCCGATCCACGCCGGCAGCCGCGCGCGCTCGACCGGATAGACGTCGATCACGACGCCGGCGGCGGCGAGCGCGCCGAACCAGCCCGAGGATTGCCCGGCGCGGTCCAGCCGCGGCAGCGAAACCAGCGTCAGCGTGTCGCCGCCGGCCTTCGCGCAGTATTCGGTGATCGCCTCGGCGCCCGACGTGCCGGGCTTGCCGGTCGGGATCCGCAGGTCGACGATCTTCTTCTCGCCGAACAGCGACAGGCTCGCGCCCGCATGCAGCAGCTCGCTCCAGTCGAAGCCGCGCTCGGCGAAGAACACCTCGCGCTCTGCGTACCCGGCCTTGCGCGCCGCCGCGCGAACCGCGTCGGCGGCTTCGAGCGCGAGCAAGGGCTCGTCGCCGTGAACGACGTAAAGCGGCGCGAGCGATTTCGCGAGGTGGGCCTGGAGCTGCTCGGCGCGCAGCTGCATGCGGGGCTCAGCCGCTCGCCGGCCGCTTCGCCGCCGCGAGCCTGAGCATGATCTGCTGCACCATGTCGTTCTGCATGTCGCGGTACAGCAGCTGCTCCTCGGACTCCTTGGCGAGCACCTCGGCGTCGTTGAAGGTCACGTCGCGCGTGAGCTCGATCGTGCTCTGCGGCACGTAGTCCTGGCCCTTGTTGCCGACCACGCGGAAGCCGACGATGTAGCGCAGCTGGAACTCGCGCACGCGCCCGGTGGCGGTGAGCGACAGGATCACCTTCTGCCGCTCCTCGCGGGTGAACTCCATCACCGCCTGGGCCTGCTTCGCGTTGTCGACCACCTTGGCGTCGGTGCCCGCGCGGATGTTGCGCTTCAGGTCGAGCGCGATGCCCCCGGACCCGGGCACGTACACCGTCGTGAACGGCAGCTTCGCCGCCTGCCGCAGCTGGAAGCCGCAGCCGGCGAGCGCAACTGCGAGTACCAAGGCGAGCCAGCGTTTCATACGACGATGTTGATCAGTCGTCCCGGAACGACGATTATCCTCTTGATCGGGTTTCCGCCCACCAGCGCCGCCACCGGCGCGCTCGCGCGCGCGAACGCGTCGACCCCCTTCGGGTCGAGGCCGTTCGGCGCGCGCAGCGAACCCTTCTTCTTGCCGTTGATCTGGACCACGTACTCGATCTCGTCCTGTTCGAGCGCCGCCGGGTCGGGCTCGGGCCAGGCGGCCTGCATCACGTCCTCGCCGAAGCCGAGCTCGCGCCAGAGGTGGTGGCACACGTGCGGGGTGATCGGCGAGAGCAGCCGCAGCAGGATCGAGAGGCCTTCTTCTGCCGCCGGCGTGCGCCCGGAGAGCTTCTCGAGCGCGTTCAGGATCTTCATCGCGGCCGAGGCCACGGTGTTGAACTGGTGCTTGCCGAGGTCGTAGTTCGCCTGCTTGAGCACCGAGTGGACTTCCAGGCGCGCCGCCTTGTCGGCGGCCGCGTCGCCGGGTGCGGCGGAAGCCGCCGCGAATTTCGCGCCGTAGGCCCACAGCCGCTTGAGAAAGCGATGCGAGCCCTCCACGCCCTCGTCGGACCACTCCAGCGTGTTGGTCGGCGGTGAGGCGAAGATGATGAAGAAGCGCGCCGTGTCGGCGCCGTACTTCTCGATCAGCGCCTGCGGGTCGACGCCGTTGTTCTTCGACTTCGACATCGTGCCGACCCCGGCGAACACCACTTCGGCGCCGTCGCGGGCGCGCTTGGCCGAGACGATCTTGCCCTTCGCGTCGCGGCTCACCTCGACTTCGGACGGGTGCACCCACTCGCGCCGCCCCGCCGGCGTGTCGCGGTAGTAGGTTTCGGCCAGCACCATGCCCTGGGTGAGCAGGTTGGTGAACGGCTCGTCGACCTCGAGCAGGCCTTCGTCGCGCATCGCGCGCATGAAGAACCTGGAGTAGAGCAGGTGCAGGATGGCGTGCTCGATGCCGCCGATGTACTGGTCGACCGGCATCCAGTAGCGCGCGCGCTCATCGACCATCGCCCGATCGTTGTCGGGGCAGGCGTAGCGCGCGAAGTACCACGACGAGTCGACGAAGGTGTCCATCGTGTCGGTCTCGCGCCTCGCCGGCTTGCCGCAGGACGGGCATGCGGTGTCGAGAAAGGACGGCATCTTGTTGAGCGGGTTGCCGCTGCCGTCGGGCACCAGGTCCTCGGGCAGCACGACGGGAAGGTCCTCGTCGTTCACCGGCACGTCGCCGCAGTCCGGGCAGTGCACGATCGGCACCGGGCAGCCCCAGTAGCGCTGGCGCGAGATGCCCCAGTCGCGCAGCCGCCATTGCACCTGCTTCTCGCCGAGCTTTTTCGCGCTCAGGTCGGCGGCGATCGCGTCGACCGCCGCGTCGAACGCCAGGCCGTCGTACTTGCCGGAGTTGATGCAGGTGCCGGTGTCCGCGTACTGCGGCTGCCACGGCTCGGGCACCGTGTCGCCGAGGGCGTGGCGGATGACCGGCTTGATCGGCAGCCCGTATTTATGCGCGAACGCGTAGTCGCGCTCGTCGTGCGCCGGCACCGCCATGACGGCGCCTTCGCCGTAGCCCATCAGGACGTAGTTCGCGACCCAGACCGGGATCTTCTCGCCCGAGAGCGGGTGGGTGCAGAAAAGGCCGGTCGGCATGCCCTTCTTCTCGAGCTGCGCCAGGTCGGCCTCCATGACCGCGCCGCGCTTGCATTCTTCAACGAAAGAATCGACTTCCTTGCTGTTCTTGGCGGCCCACGCCGCGATCGGATGCTCCGCCGCCACGGCGCAGAAAGTGGCGCCCATCAGCGTGTCGGCGCGGGTGGTGAAGACCCACAGCACCCTCTTTTCGCCCTCGAGCTCGTACTCGAACCCGACCCTGACGCCCTCGGAGCGGCCGATCCAGTTCTTCTGCATCAGCTTGACCTGCTCCGGCCAGCCGGGCAGGCCGTCGAGCGCGGCGAGCAGCTCCTCCGCGTAGGCGGTGATGCGCAGGAAGTACATCGGGATCTCGCGCTTCTCGACCGGCGCCCCGGTGCGCCAGCCGCGGCCGTCGATGACCTGCTCGTTGGCGAGCACGGTCTGGTCGACCGGGTCCCAGTTCACCACTCCGCTCTTGCGGTACGCGAGCCCCTTCCTGAAGAGCCGCGTGAACAGCCACTGGTTCCACTTGTAGTACTCGGGCCGGCAGGTCGCGAGCTCGCGTTCCCAGTCGAGCGCGAAGCCGAGGCTCTTGAGCTGGCTCTTCATGTACGCGATGTTGTCGTAGGTCCACCTGGCCGGAGGGACCTTGTTCGCCATCGCGGCGTTCTCGGCGGGCAGTCCGAACGCATCCCACCCCATCGGCTGCAGCACGTTCATGCCGCGCATCCGGTAGTGGCGGGTGAGGACGTCGCCGATGGTATAGTTTCTGACGTGCCCCATGTGCAGCTTCCCCGACGGATAGGGAAACATGGACAGGCAGTAGAACTTCGGCCGCGCGGGATCCTCGACGACGCGGAACGAGCCGCGCCGCTCCCAGTAGTCCTGGGCCTCGCGTTCGACGCTTTGCGGGTCGTAGCGCTCTTGCATCTGTGACTTTGTTGGCGGCAAGCCGCGAATTATAGCTTTTCGGCGCATCCGCTCCGCGCGTGCGCGACGTACATCGCGGCGGATACAGGCGAACAGGGGGATTCGATGACGCGCTTGCACACCGTGCTGTTGGGGGCCTGGCTGGCGCTGGCGGCGCTCCAGGCGTTTGCCGATCCGGCGGCGGTGGTGGAGGGCGTGCAGTCGCCGGCGTGGGTCGAGCACGACGGGGTCAGCACGCCGCTCGCCCCGGGCATGGTGCTGGTCGCCGGCGACCGGGTCCGCACCGGAGCCGACTCCCGCCTGCTGGTCAAGCTCGCCGAGGGCAGTCACGTGAAGCTTGGCGCGAACGCGAGCCTCGCGATTTCGGCGCTCGAGCCGAATCGCGGCGGCTTTTTCAGGGCGGCGATGCGCGTGCTCGAGGGCGCCTTCCGCTTCACCACGGCGGCGCTCGCCAAGGCGCGTCGGCGCGACGTCAGCATCACGCTGAACACGGTCACGGCCGGCATCCGCGGCACCGACCTCTGGGGCAGCTCGAGCGCGGACAAGCAGATCGTCTGCCTGATCGAGGGCAAGATCGAAGTCAGGCCGGACAACGAGGCCGCGATCACGATGGACCAGCCGCTCGAGTTCTACCGGCGCGAGCACGGAAGATCGCTGCCGGTGGGCAAGGTCAGTCCCGAGCAGCTCGCGAAGTGGGCCGCAGAGACCGAAATCGAGAAGGGCGCGGGCGCCGCCATGCGCGGCGGCAAGTGGAAGCTGGACCTCGCCACGGTTCGCACGCAGGGCGAAGCGCTCGAGCGCTACGACGCCCTGCGCGCCGCCGGCTACCCGGCGCGGATCTACCCGGCCATGGCGGGCGGCAGGCGCGTCTACCGCGTGCGCATCACCCAGCTGCCCTCGCGCGCCGAGGCCGAGGCGCTCGCCGGGCGGCTGCGCGGCAAGCCGGGCGTGGCCGAGACGAGGGTATCGAGGTAGCGCGCGGCTTATAATGCGCGTGCTTTGTCGCTGCACCTCGAACATCTCAATCCCGAACAGCTCGCCGCGGTCACGCTCGGGGACGAGCACGCGCTCATCCTGGCCGGCGCGGGCAGCGGCAAGACGCGCGTGCTCACCACGCGCATCGCCTGGCTGATCAAGAACGGGCGCGTGACCCCGGGCGGGGTGCTCGCCGTCACCTTCACCAACAAGGCCGCGCGCGAGATGCTCACGCGCCTCACCGCCATGCTGCCGGTGAATCCGCGCGGCATGTGGATCGGCACCTTCCACGGCCTGTGCAACCGCATGCTGCGCGCGCACCATCGCGACGCCGGGCTGCCGCAGACCTTCCAGATCCTGGATTCGCAGGACCAGCTCGGTGCGGTCAAGCGGCTGGTGAAGGCGCTCAACGTCGACGAGGACCGCTTCGCGCCGCGCGAGGTGCAGTACTTCATCAACGCGAGGAAGGAGGAGGGCCTGCGCGCGCGGGACGTCCAGTTGACCGACGAGATGACGCGCCGCTTCGCCGACCTCTATGCCGCCTATGACGAGCAGTGCCAGCGCGAAGGCGTGGTGGATTTCGCCGAGCTGCTGCTGCGCAGCTACGAGCTGCTGGCGCGAAACGAGATCCTGCGCGAGCACTATTGCGCGCGCTTTCGCCACATCCTGGTCGACGAGTTCCAGGACACCAACAAGCTGCAGTACCGCTGGTTGAAGCTCCTCGCCGGCCGGCAGGGCGCGGTGTTCGCGGTCGGCGACGACGACCAGTCGATCTACGCCTTTCGCGGCGCGAACGTGGGCAACATGGCGGATTTCGAGCGCGATTTCAGGGTGCAGAAGGTGGTCCGCCTGGAGCAGAACTACCGCTCGCACGGCAACATCCTCGATGCCGCCAACGCTCTGATCGCCAACAACCGCAAGCGCCTGGGCAAGAACCTGTGGACCGCCGCGGGCGAGGGCGAGCCGCTGCGCGTGTTCGAGGCCGAGACCGATGCGCTCGAGGCGCGCTGGCTGGTGCAGGAAGTGCAGGCGCTGGTGGACGACGGCGCGCGGCGCTCGGACCTCGCGGTGCTCTACCGCTCGAACGCGCAGTCGCGGGTGCTCGAGCACGCGCTCTTCTCCGCCGGCATCCCCTACCGCGTCTACGGGGGCCTGCGCTTTTTCGAGCGCGCCGAGGTGAAGCACGCGCTCGCCTACCTGCGGCTGATCGCCTCGGGCGACGACGACAACGCCTTCCTGAGGGTGGTCAATTTCCCGCCGCGCGGCCTCGGCGCGCGCACGCTCGAGCAGATCCAGGACGCGGCGAAGAGAGCCGGGACCTCGCTCTTCGCCGCCGCCGCCGAAGGCAAGGCGGCGATCTTTTGCCGGCTGATCGAGGAGCTCAGGCGCGAGACCGCAGAGCTGCCGCTCGCCGAGGCGGTCGAGCACGTCGTGGCGCGAAGCGGCCTGATCGAGCACTACAAGGGCGAGCGCGAAGGCGCCGACCGGATCGAGAACCTCGAGGAGCTGGTCAACGCGGCGACGGCCTTCACCGAAGAGGAGCGCGCGGTGGAGTCGGGCGAGGAGACCGACCCGCTGACCGCCTTTCTCACCCACGCCGCGCTCGAGGCGGGCGAGCACCAGGCGGGCGAAGGCCAGGACGCGCTGCAGATGATGACGGTGCACTCGGCCAAGGGCCTCGAGTTCGAGGCGGTGTTCCTCACCGGGCTGGAGGAGGGCCTGTTTCCGCACGAGCAGAGCGTGATCGAGCGGGACGGCCTGGAAGAGGAGCGGCGGCTCGCCTACGTCGCGATCACGCGCGCGCGAAAGCGCCTGTACCTGTCGTTCGCGCAGACGCGGATGCTGCACGGGCAGACGCGCTACAACCTGCCTTCGCGCTTCCTCGAGGAGATTCCCGAGGGCCTGATGAAGTGGCTCACGCCGCGCTTCGCCGGCCAGCGCGCGCGCCAGGCGCTCGCCGCGGTGTCGCACGACTGGACGGCGCCAAAGAGGAAGGCGCCAGGATTTGCCAGCCCCGCCGCCGCAGGCGGCTTCCGGGTCGGGCAGAACGTGCTGCACCCGAAATTCGGCTCGGGCGTGATCATCGATGCCGAAGGCCAGGGCAACGACGCGCGCGTGCAGGTGAACTTCGGCGGCCAGGGCGTCAAATGGCTCGCGGTCGCGGTCGCCAAGCTGCAGGCCGCATAACGCAACGCACACGGAAGGAACGGATCATGGAACTCGGAGAAGTCGCAGTGGTCGGCGCGGGCACGATGGGCAACGGCATCAGCCAGGCGCTCGCGGTGGCGGGGATCGACGTGGTGATGACCGATATCGCGCAGGCGCAACTCGAGCGCGCCGTCGCCACGGTGTCGGGCAGCCTCGAGCGGCTGGTGAAGAAAGACAAGATGAGCGCCGAGCAGAAGGCCGCCGCGCTCGCGCGCATCCGCACCTCGACCGACGTCGGCGCGATCAAGGACTGCGGCCTGGTGATCGAGGCCGCGACCGAGAACCTGCCGTTGAAGCTCAAGATCTTCGCCCAGCTCGACGAGCTGGCGCCGGCCGGCGCGGTGATCGCCTCGAACACCTCGTCGATCTCGATCACGCGCCTCGCGGCCGCGACCAAGCGCCCCGACAAGGTGGTCGGGATGCACTTCTTCAACCCCGTGCCGGTGATGGCGCTGGTCGAGCTGATCCGCGGGCTGCAGACCTCGGAGGAGACCTACGCCGCGGTCGAGGCGCTGACCAGGAAGATCGGCAAGTCGCCGGTGCAGGTGAGGAACTCGCCCGGCTTCGTCGTCAACCGCATGCTCTGCCCCATGATCAACGAGGCGATCTTCGCGCTGGCGGAGGGCCTCGCCACCGCGGAGCAGATCGACCAGGCGATGAAGCTCGGCGCCAATCATCCGATCGGCCCGCTCGCCCTGTGCGACCTGGTCGGCCTGGACGTCGAGCTCGCGGTGATGCAGGTCCTGTTCGAGGGCTTCAAGGACCCCAAGTACCGCCCCGCCCCGCTGCTGGTCGAGATGGTCGAGGCGGGCTACCTCGGGCGCAAGACCGGGCGCGGCTTCTTTACCTACGCGTGAGGTCTCAGGCGAGCGCGACGTCCAAGTACATCATCGCCAGGAAGCCGACGAACAGCATCGCGGTTGCGCTCGCCTCGCGGCCGGCGCGATGGGTCTCCGGGATGATTTCCTCGCTGATCACGTAGAGCATCGCCCCGGCGGCGAAACCCAGACCCCAGGGCAGCAGGCCGCCGGCCAGCGCAATCGTCGCGGCGCCGAGAACGGCGCCGAGCGGCTCGATCACCCCGCTCAAGACGCCGATCGCGATGGCGCGGCTGCGCAGGTAGCCCTGCGACAGCAGGGCGGCGGTGACCGCCAGCCCCTCGGGGGCGTTCTGCAACCCGATGCCGAGGGCGACGCTCACCGCGTTGGCCGCATCGCCCGAGGCGGCGGCGACGCCGGTCGCCATGCCTTCGGGCAGGTTGTGAATCGCGATCGCCAGCACGAACAGCCATACGCGCTTGAGGCGCTCGCAGCCCTCGCCCTCGCAGCCCTTGATGAAATGCTCGTGCGGAACGAACCGATGGATCGCCCACAGCGCGGCCGCACCGGCGCCGACCGCGAGCGCCATGGCGAGCGCCGCAGAGGACTTCGAGCCGGAGGCGGACGAGGCGAGCTCGATCCCGGGCAGGAGCAGGGAGAAGAAGCTCGCCGCGAGCATGACGCCGGCGGCGAAACTTAGCAGGGCGTTGTTCCGTTTCTCCCCCAGCGCGCCGAACACCAGCACCGAGAGGGAGCCGGCGCCGGTCAACACGACGCCGGCGACGAGGCTGAACACGAAAGCCGCCAGGACCGGCGAGGCAACCAGCCAGGCCTGCAGCCCGGCGGGAAAGAGTCCTGTGCTCATCGATGAAAATGGAACACGGCGATGGTGCCGATCCCGGCGAGGAGCAGCGCAAGCTGGCGCCAGCCTCCGGTCGGCCGGCGGTGCAGGCCAGGCAGCAGGTCGGCGACCGCGATGTAGATGAAGCTCGATGCCGAGAGGGCGAGCACGTAGGGCACCAGGCCCTGGACGTCGGCGAGCCAGAAGTAGCCCGCCAGCGCACCGGGCAGCGTCGCCGTCGACGAGAGCGCGTTGAGGGCGAGGGCTTTCCGGCGGCTGTAACCGCCGTCGAGCAGGATCGCGAAGTCGCCGACTTCCTGCGGGACCTCGTGCGCGGCAACTGCGAGCCCGGCCGCAATGCCGAGCGGCACCGAAGTGAGGAACGCCGCGGCGATCACGACCCCGTCGACGAAATTGTGGAACGCGTCGCCCACCAGGATGAGCGGCGCCGCCGGATTGGATGAGCCGCCGGCTTCGTGGCCGTGGCGCCACAGCACGAGCCTTTCGAGCAGGAAGAACAGCACGATCCCGGCGAGCACTGTTGCACTTGCCGCCCTGACGGGCGCATTGCCGACGGCGGCCGGAATCATGCCGAGGAAGGCCGCGCCGAGCAGAGTCCCCGCCGCGTAGGCGATGAGCGCGGGCACGAGACGCTGGCGCACTTCGTCAGGAAAGGCGAGCAGCAGCGCCGCGCCCCCGACCGCGCCGAGGCTGCCAAGCAGGCTGAAACCGAGAATCCAGGCCAGGAGCATCGACATTCCTCAGGGTTTTACGGCAAACATAAGTATTATCGGATGGTTCATCGACTGATCGGGAGGGCGCCATGCCGCTCACGGACCAGCAGATCGAGCAGTATCGCCGCGACGGCTATGTGTGTCCCGTCCCCGTCATGCCGGCAACCGAGGCGGCGGGACTGCGGCGCAGGCTCGAGGCCTTCGAGGCCACGCAGGGCGGCCGGCTCGAGCCGGGCCAGCGCAGCCGCGCGTTCCTGCTGTTCAAGTGGCTCGACGACCTGATCCGCGATCCGCGCGTGCTCGACCCGATCGAGCAGCTGATCGGGCCGGACATCCTGTGCTGGAGCACGATCTTCTGGATCAAGGACGCAGGCTCGAAGAGCTTCGTCTCATGGCACCAGGACAACACCTACTGGGGGCTGTCGAGCCGCAACGTCGTGACGGCGTGGTTCGCGATCGCGGACGCGAGCGTCGAGGCCGGCTGCATGAAAGTGATGCCGGGCACCCACACCGGCGACACGCTCCCGCACGAGGACACCTACGACTCGGACAACATGCTCACCCGCGGGCAGGCGATCCGCGGCCTGGACGAAGCGCGCGCGGTGAGCATGCCGCTCGCCGCGGGCGAGATGTCGCTGCACAACTATTGCCTCGCGCACGGCTCGGGGCCGAACCTCTCGTCCGACCGCCGCATCGGCGTCTCGATGCACTTCATGCCGCCCGACACCAGGCAGGTGGTGGGCGCCTGGGACTGCGCCGCGCTGGTACGCGGCGCCGACCGCTTCGGCCATTTCGCGCACACGCCGGTGCCGGCGCGCGACTTCGACCCCGAGGCGGTGGCGTTCCACGCCCGCGCCGCGGGCGCGATGCGCGAGGTGCTCTATGCGGGCGCCGCCCGAAAGGCCCAGAGGCTCTGAGCTGCGATCGCCGACCAGAGCACGGTTCGCAGCGTCATGGCCGCCACCGTGCGCGCTTCGAATTCGCCGCCTCCGGCGACGTGAAGGCCGAAGGCCGCAAACACGAGCGCCGTCGCCCCCGCGATGACGAGCGCAAGCCATGCCGACCAGCGCTGCCAGTACCATAGCCCCGCGCCCGCGGCGACGTAGGCGAAGCCGGCAAGAAAGTTGAACCAGACCACGAACGGCACGTAATGGCCGGCTGAAGCGCGCGCGGCCTCGGAGCCGAACAGGACACGCCCGCCCGAAGCGATCGTGAGTGCGCCGAACACGAGCGTGACGAGTGCGGCGAGCGTGGCCCAGATCGGGCGCCCGCGAGGGGCTTGCGTCATTTGAGTCTCCCTGCCTGCTTCCGCAATGTTGTTCGACTCAGGCCGAGGCCCGTGCCACCTCGACCAGCGCGGATCGGGACGGGCCCTGGACGAGGATCTCGCGCACCCTGCCCTGCCAGAGCGCGGCGAAGCGCTCGCGTTCGGCGGGCGACGCCCGCGCCGAGCTCGCGTGCATGAGCGCCTGGCGCAGCGCGGGGTCGCCGGCGACGCGCTCGGGATGGAAGTCGAGCTCGACCGACGCGCCGGTATCGGTGCGCGTGAAGCGCACGAGCCCCTCCATCGGCACCCCGAAGCTGAGCAGGCCGCGGCGCACGAATCGTCCGCCGATGCCCTTGAAGCCGCCTTCGCCGGCGGCGCCGGTAATGAGGCCGAGCACGCCGGCGATCACTCCCGTCACCCCCGCGTCCTGCGGATCGCGCATCTCCACCCTGATCGCACCGCGCTCGGGGATCGCGTCCGGGTAGAGCAAGGCAAGCGCCTTCGCGGCGAGCAGGTGCGCGCCGGCCACGGTCGGGCACGAATGGCCGGCGAACTTGACCGAATCGGCGTAGGTGTACTCGATCAGCCCTTCGCGCACGGCGCCGAGGAACTCGGCAAGCGGGTCGCGCAGCCGAATGCGCGGTGCGCGTTCGAAGAAGTCGGGCGTGTCCATGACGCACTCACAGTGTTTTGCGATGGCGGGAGTGTGCTCCGCGAGGCAGGCGGGAGACTTAATTTCGATCAAGTCCTGCTGTGGCCGCGGCGCGCGCAACGTGCCAGAAGAACGAGCAGCAATGCGTAGGCGGCGCTCCAGCACAGCGCGGCGATCCAGAGCCACCCTGGAGTTGCGAGCGCGGACTCGCCGGCGCACGCGCGCGCGAGCGTGGCCGCGGCAACGAGAAGCGTCCCCCATACCGGAATGCTTGCGCGCGCGGGCTCCAGACGCGCCTTGAGCATCGCAGTCATGGCCATCACGTTCAGGGTGAGCGTCCCGATTCCCCCGACCGTGATGAGGTGCAGGGCTGCAGTGCGATCCTGCCCCGCCGCAAGCGCGACCGCGTAGAACAAGAGTCCGAGCGCGACCCAGCCGTATCCTGCCGATAGACAGAGCAAGTCGGACCGGCCGCGCAGTCCCCACAGCCGCCAGCGCCAGAGCCGCACTGCGGCGAGCAGGCCGCAGGCGCCCGTCGCGGCCGCGGTGAGCCAGCCAAGGCCGGGGCGTCCCCAGATCGCGGAACCCACGGCGAGGGCCATTCCGGCGATCAACCCGGCCTCGATTGCCGGCTGGACTCG
>CAZLUX010000022.1:0-6858 GCA_964562815.1 uncultured Enterobacteriaceae bacterium
CGCGCGACGTGATCAAGGCGGAAAAGGTCGTCGACTACACGCAAAAGGAGAACTTCGCAGAGAAGTTCGCTCGCCGATTCGGTGCGAGCGCCGCGAGCGCCCTGGCGGATTTCGCGGTTCGCGACGAGCCTGTGCTGCACTAAGCGGGTCGATCAGGGCGCAAGAACGAGAAACACGCTCGGGCGCCGGCCCGGCTGGGGAGGCGCGGAGCGCCAGGCCGCGATCGAGCGGACTGCGACGACTTGCTGCGGCAGCGTGAGGTCGCTTGCGACGCAGAGAAGGGTGTGCGGCGCGCATACGCGAAGCAGGGAATCCACCATCGCCGCATTGCGGTAGGGCGTCTCGATGAAAATCTGAGTCTCGCTTTCCGCCTTCGATCGTCGTTCCAGCTCACGAATCCGGTTCTCGCGCGCACCCTTGTCGCGCGGGAGGTAGCCGCAGAACGCGAAGCGCTGCCCTTCGAGGCCCGAGGCCATCAGTGCCAGAACGATGGACGAGGGGCCGATCAGCGGTACCACCCGAAACCCCGCTCGATGCGCAGCGGCGACGAGCCACGCGCCGGGGTCGGCGATCGCCGGGCAGCCGGCCTCGGAGAGCAACCCGAGCGAACGGTCTTCTCGCAGCGGTGCCAGCAGAGCGCGCACCGATTCGGGAGGCGTGTGCTCGTCGAGCACATGGATGCGCAGTTCGCGCAAGGGGCAGGGCATCCCGACCGCGGCCAGGAACGCGCGCGCAGTCTTCGCGTTTTCGGCAACGAAGTCGCGCAGGTCGCGGACGATCTCCAGCGCCGGTCCCGGCAGCGATTCGCACGGTGGTCCGCCAAGCGGGGTCGGGATCGCGTACAGCGACGCCGGCATCAACCGAGCACCGGCATGCCGGCCTGCGCCAGCATCGTGGTCAGCGCAATCAGCGGCAGGCCTATGAGCGCGGTCGGATCCTCGGTTTCGATGCGCTCGATCAGGGCGATTCCCAGTCCCTCGGATTTCGCGCTGCCGGCGCAATCATAGGGCTGCTCGATGCGCAGGTAGCTCTCTATCTGGCCGTCGTCGAAGCTGCGAAAGACCACGCGGCAGGGCACGACATGGGTGCGCGCTTCGCCGCTGCGGGCGTCGAGCAGGGTCACCGCAGTGTGGAAATCGGCCGCCTTTCCGCTCAGCATGCGCAGTTGCCGCAGGGCATTGGCGTGATTACCGGGCTTGTCCAGCCGCTCGTCGCCTAGGGCGGCCACCTGGTCGGAGCCGATCACCAGAGCTTCCGGGAAGCGGCTCGCGACGGCGCGCGCCTTGGCCAGCGACAGACGCCAGGCGCTCTCGGCCGGGCGTTCCGCTGCAAGCGGTGCCTCGTTGATCGCCGGGCTCGCCGACCTGAAGCGCAGCGGCAGGCGCCGCAGCAGGGCGCGCCGGTAGCGGGAGGAGGACGCCAGCACGAGTTGTCGGGTTTGATCCATGACTTTGTTTTGACGAGGTTTTTCTCGGATGATACCATTCGCAGTCTATGCCTCACCGGCCCATCATCGACGGATACGAATTCGCCACCTCGGGAGCGAGGCTGGATGGCGTCTGGCCGTTGGCCGACTTCGCGCGGCTGCGCCCGTCGCTGCTGTCGGATGCAGGCGAGATCGAATATTCGCTCTTGGGCGTTTCGGACGCTCAGGACCGGCCCGCGTTACGGCTTACAATCCGGGGCGCGCTGCAGCTGCGTTGCCAGCGCTGTCTCGCTCCGCTGGAATTCCCGCTGCGAGTCGAGGCGGTCCTGGCACTGGCGCGCTCGCAGGCGGAGATCGACGCCTTGCCGGTGGAGGCCGAGGGACCGGATTGGGTGCTTGCGGGCAAGGCGATGGAAGTACGCGATCTGCTCGAAGACGAGTTGCTGCTTGCGGTGCCCTATGCGCCGCGTCACGAGCACTGTAGGGCGCAAGCGCGAACGGGAGCGGCTGTTTCATTGTCGCCATTCGCGGCGCTGCGCGGAATGCTCGGCACGGGCGAGACGGATACGCCCGGCAAGCGTAGTTGATTCTCCGGAAGCCGCGGCGGCCGGAGCCACGAACCTGATAGAAGGAGTTTTGTCATGGCAGTTCAGCAGAACAAGAAATCCCCCTCGCGGCGCGGCATGCGTCGCGCGCACGATTTTCTCGGAAATCCTGCGATCGCGGTGGAGCCCACCAGCGGCGAGGTGCACCTTCGCCACCATGTGAGCCCGACCGGCTACTACCGGGGCAAGAAGGTCGTCGAGCAAAAAGGCGACTAAGCAGCGCAACCCGAGCCGCGCGCACGAACTGTGCGCGGGCGCTTGTTCATCGACCTCTCCGCGCCGCCGCGCGGTGATGATGCCTTAGGCGCCTGATGGATATCACTGTAGCGGTCGACTGCATGGGGGGAGATCACGGTCCCCATGTGACGGTTCCCGCCGTGCTGGATTTCCAGCAGCGGCACGGGGACGTCGATGTCGTCCTGGTCGGGCTGCGCGACGCGATCGAGGCGGAGCTTTCCGCGCGTGGCGCGGGAGCGGGGCCGCGCCTGCGCGTGCACCACGCGAGCGAAGTGGTCGCCATGGACGAGCCCCCGGCCGGCGCGTTGAGGTACAAGAAAGACTCCTCGATGCGAGTCGTCGCCGACCTCGTGAAGAAGGGCGAAGCGCACGCATGCGTGAGCGCGGGCAACACGGGGGCGCTGATGGCGATTTCGCGCTTCGTGCTCAAGACCTTGCCGGGCATCGACCGGCCGGCGCTCGCGACCGTGGTGCCGAACATGCGCGGCAAGCATACTTATATGCTTGACTTCGGCGCCAATGTGGATTGCACGTCGGAGCATCTGCTCCAATTCGGGATCATGGGCGCGATGCTGGTGGCCGCGGTGGAACACAACGACCGGCCCTCGGTCGGATTGCTCAACATCGGCTCGGAAGATATCAAGGGGAACGACGCAGTGAAGGAGGCGGCGCAACTGCTGCGGGAGAGCGGGCTGAATTTCTTCGGCAACGTGGAAGGGGACGACATTTACAAGGGAACTACGGACGTCGTGGTCTGCGACGGCTTTGTCGGCAACGTGGCGTTGAAGGCGTCGGAAGGCGTGGCGCGCATGATGGCGGCGGCACTGCGCGAGGAATTTACCCGCAACCCGCTGCGCAGGCTGGCGGCGCTTGCCGCGATGCCGGTGATCGGTGCCTTCCGTCGCCGCATGGACCCCGGCCGCTATAACGGGGCGAGCCTCCTCGGTCTGCGGGGGATCGTCATCAAGAGTCACGGTTCGGCCGATTCCTTCGCCTTCGGGCAGGCGCTCTGGCGCGCGGTCGACGAGGTGCGCAACAACGTTCTGCAACGCATCGGACAACGCATGGCGCAGTTGCAGCCGACGGTTCGCCAGGATCGCAACCAGGCGGCGGTCGAATGATCTATTCCCGCATCATCGGCACCGGCAGCTTCCTGCCGCCGAGAATCGTCACCAACGATGAATTTGCCGCGCGCCTCGACACCAGCGACGAGTGGATCCGCGAACGCACCGGCATCGTGCAGCGGCATATCGCCGACGAGTCGCAGACATCCAGCGACCTGGCGCTCGAGGCCAGCACGCGGGCGCTAGAAGCCGCAGGAATCGCCGCCGAAGACATCGACCTGATCGTGCTGGCCACGTCGACGCCTGATTTCGTCTTTCCCAGTGCGGCTACCTTGCTCCAGGCCAAGCTCGGCATCAAGGGCTGTCCGGCATTCGACGTCCAGGCCGTGTGCAGCGGTTTCGTCTATGCGCTGGCGAGCGCCGACAGCTTTATCCGGGGCGGCACGTACAAGCGGGCGCTGGTGGTGGGGGCGGAAGTATTCTCGCGCATCCTGGACTGGAACGACCGGGGGACCTGCGTGCTCTTCGGCGACGGTGCCGGTGCCGTGGTCCTCGAGGCTGGAGAACGGCCCGGGGTCCATGCCGCAGTCCTGCACGCGGACGGCAGCCAGGCGGATATGCTGTCGGTGCCGGGCAACGTCTGCGGCGGCGGAATCACCGGCTCGCCCTTCCTGCAGATGAACGGCCAGGCGGTGTTCAAGTACGCGGTCAGAGTTCTCGACGAAGTCGCGCGCGAGACCGTCGCCGCGGCGGGGATGGAGCTTGCACAGGTGGACTGGCTGATTCCGCATCAGGCGAACGTGAGGATCCTGGAGGCCACGGCGAAGAGGCTCGGGCTGCCGCGGGAACGCCTGGTCGTGACCGTGGACCACCACGGCAATACTTCGGCAGCTTCGGTGCCATTGGCGCTGGACGAATGGGTGCGTGCGGGCAAGATCCGCACCGGGCATCGAGTGCTGATGGAAGGGGTTGGAGGAGGCTTTACCTGGGGCGCAGCACTGGTGACGATGTAAGGGGCGAAAAAGAATGAAATTGGCAATGGTGTTTCCCGGTCAGGGGTCGCAGTCGGTGGGAATGCTGCAGGCCTATGCCGGTCTGCCGGAGGTGGCGGAGGTTGTTGCGCAGGCGCAGAAGGTGCTGGGGCGCGAGTTCGTCGAGTTGCTCGACAAGGGGCCGGCCGAGGCGCTCAACCTGACACTCAACACTCAGCCGGCGATGGTGACGGTGGGGTACGCGGCATACCGCGCCTGGCGCGCACTCGGCGGTCCGGAGCCGGCGCTCGTAGCCGGGCACAGCCTGGGGGAATATACGGCGCTGGCGGCGGCCGGCGCGATCGAATTCTCGCGCTGCCTGCCGCTGGTCAGGTTCCGCGCCCAGGCGATGCAGGAGGCTGTGCCCGAGGGGCAGGGCGCCATGGCGGCGATACTGAACCTCGACGACGAGAGCGTGAGGGCCGCATGCGCGGAGGCGGCACAGGGGGAGACGGTGCAGGCGGTCAACTTCAACGCCCCGGGTCAGGTCGTGATAGCCGGGCACAAGGCGGCGGTTCAGCGGGCTATGGAAGCCTGCAAGGCAAAGGGCGCCAAGCGGGCGCTCCCGCTTCCCGTGAGCGCTCCCTTTCACTCGAGCCTGATGCAGCCGGCTGCAGAGCGGTTGCGCGAATACCTGGAAGGCGTTGAGCTTGCGCCGCCGGCCGTTCCGCTGATCAACAACGTCGATGTGGATTCGCCCGGGGACCCGCAGGCGATCAAGGATGCGCTCGTGCGTCAGGCCGCGTCGCCGGTCCGCTGGGTCGAAACGATTCAGCGCATGGCGCAAAGCGGGGTGACGCACGTCGTCGAGTGCGGCCCCGGAAAGATCCTCGCGGGGCTGGTCAAGCGCATCGCGCCGAATCTGCAGGGCGTCGCCCTGTCCGACCGCGCTGCGCTCGAGCAGGCCGTCACCGCGATCAAGGGGGGCTGAAGATGCTGGAGGGCAAGGTCGCGCTTGTCACCGGCGCGTCGCGGGGGATCGGGCGCGCGATCGCAATCGAACTGGCAAGGCAGGGCGCCACGGTCGTCGGCACCGCCACCGGCGAGACCGGCGCACAGGGAATTGTCGAGGCGATCGCGCAGGCGGGCGGCAAGGGGGCGGGCCGGGTTCTGGACGTACGGAACGCGGCGCAGTGCGATGCCGTCGTGGCGGCGGTGCAGAAGGAATACGGCGACATCCTCGTGCTGGTGAACAATGCAGCGGTGGTGCGCGACAACCTGGCCATGCGCATGAAGGATGCGGAATGGGACGAGGTGATCGAAACCGACCTGCGCTCGGTATTCCGCCTGTCCCGCGCGGTGATGCGCGGTATGATGAAGGCCCGTTGGGGGAGGATCGTGAACATCACTTCCGTGGTGGGCGCTGCAGGGAACCCTGGGCAGGCGAACTACGCGGCGGCCAAGGCTGGAATCGTCGGCATGACGAAGTCGCTGGCCCGCGAGCTCGGGAGCCGCAACATTACCGTAAACTGCGTTGCCCCCGGCTTCATCGACACCGATATGACGCGCGCTCTGTCAGAGGAGCAGCGCACTGCGCTCCTGGCCCAGATTCCGCTCGGTCGGCTGGGGCAGGCGACGGAAGTGGCAGGGGCGGTCGCCTTTCTTGCGTCGCCCGCCGGGGACTATATGACAGGAACCGTGCTGCACGTAAACGGCGGCATGTATATGTAGTACAAGCGCTTTCTCGCCGCAGGCGAAGGCGAACGTTTTGGTAGAATACTGGCCCTCTTGGCCTCAAAGGGAAGGAACCACATGGAAAACATCGAACAACGCGTCAAGAAAATCATCGCCGAACAGCTCGGCGTCAACGAGGCCGAGATCAAGAACGAGTCCTCGTTCGTTGACGATCTGGGCGCAGATTCGCTCGATACCGTCGAACTCGTCATGGCGCTGGAGGAGGAGTTCGAGACGGAGATTCCGGACGAGGAGGCGGAGAAGATCACCACGGTGCAGCAGGCCGTGGACTACATCAAGGCCCACCAGAAGTCCTGAGTCATTTTGGCGTCACCGGGGAGCCGGTTCGCCCGCTCCCGGTGGTCCCTAAGGAGCGAAGTTGTCCCGTCGCAGAGTCGTCGTCACCGGACTCGGCATCGTATCGCCGGTCGGAAACGCGGTACCCGAAGCCTGGGAAAATGTGCTGGCCGGCAAGTCCGGCATCACGCGCGTCACCCGATTCGACCCTTCCCGTCTGTCGAGCCAGATCGCCGGCGAAGTGAAGGGCTTCGATGTCGCCCAATACCTTTCGGTGAAGGAAGCACGCCGGATGGACACGTTCATCCATTACGGCATGGCTGCCGGATTGCAGGCCTGGCGCGACGCCGGCGTGACGCTCTCTGGTGAGGCCGCCGAGCGCGCAGGGATCAACTTCGGCTCGGGAATCGGCGGTTTGCCGCTGATCGAGCAGACCCACGATGAGCTGCTGAAGAGCGGGCCGAGGCGCATCTCTCCCTTCTTCATTCCGGGAACGATCATCAACATGATCGCCGGCAATCTTT
>CAZLUX010000022.1:6958-18933 GCA_964562815.1 uncultured Enterobacteriaceae bacterium
TTCGGCGGCACCAACGGTTCCCTGGTTTTCGCCCGGATTTGAACGGCGAGCGAATCCTTCGTGTCGATCTGAGGCCGTCGCGCGGGTTTGCCGCGGCGATCGTTGGGGTTCACATCGCGGCAGGGGTTTGTGCCGGTGCAATACTGGCCAACCCGGCGGGAATCATCCTCGGGGTGCTGATCGCCTGCCTTGGCGTCGCGGCAGCCTTGGATCGGGCGCTGCTTCTCGGGCCGCGATCGCTGCGCGCCCTGCGGTTGGAAGGAAGGGATCAGCTGATCCTGGAATTGGCCAATGCCGAGCTCGTCCCGCTGCGTGTCGGGGCACGACGCTACGTCAACCGGTTCTTGGTGGTGCTTCCGGGGGCCGCTACGATGCGCCGCACAATTGTCATCGCGGGCGCCATGCTAGAAGCGGACTCCTTTCGGACTCTGCGCTTGTGGGCGCTCTGGGGTCAGGTCCCGCAATCTGCACCGCCTCGGCCGGCCGCCTGACGGCGGGACGGCGGAACGGCGCAGTCTCGAACGAACTATTTGCTAAGGCAACTGTCAGTGAAACAGAGGTGTTGGAGGCCGCAAGGGTGCCAGGACATTGCGTTCCAGGTCCTCGGGCGTACGGCGAGGGTCGACGGTGGCTGACCGCGACATCGATGGTCAGCTGGTTGCGCGGGCTCAGCGCGGGGACAAGCGTGCTTTCGAGCTGCTGGTCGAGAAGTATCAGCGCAAGCTGGCGCGCCTGCTCTCGCGGTTCGTGCGCGATCCGGCCGAGGTGGAGGATGTCACACAGGAAGCCTTCATCAAGGCTTACCGCGCCTTGCCGGGGTTCCGGGGCGACAGCGCCTTCTATACATGGCTATATCGAATAGGGATCAACACTGCCAAGAACTACCTTATTGCCCTGGGGCGGCGTGCGCCAACCTCGACCGATGTGGGGGCCGAGGAAGCCGAGGGGTACGAGGACGCCGATCAGCTGCGAGACATCGATACGCCGGAGAGCCAGTTACTGTCCAAGGAGATCGCCGAGACAATGAACGAGACGATCGCCGAATTGCCGGAGGAGTTGCGCACCGCCATCCAGCTGCGGGAGATCGAAGGCATGAGTTATGAGGATATTGCACAGATCATGAACTGTCCGATCGGCACCGTCCGGTCGCGCATCTTCCGGGCGCGTGAAGCGATCGCGGAAAAGCTTCGGCCGCTGCTGGAAACGGCCAAGGACAAGAGGTGGTAGACGATGAAAGCCAAGATCTCGATGCTGATGGATGACGAGCTCGATGACGGCGAGCTGGCGGGAGTGCTGGCGGCCCTTTCGGCTCCGGGTGAGGCCCGTACTGCGTGGCGCACCTACCACCTGATTCGCGATGCGTTGCGGGGTGACGGCGCGCTGGCGACGGATGTTGCTGCAAGCACGGGCGCGCGGCTCGCGCTGGAGCCGACCGTGCTGGCGCCCCAGCGGGAGAGACGGAGCCCGGCGCGCACGCGCTGGGTCGCACTGTCGGCGGCAGCAAGCGTTGCGGCTGTCGCCCTGGTGGGCTGGCTGGCGCTCGCACCCCGTCCCGGCGGTGACGCGGTGATGGGCGGACCCATCGCGCAGGCGCCTCAAACGCCCGCCGTTGTGCCGGTGAAGGAGAAGGCTCTGCAACGGGTACCGCTGCCGAGCGCCGCAGACGATTACTTGCTGGCTCACCAGGGTTACTCGCCGCGCCTGACGCTGCAGGGAGTGGCTCCATATATCCGCACAGTCTCGGATGAGGCTGTCCAGAGCGGCGGACAATGAGCCAGGCTCCGGGGGCGGCGCTGCTCGCGCGGACACTCTGGTTCGTCCTGGCAGCGACGAGCGGCGCGGGCATTGCTCATGCGCAGCCCACCTCGTCGGATGAAGCAGTGCAATGGTTGGGAAGGATCTACAAGGCGACGCAAGACCTTTCCTACAGCGGCACGTTCGTCTATCAGCAAGGCGAGCACAGCGAGACCTCTCGCATCGTGCGTCGTGTCGGCGAGCATGGAAGCGTGGAAAAACTGGAGGTGCTGGACGGCGCACCGCGCGAAGTACTGCGCACCGATGACGCGGTCAAGTGTTACCTTCCCGGCCGGCGCACGGTCAAAGTGGATCGGCAACGGCATCAGCGCGCGTTTCCCGCGCTTCTGCCTGCGCAAATCGGCGCGCTGGAACAAAACTATGTGATCAGCAAGGGCGAGATCACGCGGGTCGCGGGCTATGTGTGCCAGGCCGTCCTGCTTACCCCGAAGGACGATTTGCGCTACGGCTACAAGTTGTGGGCCGATGCGCGAACGGGAATGCTGCTGAAGGCGGTCACTCTCGACGAGAAGGGCAAGCCGATCGAGCAGTTCACCTTTACGCAGCTGGCGATCGGGCCGGTGCCGGCCAGTGAAGTCCAGCCCCCGCAGACGCCGGCCAGCTGGCATGTCGAGAATGCCGACGTCACGCCCCTCGATCTGGAGGCAACCGGATGGAGCGTCTCGCCGGACATTCCCGGCTTCAAGAAGGTGATCGAGGTTAAGCGTAGACTGCACCAGACGAGGCAGGTCGACCAGGTGGTTTATTCGGATGGGCTGGCGGCCGTCTCGGTGTTCATCGAGCCGGAATCGGACGGCGACAAGTTGCAGCGCATGGGGCTGTCGAGCATGGGAGCCATCAACATCTATACGCGGAGGGTGGCGCATCACCTCGTCACCGTCGTGGGCGAGACGCCGGCGCGCAGCGTGCGGCGGATCGCGGACAGCGTCCAGTTTCGCGCTCCGAAGTGAAGTCTTAGAAGGGGACTGAAATGCGAGGACTGAGGTGCATCGCGGCCGTGTGTCTGCTCGGCCTCGGAGGGCAGGTGTTCGCCCAAACGCGCGCGCTGCCGGATTTCACGCGGCTGGTGGAGGAGCAGGGGTCCGCGGTCGTCAATATCAGCACCAAGCAGGAAATACGGCGTCGCGCTCTTCCCAAGATTCCCGGGATCGGAGACGACGAGCTGCAGGAGTTCTTTCGCCGGTTCATGCCGCAGCAGCCCATTCCGGAGCCGCGCTCGGAGAGCCGCTCGCTTGGTTCCGGCTTCATCATCAGCCCGGACGGCTACATTCTGACCAACGCTCACGTCGTCGAGGGTGCGGACGAGATCGACGTGCGCTTCACGGACAAACGCGAGCTCCAGGCGAAAGTGATCGGTGCGGATCGTCGCAGCGACGTCGCACTTATCAAGGTGGAGGCGGCGGGCCTTCCGGTGGTCAAGTTCGGCGACCCGTCCCGGTTGAAGGTGGGCGAATGGGTGGTGGCGATTGGCTCGCCGTTCGGGTTCGACAATACCGTCACGGCGGGCATCGTTTCGGCCAAGGGCCGGTCGCTGCCGGAAGAGAATTTCGTGCCCTTTATCCAGACCGACGTGGCGATCAACCCGGGCAACTCGGGCGGCCCGCTTTTCAACATGAGGGGCGAGGTGGTCGGCATCAATTCGCAGATCTACAGCCGTACAGGCGGATTCATGGGGCTGTCGTTCGCGATCCCGATCGACGTCGCCCTGGACGTTCAGGCCCAGCTAAAGGAAAAGGGACGCGTCTCGCGCGGACGAATCGGAGTGGTGATCCAAGAAGTTACCGGGGATCTGGCGACTTCCTTCGGTCTCGACCGCTCGCGTGGCGCGCTGGTGAATACGGTGGAAAAGGGGAGTCCGGCCGCGAAAGCCGGGCTCGAGCCGAGCGATATCATCCTGGCCTTCGCCGGCAAGCCGGTCGAATCCTCGATCGATCTACCGCGGATCGTCGGCGCGACGCGCCCCGGCACCCGGGTTCCGGTCGAGATCTGGCGCAAAGGCGCGCCGCGCACGCTCAGTATCACCGTCGGCGAGTTGAGGGACGAGAAGGTCGCCTCGCTCGAGTCCCCGCCGGAGCAGGAACCGGCGCGTACCGCGGCAAACCGTCTGGGCATCGTGGTGAGCGAGCTTACGGCGCAGCAGCGCAAGGAACTGAGGCTGGCGCATGGCCTCGTGGTTACCGACGTGCGCATGGGGGCGACCGCGGATCTCAGGCGGGGTGATGTGCTGTTGATGCTCGTTCACGGCGGTCGGCAAACGGAGCTCAGGTCGGTCAAGCAGCTGAACAAGCTGCTCGCGAGCCTCGATAAGGGCGCAGTGTTCACGCTCCAGGTTCGGCGCGGCGAGAACACCGCGTTCGTCGCGGTTTCCGGGCTCGACGACGGAAGCTGAGCGGCAGTGCGGCTGACTCTCTACGGCCGGACCTACTGCCATCTCTGCGAGGACATGCTGCGGGCTCTCGAGAGGCTGCAGGACGAGCTGGATTTCAGCGTCGAGACCGTCGATGTCGACCCGGATCCCGCCCTGGAGTTACGCTACGGAGAGCTCGTTCCGGTTCTGGTCGGCCCGGACGGGCGCGAAATCTGCCACTATTTCCTCGACCTTACGGCCTTGAAAGACCGCCTTGCGGTAAAATAACGGTCGTTTCCGCGAAGGGTGCCGACGGCACCCTTTTTCATGATGGCGCAGAGCCACATCCGCAATTTCTCGATCATCGCGCATATCGACCACGGCAAGTCGACGCTCGCCGATCGGTTCATCCAGATGTGCGGCGGGCTTTCCAACCGGGAAATGGCGGCACAGGTGCTCGATTCGATGGAGCTCGAGCGCGAGCGGGGGATCACGATCAAGGCGCAGACCGCGGCGCTCCGGTTCCGGGCGCAGAACGGCGAAACGTATTTTCTCAACCTGATCGACACGCCGGGGCACGTCGATTTCTCCTACGAGGTGAGCCGCTCGCTGTCGGCCTGCGAGGGCGCGGTGCTGGTGGTGGACGCCTCGCAGGGGGTTGAGGCGCAAACCGTCGCGAACTGCTATACGGCGATCGAGCTCGGAGTCGAGGTCATTCCCGTGCTGAACAAGATCGATCTCCCGTCGGCAGATCCCGAGCGCGCGATCCAGGAGATCGAGGACGTGATCGGAATCGACGCGCATGACGCGATTCGTGCCAGCGCCAAGACCGGGGAGCGGGTCTCTGACATCCTGGAGGCGATCATTGCACGGGTGCCTCCGCCGCGAGGAATCGCCGACGCACCGCTCAAGGCACTGGTGATCGACTCGTGGTTCGACAACTACGTCGGCGTGGTGATGCTGGTGCGGGTCGTCGACGGTTGCCTGCGCACCAAGGAGAAGGTGCGCCTGATGAGCACGGGCGCATCGCATCTGTGCGAGCAGATCGGCGTGTTTACGCCAAAGGCCCAGGCACGCGACGAGCTTTCTGCCGGGGAGGTCGGGTTCGTTGTCGCCGGTGTCAAGGAGCTTCGCGCAGCCAAGGTGGGCGATACCTTGACGCACGCCGACAAGCCGACCCGCGAGCCACTGCCCGGCTTCAAGGAGGTCAAGCCGCAGGTGTTTGCCGGGCTCTACCCCGTCGAAGCCAACCAGTACGAGGCGCTGCGCGACGCGCTGGAAAAGCTGCACCTCAACGACGCATCCTTTCACTACGAGCCGGAGGTCTCGCAGGCGCTGGGATTCGGATTCCGGTGCGGGTTCCTCGGGTTGCTGCACATGGACATCGTCCAGGAGCGCCTGGAGCGCGAGTACGGCATGCACCTGATCACGACAGCGCCGTCGGTCGTGTATGAAGTGCTCATGAGCGACGGCGAACTGCTCCAGGTGTCCAATCCGGCGAAGCTGCCGGATGCGGGCAAGATCGCCGAGATCCGTGAGCCAGTCATCTCGACGACGATCTTCGTGCCGCAGGAGTACGTCGGCACCGTCATGACGCTGTGCACCCTGAAGCGCGGCGTGCAGACCAACATGCACTATTCGCCAAGCCACGTGGTTCTCTCGTACGACATGCCTTTGAACGAAGTCGTGCTGGACTTTTTCGACCGCCTGAAGTCGCTCACGCGCGGCTATGGGTCGCTGGACTACGATTTCAAGGAGTACAGGCCCGCCGACATGGTGCGGCTCGACGTTCTGGTCAATGGAGAGAGGGTGGATGCGCTTTCCACCATGGTGCACCGGTCGAGCGCGCAGTCGCGGGGACGGGAGCTGGTGACGCGACTGCGCGGGCTGATTCCTCGCCAAATGTTCGACGTCGCGATTCAGGCCGCCATCGGATCACACATCGTGGCGCGCGAGAACGTCAAGGCGCTGCGCAAGAACGTGCTCGCGAAGTGTTATGGCGGCGATATCACTCGCAAGAAGAAGCTGCTCGAAAAGCAGAAGGAGGGGAAGAAACGCATGAAGCAAGTCGGGGCAGTTGAAATACCGCAGGAGGCATTTCTGGCGGTTCTGCAAATGGGTGACAAGTGAGCTTCGCACTCTTCCTCTTCCTGCTCCTGGTGGTGACCGGCGCCGTCTGGCTGGCCGAAATCGTCTGGCTGCGCAAGCGGCGCCCGGCACAGGCAACGCAGCCCTGGTGGGTCGAGTACTCCGTCAGCTTCTTTCCGGTCATCGTCGTGGTGTTCCTGCTGCGCTCGTTCGTCGTCGAGCCGTTCAAGATCCCCTCGGGTTCCATGATCCCCACGTTGCACATCGGAGATTTCATCCTCGTAAACAAATTCGACTACGGCATCCGCCTGCCGATCATCAACAAGAAGGTCATTTCGATCGGGAATCCGCACCGGGGAGACGTGATGGTGTTCCGCTACCCCGAGGATCCGTCGCTCGACTACATCAAGCGCGTGGTCGGCCTTCCGGGCGACACGATCGAGTATCGCAACAAGCGCCTGACGATCAACGGACAGCTGGTGCCGGAGCACGAGGTCAGTGATTACCTCTCGAAGGAGAACATGCAGTTCTACAAGCGCTATGTCGAGGACCTCGGCGGGGTCAAGCACCAGATCCTGATCGACCCCAACGCCCCCGCGTACACGCCCCAAGTGCGTACGTTTCCCGACTCGAAGGATTGCAACTACAATGACGGCGCTCTGGTGTGCCATGTGCCACCCGGGCACTATTTCATGATGGGCGACAACAGGGACAATTCGAGCGACAGCCGGGTGTGGGGGTTCGTGCCCGACGCGAACATCATAGGCAAGGCATTCTTTATCTGGCTTAACCTGGGCGATCTGAGCCGGTTCGGAACCTTTCATTAACGCTCGCGCTGGGAGGGAGGATGCGGAACAGACAATTGGGCCTCAGCCTGGGCGGTCTGATCTTCGGATCGATCGTCCTGATCTTGGTGATCCTGTTCGGCCTGAAGATCGGGCCTAAATACCTGGAGTTCTACACCGCCAAGGAGGCGATCACGGCGATCGCGAATTCGGGTGAGACGTCTCCGGAGGAGATTCGAAAAGCCTTCGCCGCCCGTCAAGCGATCGACGACATGCCGTCACTCAAGCCGAGCGATCTGGACATCACCCGGGAGGGCGGCGCCGTCGTGATTTCCTTCGCTTATCGCAAGGAGGTTCCGCTGCTCGGCAACTTGGGCGTGTATATGGACTTTCAGGCGAGCGCCGTCGGCCGCTGAACTCTCTTGGACCGGCCCGCGACGCTCGAGAGCCGTCTAGGCTACCGGTTCCGCAACGCGGCGCTGCTGTATCAGGCGCTTACGCACCGCAGTTACGGATCGCCGCACAACGAGCGGCTCGAATTTCTCGGCGATGGCGTGCTCGATTGCGTCATCGCCGAGGCGCTCTATCGCCGTTTCCCGTCCCTCAGCGAAGGCAAGCTGACGCGTCTGCGGGCTGATCTCGTCCGCGAGGAGACGCTCGGTGCGCTCGCTCGCGGCCTGGATCTGGGCGACCATCTTCGCCTCGGGGAGGGCGAGCTCGCGAGCGCGGGCGGACGGAGGCCGTCAATTCTCGCCGACGCCATGGAGGCCGTATTCGGCGCGATCCTGCTCGACGGCGGGTACGATGCTGCGCGCGTGGCGGTGCTGAACGTCTACGCGGAAGCGCTGGCAGAGCTCGATCCGGCCCGGACCACGAAGGATCCCAAGACGCGATTGCAGGAGTATCTGCAGGCCGGGCGTCGCTCCCTGCCCGAATACCGTGTCACGGCGACCCGTGGCGCCGCACACCTGCAAACCTTCGAGGTCGAATGTATCGTCGCGGACCTCGGATTGCGCGCAACCGGCAGCGGCACGTCCCGCCAGCGCGCAGAGCAGCAGGCGGCCGAGGCGCTGTTGAGAGAGCTCGAGCAATGACCGCTTTCCGCTGCGGTACCGTCGCGATCGCCGGACGGCCGAATACGGGGAAATCGACCCTCCTGAACCGCCTCGTGGGCGAGAGGCTGTCGATCGTTTCGCCCAAGGCGCAGACCACCCGTCATCTGGTGACGGGTATCCTGAACAGCGGCGACAGTCAGTTTGTCTTTATCGACTCGCCGGGGCTGCAATCGCGGCACCGGGACGTCCTGCATCGAACGCTCAACCGGCGCGCCGCAGAGGTCGTCAAGGATGCGGATGTGGTGGCCTTCGTCGTCGACGCGCTCAGATTCGGAGAGGCCGATCGAGCCGTCTTGCAGCGCATACCCGCTGGACGCAAGGTGGTGGCGGTCGTGAACAAGGTCGACCGTGTGAAGCGCGCCGGAGAGCTGATTCCGTTCGTCGACCGCCTGAGCAGGGAGCGCGATTTTGTCGCAATCGTGCCTGTCAGCGCGCGTACCGGACGTAACCTGCCCGAGTTGCTGGCCGTGCTGCGGGAGGCTCTGCCCGAGGCGCCGGCGATGTTTCCCCCCGACCAGCTTACCGACCGGGACGAGCGGTTCTTCGCCGCCGAACTCCTGCGCGAAAAGCTCTTCCAGCAGCTCGGCGAGGAGCTGCCCTACCGCTGCGAGGTCGTGATCGACAGCTTCAAGGAGGAAGGCCGCCTGCGGAGAATCGAAGCGACAATCCTCGTCGCGAAGGAGAGCCAGAAGGGAATCGTAGTGGGCAGCAAGGGCGCGCAGCTCAAGCGCATCGCCGAGGCCGCGCGCAAGGACATGGAGCGGATGTTCGGCGGCAAGGTCTACCTGGGCGTCTGGGTCAAGGTGCGGCGCGGCTGGACGGACGACGAGCGCGTGCTGCGAGGGCTGGGCTATGGATAGCCGGGCCGCGCGGCGCAGGGCAGCCCACGAGGCAGGCTTCGTTCTGCACACGCATCCCTACAAGGAGACGAGCCTGATCGTCGAGGCCTTCACCCGGCGTTTCGGACGGGTGGCGCTCCTCGCTCGGGGCGCGCGCCGGCCTCGCTCGGCGATGCGGGGCCTGCTGTTGGCTTTCCATCCGCTGCGCTTGAGCTGGAGCGCCAGCGGGGAGCTCGGTACGCTGGTCTCCGTGGAGTGGGCGGCCGGTCTGCGCTCGCTGGGGGGGCTCGGTCTGATGTGCGGCTTCTACCTCAATGAGCTCCTGCTGCGCCTGCTCCCGCGCGAGGATCCGCACGAGGAGCTGTACGACTGCTACGCCGGCAGCCTCGCTCGGCTGTCCGAGCATGAGCCGCATGCGCCGGTACTGAGGGGTTTCGAGCGCAGAATGCTGAAGGAACTCGGGTATGCTCCCGTACTCGAGCGCGAGGCGGAGACCGGCCAGCCGATCGAGCCCGAGCAGCGCTATGTGTACGAGCCGGACCGCGGTCCGGTCGCGATGAACGGCCGGGAAGGTCGGCGGGGCGCCGGCGCCGACGTGACGGTGAGCGGCCGGACGCTGCTCGACGTCGCGCGCGACCACTACGACCGTGCCGAAACGCGCGACGAGGCCCGCGCGCTGTTGCGCGCGCTGATCGCGCACCGGCTCGGCGGCCAGACGCTGCACACGCGAACAGTGCTGATGGAGTTGCAGGAGCTATGATCGAACTCGGCGTCAACATCGATCATGTCGCCACCGTGCGGCAGGCGCGGCGCACCTACGAGCCCGATCCTGTCTGGGCGGCGGTGGAGGCCCATCTGGGCGGCGCGGACGGCATCACGGTGCACCTGCGCGAGGACCGGCGCCACATCCAGGACGAGGACGTTCGGCGGCTGCGCGAGCTCACGCACATCAAGCTGAATCTCGAAATGGCGGCGACCGATGAGATGCTGCGGGTCGCGTGCGACATCAAGCCCGAAATGGCGATGCTGGTGCCCGAAGGGCGCCACGAGATCACTACGGAAGGCGGCCTGGACGTCGTCTCCCAGGAAGCGAAGCTGAAGAACGCGGTGGCGAGACTGGGCGACGCGGGAATCATCGTATCGGTGTTCATCGACGCCGATCCGCGGCAGGTCGAGGCCGCCGCCCGCATAGGCGCGTCCGTCTGCGAAGTGCACACCGGCCCGTATGCGCACGCCTTCCACTCCAAGGGGCGCGACGCCGAGAGTTTCGCTGTTGTGCGGGAGCTCGATGGGATCAAGCAGGCGGGAGAGGCGATCCGCGGGCTCGGCATGAGGTTCAACGCGGGGCACGCGCTGAACTATTTCAACGTCGAGCCGGTGGCGCGGCTCGAAGGCGTGCGCGAGCTCCATATCGGGCACGCGATCGTGAGCCGTGCGGTGTTTGTCGGCATGCGCGAGGCGGTACGCGAGATGAAGCGTCTGATCGTCGAAGCCGCGCGCTCCGTCCGGAAATGATCTACGGTGTCGGCACCGACATCGTCGAGATCGCACGGGTAGGGCGCGTCCTCTCGCGCTACGGCGAGCGCTTTGCGCTGCGGATTCTGTGCCCGCCGGAAATGGCGCGATTTCGCGCGCACCGGCAACCGGTGGCCTACCTGGCCAAGCGGTTCGCGGCCAAGGAAGCGTTCACCAAGGCGCTCGGCACGGGAATTCATGCGCCGGCGAACTGGCACGGGGTATGGGTGGTGAATCTGCGCTCGGGTAAGCCCACGCTGGAGTTCACTCCCGCCCTGACGGCGCTGCTTGAGCGCCGAGGCGTAGGCCGCTGCCATCTCTCGCTGTCGGATGAAAGGGAGTTCGCCAGCGCGACGGTGATCCTGGAGTCCAGTGCGTGAGCGGAGGACCTGGGCCGGCGGTCATCGACGTAGTCGGCACCGGGCTCACCGACGGCGACCGGGCGCGGCTTCGGCATCCGGCGGTCGGCGGCGCCATCCTTTTCGCCCGCAACTATGAAAGCCCGCCGCAGCTGCTCGATCTGGTAAGTGAAATCCGCGCGGTGCGTCCGGACATCCTGCTTTGCGTGGATCATGAAGGCGGGCGCGTACAGCGGTTCCGTACGGGATTTAGCGCATTGCCGCCGATGCGGCGGCTGGGGGAGATCTGGGACCACGACCGCGGCGCAGGATGTGCGGCGGCGCGAGCAGCGGGTCTCGTCATCGCGGCCGAGCTTGCCGCCCACGGTCTCGATTTCAGCTTTGCACCGGTGCTCGATCTCGACTATGGGAGGAGCGGCGTGATAGGCGACCGGGCCTTCCATGCCGACCCGGTGGCGGTAGGGGAGCTTGCCGCCGCGTTCATCGGCGGCCTGAGGGAGGGAGGCATGGGGGCGGTCGGAAAGCACTTCCCAGGACACGGTTATGCCGCGGCCGACTCGCATGTGGACGTGCCGCGCGATGAGCGCCCCCTGCAGCAAATTCTGGCGCGAGACCTGGAGCCGTACCGCAGGGCGATCTCAGCCGGGCTCGCCGCGGTGATGCCTGCGCACGTGATCTACATTCAAGTCGACACCGAGCCCGCCGGATACTCCCGCTTCTGGCTGCAGGAAATCCTGCGCAAGCGCCTCGGCTTCGCCGGCATGATCTTCAGCGACGACCTGTCGATGGAGGGTGCGGGCACGGCGGGCGGGATTCCCGAGCGCGCGCGCGCGGCGCTCGCGGCGGGTTGCGATATGGTGCTGCTATGCAACGACCCGGAAGGCCAGGAGGAGCTGCTCGACGCCCTCGGTGGAGCGGCTCCGGTCGAGACGCAGCGTTTCGCGCTCCTGCGCGCGAAGAGCCGGCGTGACCAGCGAGCCAACCCCGCTTATCTCGAGGCCGCGCAGACGCTACGCGGCCTCGCCTAGCGCGCCCTAGGCGCGCTCCATGTACGTGCCGTCGTCGGTGTTGACCTTGATCCGTTCGCCCTGATTGACGAACGGCGGCACCTG
>CAZLUX010000022.1:19033-24069 GCA_964562815.1 uncultured Enterobacteriaceae bacterium
TCCATCGCCCGCGGCTCGACGAACGCGCGCTCCACCTTGTCGTCCGTGCGGAAGCGCTGATTGGTCTTGGTGCCGGCTTCGATGTCCTTCATCTCGACCTGCATGAAGGCGCCGCCGCGGCCGCCGACGTGCACGTGGTAGCACTTCAGGACGCGCCACACGCGCTTGTCCCATTCGATCAGGTTGCCGACGCGGATCTCGACCGCCGATACTTTTGCCATGGAGAGAAGCCGAATGCCAAAAGCGCAGAATTTTACACGAAATCATAGGCATGGCGCTAGAATTTCGGATTGGACCATGAGTGAATCGTTCGATCCGAAGGCCTTCGTCGCGGGCCTTCCCGGCCTTCCCGGCGTCTATCGCATGCTCGGCGCCGACGGGGAAGCGCTTTACGTCGGCAAGGCGCGCGACCTCAAACGGCGCGTCGGCTCGTACTTCAGCCGGGGTTCCGCCATCAGTCCGCGGATACGGATGATGCTGGAGCAGGTCGCGGCGATCGAGGTCACGGTGACGCGCTCGGAGGGCGAGGCGCTCCTGCTCGAGAATAATTTCATCAAGAGCCTGGCGCCGCGCTACAACATCCTGTTTCGCGACGACAAGTCCTACCCGTACCTGATGATTACCGGGCACGCCGTGCCGCGAATCGGATTTCATCGCGGGGCGAAGGACCGCCGCAACCGGTACTTCGGGCCGTTCCCTCACGCTCACGCAGTGCGAGAGGCGATCCAGCTCCTGCAGCGCGTGTTTCGCCTGCGGACCTGCGAGGACAGCGTGTTCGAGAACCGCTCGCGTCCGTGCCTGCTGTACCAGATCCGCCGCTGCACCGCGCCGTGCACCGGCCTGATCACCCCGGAACGCTACGGCCAGGACGTGCGCAACGCGGTGCTGTTTCTCGAGGGCAGGGAAGACGACGTGATCGGCGCCCTGACGGAGAAGATGGCTGCGGCCGCATCCCAGCGGCACTACGAAGAGGCGGCCGTATACCGGGACCAGGTCCGCGCCCTTTCACGGGTGCAGGCGCGTCAGTATGTGGAGAGCGAGCGCGGCGTCGACGCCGACGTCGTGGCCTGCGTGCTCGAGGGCGGGATGGCATGCGTGAACCTGGTGATGATTCGCGGCGGGAGGCACGTCGGGGATCGCAGTTTCTTTCCGCAGAATGCGGAGGGCGCCGCGGAGGGCGAGGTTCTCGCTGCTTTCCTCGAGCAGCACTACGCCGATCAGCCGGTGCCGCCGCTCATCCTGACCAGCGACGAGGTGGATCGAAGCGCGCTCGAGGAAGCGCTGAGCGACCGGGCGTCGAGCGGGACGCAGGTCCTTTCGCCGCTCCACGGCGAGCGCCGGGTCTGGCTCGAAATGGCACGCAAGAACGCCGAGCTCGCGATCACTCATCGCGAGCGCGAGCGGACGACGCAAGAGGTGCGCACCGCCGCGCTGCGAGACGCGTTGGGACTGCCGGAAGCGGCGCAGCGAATCGAGTGCTTCGACGTCAGCCATACGATGGGAGAGGCGGCCGTCGCGTCTTGCGTGGTATACGACCACCATGTCATGCAGCACAGTGAATACAGGCGGTATAACATTCGGGATGTCACGCCGGGTGACGATTACGGCGCGATGCGCCAGGCGCTCGCACGGCGCTACGAACGCGTGACCTCCGATGCAGGCAAGATTCCGGATCTCATTCTCATCGATGGCGGCGTGGGACAAGTCCGTGCCGCCAAGGCAGCGCTGGCGGAGCTGGGTCTCAACGACGTCGGCCTGGTCGGCGTCGCCAAAGGGCCGCAGCGCAGGCCCGGGCTGGAAGAGCTCGTGATCGAGGCGGAGGGCCGGAGCGTGACCTTGCCGCCGCAGAACCCCGGTCTGCATTTGATCCAGAGCATCCGCGACGAGGCACACCGTTTCGCGATCGTCGGTCACCGCGCGCGTCGGGGAAAGGCGCGCACGACGTCGACGCTGAACGAGATTCCCGGCGTCGGTGCCAAGCGGCGCCAGCGCCTGCTCGCCCACTTCGGCGGATTGCGCGAAGTGCACGCCGCGGCGATCGACGAGCTGTGTAAGGTGGACGGCATAAGCCGCGGCCTTGCCGAACAGATCTATCGCCACCTCCACGACCAGGCCGCACGCTGATGCCGCTCAACCTGCCCAATCTGATCACCTGGCTTCGTATCATTCTGATCCCTCTGATCGTGGGGGTGTACTACCTGCCGGACGACTGGCTGCCGATGCCGGGCAAGAACCTGGCGGCGACCACGATCTTCGTCTTTGCGGCGGTCACCGACTGGCTCGACGGCTACCTCGCCCGAAAGCTGAACCAGATGTCGGCCTTCGGCGCCTTTCTCGACCCAGTGGCGGACAAGCTGATGGTCGTGGGCGCACTGATCGTCCTGCTTCAGCTCGACCGCGTGGAATCGGCCGTGGCCCTCATCATCGTCGGGCGCGAAATCGCGATTTCCGCGCTGCGGGAATGGATGGCCAAGATCGGCAAGGCGAAGAGCGTGGCGGTGGCGTACATTGGCAAGATCAAGACCGTAGGCCAGATGGTCGCCATTCCGCTGCTCCTGTACCACGGCGAGCTCTGGGGCTCGGTCAATTGCCAGGTGCTCGGTACCGTGCTGATCAACGTGGCTGCCGTACTGACCGTGATTTCAATGATGTACTACCTCCGCCAGGCGTTTCCGCACGCCTCGGAAACGGGTTGAGCGGCGCCCGGGATGGCCTTATAATCCGCCGCTCGATAGTGCGGGAATAGCTCAGTTGGTAGAGCGCAACCTTGCCAAGGTTGAGGTCGCGAGTTCGAGACTCGTTTCCCGCTCCAGTTTCTGAGGGAAGGTGTCTCGCACCTTCCCTTTTTAGTTCCGGGCCCGTATCGATGCGGGCACGCCCCCGTGGGCGGGATGGCAGAGTGGTTATGCAGCGGCCTGCAAAGCCGTGGACGCCGGTTCGATTCCGACTCCCGCCTCCAGCTTTTTCCGCGACAATCCGGGTCTGCCCGGGTGGTGAAACTGGTAGACACAGGGGACTTAAAATCCCCAGGCCGAAAGGCCGTGGCGGTTCGACTCCGCCCCCGGGCACCACACGGTCCGATGATCCGCCTGCTGTCATGAAGGCGGACCAGGAAAAGCCTTGTCGCAAACAGTAAATTGTTCGCAGTCATTCCGCCGCGCGCTTTGTATGCTGGCCCTTGTTCTGAAAACGGGCCCGAACCGATGGCAGCAGATCCCGCTCGGATAGCGCGCGACTCCACGGAAACGGAGGACTTGGACTTTACGGCCCCCCCGGTGGGGTCGCGCCTGAAGGGCGCGACGCACCGCGCTCGCTCCGTCTCGGCGCCGGGTTTCCAGCGACTGAAGTTCCGCCTTCGCTCACTCGGCACGCTCGTCCTGCTCAACATCCGTGCCCTCGTGGAATACGCTGTATTGGGCGCCGGCATATTCTTGGCCGTGGCTGGCCGGCAATCCGCTTCCGGCCGCAACCTGGTGCTGGGAGTTTCTCTCGTCGGCGCCACACTCCTGTTCGCCGGAGTGGCGTCGATCGTCACGCGACGCGTGAGCTTTCGCTTCTACGGCAGGGCGGGCTTGGCTTATGCCGGTGCAGTTGGGCTCATCTCGGGCATGACGCTGCTGGTCGCGGGGGGGCTCGCGGCTGCAGCCGCCGCGGCTCTCGCGACCGGTGCATGGGACGCGAAGCTGCAGATTCTTCTCACGAACCCCTGGCCGTTACTCATCCCGGTCGGCCTGCTACTGGTAGGCGCCGGGCTGCTGCTGATGCACCGCCCCTACGGTCACTTCGGTTCGCTCGGTATGATGCTCTACATCATACCGAAGGCGCTGACAGGCGCTCTCGTCCTCATTATCGGCACTGCGATCCTGGCCGGCTGGGCCTGGAAGGTCTATGACGCCAAGGCGTTCCTCGGCTTCGCTCACCTTTTCCTGGACGGAAACATGCAATATCTGGAAAAGGGATGGCACGCCTTGATCGCGTGGCTGCGTTAAGCCATGGCCGGGGAGGGGTGTCGGGGCAAGTACCCACCGTCAGGAGCACCGCGTCAGTTGCGCCCAAGCCTCAATCGGGAGTGGTTCCTGCCGAAGACGTAGGCGTAATCGCGGGAAAGCACGAGCTTCTGGGTCAGCAGCACGCCGAGGCCCCCTACAGGCCGCGAACGGACCGTGTTGTCGATGCCGACCGGGGCGTGGTTGAAGGGGTTGAAGGCGCGCGCGTTGTCCTCGAAACTGATGCAAATGGCCTCGTCATCGCTGGAAAGGCCGATCCAAACCGGCTGGCCGGTTTCCGCCCGATGCCCGTGCCGGATGCAATTCGTGAATAATTCCTCAAGAACGACGTTTGTTCTCAAACATGCATCCCGTGCCAGCCCCGAGTCGGTGCAAAATGACTCTAGAAAGGCGCGGATCTCCGTCAGCGCAGCGAGACGGGCGGGGAATACTTTGATTCGCGTCTCGATCATTTGGGCGGATTATATTAGGCAAATTCTCCAGGAGGTAACATGCGCGGAGCAATAGCATTGACGGGGCTGGCGTTGGCGGTCGCGGCATTCAGTGCGGCGGCGGAAGATGCGGGTCAGATCAAGACTGCGCAAGGCACGGTTCAGATCGAACGCGACGGACAGCGCATTGCCGCCGTCCCGGGCACGCACGTGCTCCAGTCCGATTCGATCATCACCGGCGAAGACGGCACGGTCGGGGTGACGCTCGCGGACAATAGCCGCCTGTCGATCGGCCCCAACACGGTGATGTCGCTCGACAAGTATGCATTCGACACGACCACCTACAAAGGTCAGATGGATGCATCGCTGAAGAAGGGCACGATCGTCGTGATATCCGGCAAGCTGGTCAAGCAGACGCCGGGGTCGATGCGTATTCATACCCCGGCCTCGATCATGGGAGTGCGCGGCACCAAGTTCATTGTCCATGTGGTCAATCCCAGCAGCTGATGGGGGCACTTGTCTACACGCTGTTGCTCGCCGCCTTCGTGGTGTTCGGCGGCCCAGCACACCCGGTTGCTGAAGAGACGGTGGTTGTTCT
>CAZLUX010000023.1:0-14946 GCA_964562815.1 uncultured Enterobacteriaceae bacterium
GCGATGCCGAGAAAGGCGAACGTCGCCATCGACAGCTCGACGAAATCGATATAGCCGTTGATCGGCCTGTCGAGCAGCTGGCGCCCGAGCACTTGCGCCATGCCGAGAAACATCAGCACGAAGATGCAGGCCGCGGCCACCAAGTTGAAGAACGTCTCGACGCGGCCGAGGCGAACGTCGAATACGCTCAGCGTCGAGCCGTCCTCGCGCGGCACCGCGCTCATCGGATTACTTGGCCGCTTGCTTCGCCGTGCTGAAGAGAAGATCGAGCAAACCCTGGGCGTCGAACTTGCCCTTGTTCTCGGCGATCCACTTGTCCCACACCGGCTTGCCGGCGACTGCGCGGAATTCCTCCAGCTGGGCATCGGAGTAAGTCACGGGCTTGAGCGTCTTTGCCAGCATCGGCAGGTTCTTCTTGTCGATCGCGACGTAGGCCTCGATCTGCGCGTCGAAGACCCGGCTCTTGGCGTCCATGACCAGCTTCTTGTACTGCTCGGGCAGCTTCTGCCAGGAGGACTTGCTGAATACGATCGGGCAGTCGGAGGTACCGGGCGACATGTTGGTGGTGTACCAATCGGACACCTCGTTGATCTTGTAAGCGACCTGCGCATAGGTGAAGGGGAAGGACGCGGCGTCCATCGTGCCGCGCTGCATCGAGGTGTAGACCTCGGTTGCCGTGGTGGTGGTCTTGATCGCGCCCAGCACCTGCATGGCGTCACCGATGCCACCGCCGGCGCGCACGCGCAGCCCCTTCCAGTCGGCGAGCTTGTACGGGGGCTTGCCCTTGCCCAGGAACTCGTACTGCGGCAGCAAGGTGGAGGCGTAGGCCATCGCGTTCCAGCGGTCCATGTCGGCCACCAAGGCCGGATGGTGGTACAGCCTCTCGCGCACGACGCGCGACACCTTCCATTCGCCGAGCGGCAGGAAAGGCAGCGAGAAGACCATGAATGCCGGGTTCTTGCCCGGATGGTAGAAATTGCAGAAATGCGCACCGTCGAGCGCGCCGAGCTTTATTCCGTCGAGATTCTCGCGGGCTTTCGAGAACGATTCTCCGTAGCCGATGCGGATGGTGAAGTTGCCGTCGGTCTTTTTCGCGACGATGTCGGCAAGCACCTCGATGCCCTTGGTGAAGGCGCGCTGATTGCCCCAAGTGGAGAACTTCCACTCGAGCTTGGGCCCGTTGACTTCCGCGGCGCTTGCGGACAGTGCGGCAAACGCCGCAACTACCGCCATGACGACGGTGCTGTAGTTGGTCTTGCACATGGTGATTCCTCCGGTGGTCGTTGGCCGGGGGATTCGATTCGTTCCCCTCTTGATATTCTGACGCCTCTGCAAGGTAGCACAGAGCCGCCGGACCCGACAACCTAGTGCGCCTTGTCCCAGTTGTCGCCGACCCCGACGTCGACGATCAGCGGTACCTCCAGCTTGGCGACGTCCTGCATGCGTGAGCGCAGTCCTTCGACGACCTCGTCCAGCTCGGCTTGCGGCACCTCGAGCACGAGCTCGTCGTGCACCTGCATGATCAGCTTGGCGCCGAGGCCTCGCGCATCGAGCCAGCCTTGCACGGCGACCATGGCGAGCTTGATCAGGTCCGCTGCCGTACCCTGCATCGGCGCGTTGATCGCCGCGCGCTCGGCGGCCTGGCGCCGCTGCGGCGAGCCGCTCTTCATCTCCGGCAGCCGCAAGCGGCGGCCGAACACGGTTTCGACGTAGCCCTGGCTGCGGGCGCGCTCGCGGGTCTCGTCCATGTAGCGCTTCACGCCCGGATAGCGCGAAAAGTACGAGTCGATGTAAGCCTGTGCGGTCGCGCGCTCGATGCCGAGGTTCTGCGCCAGGCCGAACGAGGACATGCCGTAGATCAGGCCGAAATTGATGACCTTGGCCGTGCGCCGCTCGTCGGCCGAGACCTCTTCCAGCTGGCGGCCGAACACCTCCGCCGCGGTGGCGCGGTGCACGTCATGGCCGTGCGCAAAAGCGTGCCGCAGCCCCTCGTCGCCCGAGAGGTGCGCCATGATGCGCAGCTCGATCTGCGAGTAGTCGGCGCTGACGATGCGGCAGCCGGACGGAGCGACGAAGGCTTCACGGATGCGCCGGCCCTGCGCGGTTCGGATCGGGATGTTCTGCAGATTGGGTTCGGTCGAGGCGAGCCGCCCCGTCACCGCAACCGCCTGCGAGTAGGTCGTGTGCACCCGCCCGGTATGCGGGTTCACCATGCGCGGCAGCTTGTCGGCGTAGGTGGACTTCAGCTTCGCCAGCCCCCTGTACTCGAGCAGGATCTTCGGCAGCGGGTAGTCCTGGGCAAGCTCGGCGAGGACGTCTTCGTCGGTCGACGGCGCGCCGGAAGGCGTCCTCTTCTTCACCGGCAAACCCCGGCGCTCGAACAGGATCTCCTGGATCTGCTTCGGCGAGTTGAGGTTGAACGGCTGGCCCGCGACCTGGTAGGCCCTCTGCTCGAGCTCGAGCAGCTCCTTGCCAAGCTCGTGGCCTTGGGCCTCGAGCTTTGCGCCGTCCAGCAGCACACCGTTTCGCTCCATGCGCAGCAGGACCGGCAGCACCGGCATCTCGATTTCGCGGTAGACGTAGCTCAGCTTTTCATCGCCGGCGATCCTGGGATAGAGCGCACCGTGCACCGCGAGCGCGCAGTCGGCGTCCTCGGCGGCGTAATCGGTCGCGCGCTGGATGTCGACTTCCGAGAACGGAATTCGCGCGGCGCCCTTGCCGGTGATCTCGTCGTAGGTGATCGTTTTCCAGCCGAGATGCCGCTGGGCGAGCGAGTCCAGGTCGTGCCGCTCGTGCACCTCGTAGACGTAGGACTCGAGCAAGGTGTCGTGCGCGATGCCGGCCAGCTTGACGCCGTGGTTGGCGAGGATATGGGCGTCGAACTTCAGGTTCTGCCCGACCTTGGCGTGCGCAGGGTCCTCCAGCCAGGGGCGCAGCAGCTCGAGCGCGCGCTCGACGCCGATTTGAGCCGGCGCGTCAGGATAGTCGTGCGCGAGCGGCAGGTAGGCCGCGGTGCCGCCCCAGGCGAAGGACATCCCGACCAGCCGCGCCAGCATCGGCTCGAGGCCGGTGGTCTCGGTGTCGAATCCGGTCAGCTCCGATTTCCCGATCGCGTCCAGCAATTCGCGCAACGCCCGCTCATCCTGCACGCTGACGTAGCGTCTGCGCTCGGTGTTCCCCGCGTCCGGCGCCGGCGCGGCCACGGCGCCGCCGAGCTCGTTCAGCCAGGAGCGAAAGCCGAAGCGCTCGAGCAGCGCGCGCTGGCGCTCGCGGTCGCCCGCGACGTCTTCAAGGTCCGACAGCGCGATCTGCAATGGCACGTCGCGCTTGACCCTGAGCAGCATTCGCGCCGTCGGCAGCCAGTCGAGCGACTTGCGCAGGTTTTCGCCCACCACGCCGCCGATCTCCCCCGCGTGCGCGATGACCTCGTCGAGCGAGCCGAACTGCGAGATCCACTTGGCTGCTGTCTTGGGTCCGACCTTGGCGACGCCCGGGACGTTGTCGACGGCGTCGCCGACCAGCGCGAAGTAGTCGACGATGCGCTCCGGCGAGACGCCGAACTTCCGCTGCACAGCCGCGACGTCGAGCGTTTCGTTCGACATCGTGTTGACCAGCGTGACGCTCGGGTCGACCAGCTGCGCGAGATCCTTGTCACCGGTCGAGATGATGCAGCGCCAGCCCTGCGCCTTGGCCCTTTCGGCGAGCGTCGCGATCACGTCGTCGGCCTCGACGCCTTCGATCGTGAGCGTGCGCCAGCCGAGCGCGTCGATCGCGTCCTTGAGCGGCTCGATCTGCGCCGCGAGGTCGTCCGGCATCGCCGGGCGATGCGCCTTGTATTCGGGGTAGGCCTCGTCGCGGAAGGTCTTGCCCTTGGCATCGAACACGCAGGCGCGCGCCTGTGCCTTGTAGTCGGCGCCCAGGCGCCTTAGCATGCTCAGCACGCCGTAGATGGCGCCGGTGGGCTCGCCTTGCGGGCTCTTGAGCTCCGGCAGCGCGTGGAACGCCCGGTACAGGTACGAAGACCCGTCCACGAGCAGGAGCGTCTTTTCAGGATGGTTCCCGGACACGATGAAGAACGAGAAGCTGCCGAAGCTTGCCAGCCCGGCGTACGAAATCTCTTCCCGCGAGGCCTGGAGGTTGTTCGGCATTATGGCAGAGTTCGTCGACGGCACCGAGCGCCTCGCGGGCGTGCGGCCGGCGGTGTCCATGTTCGGCAGCTCGCGGGCGGCGGCCGACTCGCCGGTCTACGCGCTCGCCGAGCGTACGGCGCGGCTATTGTCCGACGCCGGCTTCGCGGTCATCTCCGGCGGCGGGCCGGGCGTGATGGAGGCGGCGAACAAGGGCGCGTTCTACGGCCGCGCTCCCGCCATCGGATTGAACATCGAGCTCCCGCGCGAGCAGCGCGCCAATCCGTACCAGGACATCAGCCTACGCTTCAAGCATTTCTTCGCGCGCAAGGTGATGTTCGTGAAGTTCGCGACCGCCTACGTAGTCCTGCCGGGCGGCTTCGGCACGCTCGACGAGCTGTTCGAAGCGCTCACCCTGGTGCAGACGCGCAAGACGCGCCGGATGCCGATCATTCTGATGCAGCGCGCGTTCTGGGGTGGCCTGCTCGAATGGTTCCGCGAGCGCCTGATCGCCGAAGGAACGATCGACACGCACGATCAGGAACTCCTTCAGGTGGTGGAGGAGCCGCAGGAGGCCGTCGACGCGATCTTCGCTTATTTCGACAAACGCGGCTTCGAGCCCTCGCCGGACGAGCGGGAAATCCTGCTCAACCTTTGATCGACGCCCCTCTGCTAAAATCGCAGCCTCAACGCCTGCACAATGCGCCGCCTACTCGTAGCCCTCCTTGCCGCAGTCGCGCTGCAGGCATTCGCGCAGCCGCCGACGCCTCCCAAGCTCGAGCCCCTGCCGGCCCCGCCGCTGCCGCAGCCGGGCGGTGCCGTCGACGAGCCGCAGGTGCGTATTCCCGTGCCGAAGGGCGCCAAGGTCGAGCCCATCCGCCAGGGCGGCCAGATCATGATGCTCAAGGTGACGCCGCAAAACGGTCCGGTCTACTACCTCGTCGATACCACCGGCAACGGCGGCTGGATCCGCCTCAACTCGCTCGACGACGGCGTGCGCGTTCCGATGTGGCCGATCAAGACTTGGAAGTGATTCTGGCTTCGCCGCCCGCGCCGGGCACCTGACTGAACGGAGCCCCGTCAGCGGTCCATGTCGGTTTACACCCCTGTTTCCGAATCCGAGCTCGCCGAGTGGCTGCGCAGCTATTCCGTCGGCGGTCTCGTTGCGCTCGAGCCGGTCGCTGCCGGGATCGAGAACACCAATTATTTCGTGACGACGGCGCAGGGACGCTATGTGCTGACCCTGTTCGAGCGGCTGCCGGCGGCGGAGCTTCCGTTCTATCTCGGCCTGATGGCCCATCTTGCGCGTCACGGCATTCCGTGCCCGGCACCTATCGCGGATCTGTCCGACCGGTACCTGTCGAGCCTGAACGGAAAGCCCGCTGCGCTGGTGACGCGGCTGGGCGGTCGCTCGGTCGAGCACCCCGGCACGTCCGAGTGTGCGGAACTGGGGGCGCTGCTCGCGCGCATGCACCTGGCGGGGCGGTCGTATGCCGAGTATCTCGACAACCCGCGCGGGCCCAGGTGGTGGCGCGCCGCGGCGCGCGAAGTGCGTCCGTATCTCGATCCCGGACGGGAGGCGCTGCTCGATGAGGAGCTTCGGTTCCAGTCGCTTTACCGCTTTCCGGACCTGCCGCGCGGACCGGTGCATGCGGATTTGTTCCGCGACAACGCGCTATTCGAGGGCGGCCGGATTTCGGGCGTGATCGACTTCTATTTTGCCGGCGTCGACTGCCTGCTCTTCGATCTGGCGGTCTGCGTCAATGACTGGTGCCTGGTCGATGTCGAGCGCGACCGAAACCTCGATCTGGCGAGGACCCGAGCCATGCTCCAGGCGTATGCGGCGCTGCGCCCGTTTACCGCGCTCGAGCGCGGCGCCTGGCCGGTCATGCTGCGGGCGGCGGCGCTGCGATTCTGGCTGTCGAGGTTGCGCGATCTCCACCTGCCGCGGCCCGGAATGCTGGTACACGCGCACGACCCGGAGCATTTCCGCGAAATTCTCGCGCTGCGCGCCGCCGCGGCCGAAGCGCCCTGGGTGGACTGACGTGGCGACCCCCGCACGAATCGTTCCCGCGGGCCGCGGCGCGCGCTGGCTGGCCGAAGGCTGGCGTTTGTTCCGCATCGCGCCGTTGTCCTGGATCGCGCTGGCTTTTTCCTATTGGCTGCTGCTGAATCTGGTTCTGCTCGTGCCGGTCGTGGGCATCTTCGCCGCGCCAGTGCTGGTGCCGCCTTTTTCCGTGGGATTCATGGCGGCGAGCCGCGCCGCGGCACGCGGCGGGCCCGTCGGGCTGGAGCATCTGTTTTCGGGGTTTCGCGAACGCCCGCGTAGCCAACTCGTGTTGGGCCTCGTCTTCCTCGCATGCCTTGCCTTGCTGTTGGGGGCGACCGCCCTGTTCGACCGCGGGGCGCTCGCGCACTCGATGCTCGTCGGACCTGTTGGCGCCCCGGCCGCGGAGGAAGACAGCGGCATGCTCGCCGCGATGCTGGTTGCCATCGGCCTCTATATTCCGGTGATGATGATGTACTGGTTTTCGCCGGTGCTGGTGGCCTGGCACGGAACCGGTCCCGGCAAGGCGCTATTTTTCAGTTTCATGGCCTGCCTGCTCAACTGGCGCGCGTTTCTCGCCTACGGCGCGGTGACGATTCTGATGACCGTCGTGGCGCCGTCCCTCGCCCTGAGCGCGATTCTCGTCATGAGCGGAGGCGCGCAGACCGCGCGCCTCGAGGGCCTCGTCTACGCTCTGTTCCTGGTGATGCTGCCGACCCTGGTGGCCAGCTTCTACGCGAGCTACCGGGACATCTTCGGATCGCCGGAGACCGCCTGAACCCCTTTCGATCGCGTGGTTGCTGCATTGCAGCAGCGGTCTAGAATCCAGCCCATGCCACCGCGCCTGCGGGAGATTCCCTACAACTACACCTCGTTCTCGGACCGGGAGATCGTGCTGCGCCTGCTCGGTCCGCAGGCATGGGATCTGTTGTCCGATCTGCGCGCCGAGCGCCGCACCGGCCGCTCGGCGCGGATGCTGTACGAAGTCCTGGGCGAGATGTGGGTGATCCTGAGAAACCCCTATCTCGAGGACGACCTGCTCGAGCATTCGAAGCGACGTGCGCGGGTTCTCGGCGGCATGCGCAGGAGGCTAAACGAGATCGAGGTCCGGCGCGGCGACAACGACAAGGTGTCGAGCCTGCTGGACGCGGCGCGCGGCGCGGTCGACGCGTTCGCGGCGTCGTTCGATGCGACGCGCGGCCTGCGCGCGCGGGCGCTGCGCAGGCTGGCGCGCGTGACGCGTCGGGACAACATCGCCTTCGATGGTTTCGCGCGCGTTTCGCACGTGACCGACGCGACCGACTGGCGCGTCGAGTACCCGTTCGTCGTTGTTTCGCCAGACAGCGAGGACGAGGTTCTGCCGGTGGTGAGGGCTCTGATCGCTCTCGGGCTCACCATCATCCCGCGCGGCGGAGGCACCGGCTACACCGGCGGGGCGGTGCCGCTGACGCGGCGCTCCGCGGTGCTCAATACCGAGAAGCTCGAGTCCCTCGGGGAAGTCGAATGGACCGATCTGCCCGGCGTGGCGCGGCGGGTGCCGACGATCCGCTGCGGGGCCGGCGTCGTCACGCGCCGCGTGATGGAGGCCGCCGAGGCGCAGGGCCTGGCCTTCGCCGTCGATCCGACCTCGGCGGACGCCTCGTGCATCGGCGGCAACATCGCCATGAACGCTGGCGGCAAGAAGGCGGTCCTCTGGGGCACCGCGATCGACAACCTCGCCTCGTGGCGGATGGTGACGCCGGACGCGGAGTGGCTGGAGGTGGACCGCGTCGATCACAATCTGGGCAAGATCCACGATGCGCCGAGCGCGCGCTTCAGGCTGCGCCGCTTCGCCGCCAGCGGCAGGAAGCTGATCGAAGAGCGCATGCTGGAGATACCGGGCGGCCGCTTCAGGAAGTCGGGCCTGGGCAAGGACGTCACGGACAAGTTCCTGGCGGGCCTGCCAGGCGTGCAGAAAGAGGGCACCGACGGAATCATCGTTTCGGCGCGTTTCATTCTGCACCGCATGCCGGCGCACACGCGAACCGTTTGCCTGGAATTCTTCGGCTCGACGCACGAGGCCGTACCGGCGATCGTCGAAATCAAGCGGCACCTCGACGCTCACTCGCAGGCGACGCTGGCCGGACTCGAGCATCTCGACGAGCGCTACGTCAAGGCGGTCGGCTACGCGACCAAGTCGCGCCGCAGCGAGCGGCCCAGGATGGTGCTGATCGGCGACATCGCCGGCGACCAGGTCGACGAGGTCGCCAGCGCCGCCTCGGCGGTGGTGCGGATCGCCAACGCCCGCGGCGGTGAAGGCTTCATTGCGGTGTCGCCCGAAGCACGCAGGCGCTTCTGGCTCGACCGCGCGCGCACCGCGGCGATCGCCAAGCACACCAACGCGTTCAAGATCAACGAGGACGTGGTGATCCCGCTGGAGCGCCTGGGCGACTATACCGACGGCATCGAGCGCATCAACATCGAGCTCTCGATGGCCAACAAGCTCGAGCTGCTTGACGCGCTGGAGGCGTACTTCGGCGGCGAGCTGCCGCTCTACCACCTCGAGGAACGGCTGCCGGCGGCGGAGGTGCTCGGCGACCGGCCGGCGCAGGCGCTCGAGCTGATCCGAACCGTGCGCGAACGCTGGCGCGGTATGGCGGAGAATCTCGACGCCCACTTCGGCGCGCTGCAGTCGCGCAGCGTGCGCCTGTCGTGGAAGTCGGAAGTGCGAGACGAGCTGCGGCGAATCTTCTCCGGCGCCGCCTTCCGGCCGCTGATGGAGGGCATCGAGGCGGTCCATCGTCGTGTGCTGCGCGGGCGCGTGTTCGTCGCCCTGCACATGCACGCGGGCGACGGCAACGTGCACACCAATATCCCGGTCAACTCCGACGACTATGCCATGCTGCAGCGGGCGAACCAGGCGGTCGCGAGAATCATGCGCCTCGCGAGGTCGCTCGGAGGAGTGATCTCGGGCGAGCACGGAATCGGCATTACCAAGCTCGAATACCTCGACGCGGCCGAGATCGAGCCGTTTCGCGCCTACAAGCAGGCGGTCGACCCCGAAGGACGCTTCAACGCGGGAAAGTTGCTCGCGGGCGGGGACCTCGGCAATGCCTATACGCCGAGCTTTTCGCTGATCGGCGCCGAATCGCTGATCCTGGAGCAGTCGGACCTGGGCGGGGTGTCCGATTCCATCAAGGATTGCCTGCGCTGCGGCAAGTGCAAGCCCGTCTGCGCGACGCACGTCCCGGGTGCGAACCTGCTCTATTCCCCGCGCAACAAGATCCTCGCGACGTCGCTGCTGATCGAGGCGATTCTCTACGAGGAGCAGACCCGTCACGGCGTCGCGCTGGCGCACTACGACGAGTTCGGCGACGTCGCCGACCACTGCACGGTGTGCCACAAGTGTGAAGGCCCCTGTCCCGTCGACATCGACTTCGGCGACGTTTCGATCGCGATGCGAAATCTCCTGCGCCGCAGCGGCAAGCGCCGCGCGAACCTCGGCACCCGCGCCTCGATGCTGTTCCTCAACGCGACCGATCCTCGCACCGTGAAGCTCGCCCGCAAGGTGATGATCGACTGGGGCTACCGGCTGCAGCGCACCGCGTACCGCGCGGCGAGGGCTCTGCGCCTCGCCCGCGCGCAGACTTCGCACCCGCCCTCCACGACCGGCCGGCCGGGCCCGGCAGCGCGGGTCGTGCACTTCGTGAACAAGCCGATGCCGGGCGGGTTGCCGAAAAAGACTGCGCGCGCGCTCCTCGACATCGAGGACCCCAAGATCGTGCCCATCGTACGCGACCCGGTCAAGGTGAACGACGACTCCGAGGCGGTCTTCTACTTCCCCGGCTGCGGCTCGGAGCGCCTGTTCTCCCAGGTCGGACTGGCGACGCAGGCGATGCTCTACCGCGTCGGCACGCAATGCGTGCTCCCGCCCGGCTACCTGTGCTGCGGCTACCCGCAGACTGCGGCCGGGGAGGCCGAGCGCGGCGAGCGGATCATTACCCAGAACCGGGTGCTTTTTCACCGCCTGGCGACGACCCTCAATTACCTCGACATCCGCACCGTGATCGTGTCCTGCGGCACCTGCATGGACCAGCTCGAGAAGTACGAATTCGACAGGATCTTCCCGGGCTGCCGCCTGCTCGACATCCACGAATATCTGCTCGAGAAGGGCGTCAGGCTAGATGGCCTGTCGGGCGTGCGCTACCTGTATCACGACCCGTGCCATACGCCGATCAAGGTCTACCAGCCGCTCGAGGTCGCAAGCAGCCTCACCGGGTCGCCGGTGGCGCTCTCGCCGCGCTGCTGCGGCGAGTCCGGCACCCTGGCGCTGACGCGGCCCGACATCTCGACGCAGGTGCGTTATCGCAAGGAGCGGGAGCTGAGGATGGCGGTCGCCGGGCCGAGGGAAGTCGAGCCCGGACAGAGTGTGAAAATTCTCACATCCTGTCCGTCGTGCCTTCAAGGGCTGTCGCGCTTCGCGGATGACACCGGGGCTCAAGCCGACTATATTGTCGTCGAGATGGCGCGGCGCCTGCTCGGCGAAGACTGGTTGCCGGAGTTCGTCGGCAAGGCGAATGCGGGCGGTATCGAGCGCGTTCTTCTGTAGCGGGTCGGGTGCACATGGATTGCGAGCTCTGCGTGAGCGACGGAGGGCGGTTGCTATGGCGCGACAATTTCTGCCGCATTGTGCGAGTCCCTTCGGACGACTATCCAGGGTATTGCCGCGTGGTTTTGAACCGGCACGCGCGTGAGATGACCGATCTCGACGCCGGCGAACGCGAGCGGCTGATGCAGGCGGTGTTCGCTTGCGAGACGGCGGTGCGCGAGCTTTTCGAGCCGGAGAAGATCAACCTCGCGAGCCTCGGCAACCAGGTGCCCCACCTGCACTGGCACGTCATCGCGCGCCACGCCGACGACCGCCATTTCCCCGATCCGATCTGGGCCGCTGCGCGGCGGAACGGCCGCGCGAACCAGGCGGGTCGGCGCGCGGCGGTGCCCGACGCCCGGCTCGCGGAGGCCCTTGGCGCGCTGCTTGCGCGTCCGCGGAACTGAACCGAACGCCATGAGCGACCTCGAGCTTCCCGATCTGGTTGCGGACGCGTCTCCGGACTTCATTGACGAGCGCAGCTGCAAGGCCTGGCTGGAGAACGTTCCGCTGGCCAACGTCGCGACCGCGCAGCGTCAGCTCTTCGAGCAAATCAGCGAGTTCAATCTCTTTCCAACCAAGGCGGTCGTTCGCCTCGCGGTCATGGAGGCCCTGCGCGAGGCGGTTCATTTCGTCCAGGTCGAGCAGGCCAAGCGCTTTACCAACCGGGCGCTGCCGATGGCCGAAAACGAGGTGCGTGTCTTCCGCGAAACGATCGGCTTGTGGGAAGAAATGCGCGTCGGCTACATGCGCTGCCTCGATCCCGCGGGCGAGGGCGGAGTGGGCGTGAGCGGGCAGGCCGCGCTGGTGTCACAGCGCGCGCTGACCTATATCGGTCTCAAGATGTTCCACCACTACCGCGCCTACCGGCAGGTGCCGGGGCGCGACTGGCGCTTGCTGCACGAGGCGTACGCCAAGGCGGAGGCGCTCGGGGTCGCCGAGGAGCCGGTCAAGGACTACATGAATCGCGACGTGCACGACACCTCGCCCCGGATCGCGTATATCCGGGCGATCATGATGGGCGCTTGCAACCCGAACGAGCTGGGGCAGCGGCAACTGACCTTCGTCGCGTTCCTGCTCGAGCGGTGGGCAGAGAAGGTCGACGTCTCGAGGCGGCCGATCGACGAAGGCGAACTGACGCCGCTGGTGATCGACCTGGCCGGGAACCGGACCGCGGAGCGCATCGACGAGGATGAAAGCCCGGTGGAGGAGCCGCGCTATCTCGGCACCCAGCGCCTGGCAAAGAGCCTGCGCAACCGGATCGGGCTGCTGCGCAAGGGAGAGTCGCCGGCCAAGCTGGCGCTGGGCGAGGACTGCGTTCAGCCCGCCTGCGAGCAGCTGCTGGTCTTCCTGTACCGGCAGTGGTGCCAGGCGCGTCCGGGCCGCGGCCAGGAGCGGCGCCGCATCGCGGACGAGGCAGTGGTCTGCCACGGCCTGCCGGCGATCCATTACTACATCTGCGGTCGGGCGTTCCGTCAGCCGGGGCAACAAAGGGAGCTGAGCCAGAAGGAGCGCCAGGAAATCGCGACCTTCGGGCGCATCCGCACCAGCCACGAGGACAATTACGACGCCGAGCAAGGCTTCGCGCTCGAAAACTGGCGTCTGGAAAACGACAGCGCGCAGGGACTGCGCATGGTGCGTCCCGCCGCCGAGGCCGGCAAGCGCCTGTCGCACGGCCAGCTGGTCAGCGTGCGCCCGATCGACAGCAAGAACTACATGCTCGGGCAGGTTCGCTGGCTGATGACCGCCGAAAACGGCGATCTGCACGCCGGCGTGCGGCTGTTGCCCGGCCTGCCGGCGGAGACCGCGGTTCGCCCAACCGGGCTGAACGTCATGGACGCGCCATACGTGCAGGCCTTGTCGCTGACCGCGGTGCCCGCGCTCGAGGCGCCGCCGACGCTGGTGCTGCCTTCGGGGTGGTACAAGCCCAAGCGCGTGATCGAGGTGTACGTCGACTCGCGGGTACGGGTCCGCCTCACCGAGATGATCGAGCGCGGCAGCGACTTCGAGCGCGTCGCCTACGAAATCCTTCCCTGACGGCCCGCGCTACGCGGCCGCGCGTGCCTGGCCGGAAGCCTGGATCCGCTGTGACGGAAACACCGCGCTGAACGTCGAGCCGTGGCCCGGCTCGCTGTGCACGTCGAGCGTCGCCTGGTGCCGCGTGAGGGCGTGCTTGACGATCGCGAGGCCGAGCCCGGTCCCGCCCGTCTCGCGCGAGCGACTGCTGTCGACGCGGTAGAAGCGTTCGGTGAGGCGCCCAACGTGGCGCGCCTCGATCCCGATGCCGTCGTCCTTGACGCTGAAGATCCCGCGGCCGTCCTCGACGCGCCACATGAGCTGCACCGTGCCGCCTTCCGGCGTGTAGCGCACCGCATTCGACACCAGATTGGAAAACGCGCTCGTGAGCTCTTCCTCGCTCCCGGTCAGGCGGCAGTCACGCTCGAGCGCAACGCCGATTCGGTGGCGACCGCCCGAGAGCGCACGCGCTTCCTCGGCCAGCTTCTCGATGAGCGGCCGTATTTCGATTGGCCGCTCTTCGCTCGGCGCCGCACCCGATTCGAGCGCGGACAGCGTCAGGAGATCCTCGATCAGGCGACGCATCCGGCGCGCCTGCTCGTCCATGAGCGACAGAAAGCGCTTGCGCTGGGCGCCGCTCAGCTCGATCGAGTCGTCCGCGAGCGTGTCGACGAAACCCGACAGCACCGTGACCGGCGTTTTCAGTTCGTGCGAGACGTTGGCGACGAAATCGCGCCGCATGATCTCCAGCCGCTGCTCGATCGTGACATCGCGCGACATGAGCAACTTCTGCTCGGCGCCGAACTCGATCACCCGCACGGAAAGCGCGGCGTCGCTGCGTGCCGAGCGCAGGGCGAGCGGCTCGAGATACTCGTGGCGCTCGAGGTATGCGACGAAGTCAGGTTGGCGAACGAGGTTCGTGATGGTCTGGCCGAAGTCGCGCCGCGCGTCGATGCCGAAGTGTCGTTCGGCGGTCGGGTTGGCCCATTCGATATGGTCTTCCGCGTCCAAGACGACGACCCCGTCGGGCAGCGCGCGGCCGGCGGCGCGAAAGCGCCCGAGGGCGCGCAGCAGCCCCTGCTGCTCGTCATCGCGCTTTTTCAGGTGCTGGTGCAGCCGGGCGAAGGCCTCCTCCCAGATCCCGCTTCCCACGGGCAGGGCGTCGCGCGCCGGACGCTCGAGCCATGCCATGAACGAGGCCAGGTGACGCGCGTGGTAGATCACGCGAAGCGCGAGCACGAAGGTGGCGGCGGCCCATGCCCAGCCCGCGCCGGCCGCGGGCCAGACGAGCAGCCAGGCCCCCGCTGCCAGGATCGTGACACCGAGGGTGCTGCCCCAGACCGGGTTCAAGTCGATCGCCTCCGAATCGCCGGCCGACGGGCGGCCGGCGTGGCTATCTTATACGGGGTTGGCGCTGAAACGGTAGCCGGCGCCGCGCACGGTTTCGATCAATCGGTCGTGACCCGTGGGCTCGAGTGACTTGCGCAGTCTGCGGATATGCACGTCCACGGTCCGTTCCTCGATGAAGACATGATCGCCCCAGACCCTGTCGAGCAGCTGGGCGCGCGAGTGCACCCTTTCCGCATGGGTCATGAGGAAATGCAGCAGGCGGAACTCGGTTGGGCCGAGATCGAGCAGCGTGCTGTCGCCGAACACGCGCCGGGTGGCCGGGTCGAGCCGCAGGCCGGCGGACTGCACGGGGTCGTCGGTTGCCTGCGGCGCGCGGCGCCGCAGCACCGCCTTGATCCTCGCCACCAGCTCCTTGGGCGAGAACGGCTTGGTGACGTAGTCGTCCGCCCCGGCTTCGAGTCCTGCGATCTTGTCCTGCTCCGCGCTGCGAGCCGTCAGCATGATGATCGGGATCTGCCGGGTGCGCTCGTCCTGCCTCAACTGCTTGGCGAGCGAAGCGCCGGACATGCCCGGCAGCATCCAGTCGATCAGCAGCAGGTCGGGCAGCGTGCCCCTCACCAGGCCGAGCGCGGTTTCGGCGTCCTTGGCGCGGGTGACACGATGGCCGGCGTGCTCGAGGTTCACCGCGATCAGCTCCTGGATCGCCGGTTCGTCTTCCACCACGAGTACATTCACTGGCATGAGCGCTGCAAAGGCCTGTTTGCGACAATTCTAGGAAA
>CAZLUX010000023.1:15046-23607 GCA_964562815.1 uncultured Enterobacteriaceae bacterium
TGCTCGACTCCGGCTGCCTTGCGTCGGCGGTGCAATGCGATGCGGAGCGGCTGCCCTTCCCTGCGGCATGGTTCGATTGTGTGACGGTGGGATTCGGGCTGCGCAACATGACGCACAAGGACGCCGCGCTCGCCGAGATGGGGCGCGTGCTCAAGCCGGGCGGACGCCTGCTGGTACTCGAATTTTCCCGCGTGTGGAAGCCGCTCGAGCGTGCCTATGACCTGTATTCGTTCAAGCTGCTGCCCTGGCTCGGCGAGCGGATCGCCGGCGATGCCGCGGCGTACCGCTATCTCGCCGAATCGATCAGGATGCACCCCGACCAGGCGACGCTCGCTGCGATGATGGAGCGTGCCGGATTCTCGGGGGTGGAGTATTTCAATCTCACTGGCGGCGTGGTCGCGGTTCACCGCGGCTATCGCGTCTGATCAGGCTGCTGCGGTAGGATGCGCCTCGTAGGAATACAGAAGGATTCGACCATGGGCAGGTTGCTGGTCGGCGCGGCCGGCATGCTGTTTGTCAACGGGTTGTTCGCCGCGAGCGCCACGTCCGTCGCCGCCGGCGGCGGGTGGCTGCCGACGCTCGGTGCGTTCGCGCTCGGTGGCCTGCTCGGTGCCTTTTTCGGCAACAGCGGCTTTACCGCCGCCTTCATCCTCACGGTTGTGGCGGTCGTGGCAATGCTGGCCGTGCGCGTGTTCGCCAAGCCGGGGGGCGAGCCTGTCTCGGTGCCGCCGGTCCTCGCGGGTTTGGGCAATCAGATCGCGGCTGCGGCGCCGCCGCCGAAGGCAGGGGAATTCGACGCCGATTCGTTCTTGCACGCCGCGAAGCTCAAATTCGTGAAGCTGAATCTCGCGAGCGAGCTCGGCAGGCTGGACCTGATCCGGCAATTCACGACGGCTGAGATCTACGAACGGCTGCAGGCCAGGCAGGGAGATCTTGTCTCACTCGATGCCGAACTCGTGAAGATGGTGAACCAGGGCAACCGAAACCTCGCCAGCGTGCGCTTTTCCGGCATGAAGCGGGAGGCGCCCGGCGCCGCGCCGGTGGGATTCGAAGAGTTCTGGAGCCTGTCCAAACCGCTAGATAGCGCTTCCGGCTGGCTGCTCGCAGGCATCCAGCGAATGAATTGAGGCCGGCCGGACACGCGCAAAAGCCACCGCGAGGCGGCTTTGGCATTTCCCGATAGCTCAATGCTGCTCGACTACCCCTTCGCGTCGGCGCTCAATCATTTGCTCGAAGCCGAGCCGTGGGCCCGCGAGCGGCTCGTGCCCTTTGCCGGCGAAACTGTCTCGCTCGCGACGCCTCCGTTGCCGGAGCTCAGGTTGTCGATCCTCGCCGACGGACGCGTCGCGCCGTCGACCGACGGCGCCGAACCCTCGCTGACGCTCTCGCTCGGGCCGGATGCGCTCGCGGCGCTCGGGCGCGGGGAAGAGCACTTCATGCGCGCGGTGCAGGTGACGGGAAACGCGCGCCTGGCAAGCGAGGTGATGTTGCTCGTGCGTCACTTGCGCTGGGAGCCGGAGGAAGATCTCTCGCGGCTGGTGGGCGATATCGCCGCCAGGCGCGTCGTCGGCCTGGCGAGGGAATTCGCCGGCTGGCAGATTGACGCGGCCAGACGTCTTGCCGGGAGCCTGGTCGAATACGCCGTCGAAGAAAGGCGCCTTCTCGTGCCCCGGACCGAGCTCGAGTCGCTCGCGGCGGGCGTCGCCCGATTGCGCGATACCATCGAGCGCCTCGAGAAGCGAATCGAGCGTATGACCTGAGCCGCCCCATGTCGCGCCTGCTTCGCTTGCTGCGAATCTTCTCGATCGGGCTGCGCTTCGGGCTGCACGTGCTCGTTCCGCACCTTGAGCATAGCCGCCTGCTGGCGCTTTTCGCGCGCTCGGATGCGGGTCCCCGCGCGGTGCGGCTGCGCCGTGCGCTCGAGACCCTCGGCCCCATCTTCGTCAAATTCGGCCAGGTGCTGTCGACCCGCCGGGACCTGCTGCCGGCCGATATCGCTGACGAGCTGGCGAAGCTGCAGGACCAGGTGCCGCCGTTTCCGTCGGCGCAGGCGCTGGCCGAGATTGAGCGCTCGCTCGGCAAGCCTATCGCCGAGGTGTTCAGGGAATTCGCGAGCGACCCGGTCGCGAGCGCTTCGATCGCCCAGGTGCACCTGGCCGTTCTGCACGACGGGCGCGAAGTCGCGGTCAAGGTCCTGCGCCCGGGCGTGGAGGCGGCGGTGGCGAAGGACGTCGCGCTGCTCGAGACGGCGGCAGGTCTGATCGAGCTGCTTTGGGCCGACGGCCGCCGGCTTAAGCCGCGCGAAGTGGTGGCCGAGTTCTCGCGCCATCTGGAAGACGAGCTGGACCTCATGCGCGAGGGCGCCAACGCCAGCCAGCTGCGGCGCAATTTCGCCGACTCCGCGCTGCTGCAGGTGCCCGAGATCTACTGGGACTGGTGCTCGCAGCGCGTGATGGTGATGGAGCGCATGCACGGAACCCCGGTGTCTCAGGTCGCGACCCTGCGGGCGAAGGGCATCGACATCCCGCGCCTGGCCCGGGCCGGGGTCGAGATCTTCTTTACGCAGGTGTTCCGCGACGGCTTTTTTCATGCCGACATGCATCCCGGCAACATCTTCGTCGCGGACGACGGCCGCTACGTGGCGCTCGATTTCGGCATCATGGGCGCGCTGACCGAAACCGACAAGAACTACCTGGCGCAGAATTTCATCGCTTTCTTCAACCGCGACTACCGGCGCGTGGCGCAGGCGCATCTGGACGCCGGCTGGGTTCCGGAGCATACGCGCGTGGACGAGTTCGAGACGGCGATCCGCGCCGTGTGCGAGCCGATCTTCGCCCGGCCGCTGAAGGAGATCTACTTCGGCAAGCTGTTGCTGCGCCTGTTCCAGACCTCGCGCCGCTTCAACGTCGAAATCCAGCCTCAGCTCGTGATGCTGCAAAAGACTCTGCTCAATATCGAGGGGCTGGGGCGGGAGCTCGATCCGGAGCTCGACCTGTGGAAGACCGCCAAACCGTTCCTCGAGCGCTGGATGAGCGAGCAGATAGGCTGGCGTGCGCTGCGCAGGGCAGTCCGGGAGGAGGCGCCGTACTGGGCGACGACGCTGCCACAACTGCCGCGGCTCTTGCACCGCGCCCTCGCCGGGGACCGGCTCGCTCCTGTCGAGCGCGAGCTGGCGCGCCTCGCGAGGCAGAATGCGCGCCGCAACGGGCTGCTCGCCGTGCTGATTGCGCTTGTGGGGGCGCTGTTGGCGCTGCAGCTCAGCGGCCTGCTGTCCTGAGGCAAGCCTATGGCTGATCCGGTCGTCGTCTGGTTCGTCGTGCTGTACATCGCCGCCTCGATCGGTATCGGCCTTTACGCGGCGCTGCGCGTTCACAACACCAGGGACTACGCGGTTGCGGGGCGCTCCCTGCCGTTCTATGTCGTGACCGCGACCGTGTTCGCCACCTGGTTCGGCTCCGAGACCGTGCTCGGGATCCCGGCGCAGTTCATTCAGAACGGCCTCGGCGGCGTCGTCGAGGACCCCTTCGGATCGTCCATGTGCCTGGTCCTGGTGGGGCTGTTCTTCGCCGCCAAGCTGTACAAGATGGATCTGCTCACCATCGGCGACTTTTACCGCAGGCGCTTCAATCCCACCGTCGAGATGCTTACCAGCCTCGCGATCGTCGCCTCGTATCTGGGCTGGGTATCGGCGCAGATCGTCGCCCTGGGCCTGGTGTTCAACGTGCTCTCGGGCGGCGCACTGGCGATGCCGCTGGCGATCATACTCGGCGCGGTGATCGTCACCGGTTACACCATGTTCGGCGGCATGATTTCGGTGGCGTGGACGGACTTCATGCAGATGACGGTCATCATCGTCGGCTTGCTGTACATCGCCTGGTTCGTCGGCGAGCAGGCAGGGGGCGTGCACAAGGTGCTCGCGCACGCGCAAGCCGCCGGGCGCACGCAGTTCCTGCCCGAACCCAAGCTGCGCGACATGCTCTGGTTCTTCGGCGCCGCCATCACGATGATGTTCGGCTCCATCCCGCAGCAGGACGTGTTCCAGCGCGTCACCTCCGCGCGCACGGTGCGCATATCGGTCTGGGCGACGGTGACAGGCGGCGTGCTGTACTTCTTTTTCGCCTTCGTGCCGATGTATCTCGGCTATTCCGCCTCTCTGGTCGATGCCGGTCTGGTGAAGTCCAATCTCGAGAACAGCCCGCAGCACATCCTGCCCCAGCTGGTGCTCTCGCACACGCCGCAGCTGGCGCAGGTCATGTTTTTCGGCGCCCTGCTCTCGGCGATCATGTCGACGGCGAGCGGCACCCTGCTCGCACCGTCGGTGACCTTCACCGAGAACGTGCTCAAGCGCTTTCTGCGCAAGGACCTCACCGACCGCCAGTTTCTGTGGACCATGCGCGCGGTCGTGGCGGGCTTCGCGGTGACCGTGACGCTGTTCGCGCTTAATTCGGATTCCGGAATCTACGAGATGGTCGGCAACGCCTACAAGGTGACGCTGGTCGGCGCCTTCGTGCCGCTGGTGGCGGGCCTCTATTGGAAGCGCGCCAATTCGCGGGGCGCGCTGCTATCGATCGCCTTCGGCATGGCAACCTGGCTTGCGATGGAGGCCGTGGCGCCGGAGGCGCTCGTTCCGCCGCAGCTGGCGGGATTCGCGGCGGCCGTCGCCTGGATGGTGATCGGCTCGCTGATGCCGTCGCTTCGGCCCGCGGCGCGGCGCCAGGCCGCGGCTCGCTGAGCCGTAGCGCGGCTAGAATGGGGCGATGCGCGCGTCGCCCCTGGCCCGCTCCCTTTTCGCCGTCTACGTCGTGCTGGTGGTCTACGCGTCGCTCTACCCCTTGTCCGGGTGGAGCGATCAGGGCCTGTCGGCCTTCGCTTACCTGACGGCCCCGCGGCCGCGCTACATCACCGCGTTCGATGTCGTGGCGAATCTCGTCGGCTACCTGCCCTACGGCTTCTTCTGCGTGCTGGCGCTCTACCCGCGCCTGCGCGGACGCTACGCGCTCGCCGCGGCCGTACTGAGCGGCGCCGCGTTGTCGATGCTGATGGAGGCGGCGCAGAGCTTTCTGCCGGCGCGGGTGCCTTCGAACGTGGACGTCGCGTGCAACCTCGGCGGCGCGCTGGTCGGGGCGGCGCTCGGCACGCGGCTCGCGGCCTGGCTGCTCGACGAGGGCCCCCTGAAGCGCTTGCGCGTGCAGGCCTTCCTGCCGGGACACGAGGCCGATCTGGGGCTGGTGGTGCTTGCGCTGTGGCTCTTCACCCAGCTCAACCCGGCGATGCTCCTCTTCGGCGCGGGCGATCTGAGAGGGCTGTTCACCGCGCCGGGGGGCGCGCCCCATCCGGCGATGCTGTTCATCTCGATCGAGGCGCTCACCACGGCGGCAAACCTCGTGGCCGTCGCCCTTCTGGCGTCGGTCGTCGCGGCGCCGGGGCAGCCGGTCCGGCTGATGGTCGTGGGCCTGCTCGCATGCGCCCTAGGGGTGAGGACTATGGCGTTCGCGATTCTGGTGCGCGCCGAGCACATCTTCGACTGGCTGACGCCCGGCGCGGCCCAGGGCCTCGCGCTCGGCCTGGTCGTCGCGTTCGCGGCCCTGGCGCTGCCGCGCGCAGGGCGCCTGGTCCTGGCCGCCGTTCTGCTGATGGGCGCCACCGTGCTGGTCAACCTGGCGCCCTCGAATCCTTACCTCGCAGTGACGCTGGGCGAGTGGCAGCCGGGACGATTCCTCAACTTCAACGGCTTGACCAGGCTGGTGACGTCGGCCTGGCCATTCGTCGCTCTGGCGTACCTGATCTGGCTCGCTACGCGCCGCCCGCGCGAAGCCGGGTAATCGCTTGCCTGTAGAATTCTCCCGCATGTCTTACTACGAACGGCACGTCTTCTTCTGCTGCAACCAGCGCGACCCGGCCGAGCGCGTCAGCTGCAACGCCAGGGGCGCGAGCGAGATGCGCGACTACGCCAAGCAGCGCGTCAAGGCCCTCGGTCTGGCCGGCCCGGGCAAGGTGCGCATCAATCAGGCGGGTTGCCTCGACCGTTGCGAGGAGGGCCCGTGCGTCGTGGTCTACCCCGAGGCGGTCTGGTACACCTATGTCGACCGCAGCGACATCGACGAGATCATCGAGGAACACCTCGTGCACGGCCGGGTCGTCGAGCGGCTCAGGATCTGATGCGCGCGGCGACCCGGCGCGAGCACATCGCCGGACCCGCGGGGCGCATCGAGTGCGCTGTCGATGCACCCGAGACGGCCCCTCGGGGAATCACCCTGATCGCCCACCCGCACCCCCTGTTCGGCGGCACGCTCGACAACAAGGTGGTGCAGACCCTTGCGCGCGCCCTGCTCGAGCGGGGCTACGTCGCGCTGCGGCCCAATTTCCGCGGCGTCGGCGCGAGCGAGGGCGCCTACGATGAAGGGCGCGGCGAGGTCGATGATCTCGCGGCGGTGATTGCCTGGGCCAAGCGCGAATTCGGCGACCTGCCGCTTGCCTTGGCGGGGTTCTCTTTCGGCGCCGCGATGCAGGCCCGGCTTGCGCAGCGTGTCGCGCCGCGGCGCATGCTGCTCGTCGGCGTCGCGGTGGATAACTTCGAAGTGCCGCCGGTGCCGGCCGGCACGCTGGTGATCCACGGCGAGCGCGACGAAACCGTGCCGCTCGCCTCGGTGCTCGACTGGGCGCGTCCGCAGGAGCTGCCGGTGCTCGTGGTGCCCGGCGCCGATCACTTCTTTCACAGGAAGCTTCAGGTGCTGCGCGACATCGTGCGGCACAACTGGCACGCCTGAGCGGCGCCCGACAGCCTAATCGGTCACCCGGCGCCGCAGCGCCTTGATCCGGCCGCGCCGGACCTTGCCTTCGAGGCGCTTGATTTTCGAGCTGCGCGTGGGCCGGGTCGGTTTGCGCTTGCGTGGCGTATGGGCCGCACGGCGGACGAGCTCGTTCAGGCGCTCGAGCGCCTCGGCCTTGTTCAGCTCCAGGCTGCGATGGCGCTGCGCCTTAATCACCACCACCCCCTCGCCGCTGATGCGCGCATCCCGCAGGGCGAGCAGGCGCTCCTTGACCGGTTGCGGCAGGGACGAAGCGCGCACGTCGAAGCGCAGGTGCACCGCGTTGGAGACCTTGTTGACGTTCTGCCCGCCGGCGCCCTGCGCGCGCACCGCAATGAACTCGATTTCGGCGGGGGGGATCGCGGGTAAGCCGGCGGCCGGGCTCATTCAGAGCGCCCCGACGGCCGAAAGCGCGCGCCGCACGTCTTCCACGCCCTCGGGCGTGAGCGGCGACTGCGGCGGCAGCGGCGCCCCGACCGCGTAGCCCTGCAGCTCGAGACCGCCTTTGACGCAGGCGGCCAGGTTGTACTTCGCAAACGCCTGGTTCAGGCCCCACAGCCGGCGCTGCAGATCCATCGCGGCCGGCCACTCGCCCTTGCGGCACAGCTCGTACAGTTCGACGCTCTGGCGCGGCGCGACGCACGCCGGTCCTGCCATCCAGCCGACGCCGCCGATGAGCATGACGCAGGCCGGGATGTGGGACGAGGCGGCGAACACTTTCATTCTCCCCTCGACCCGGTTGATGATCGACAGTAACCGCCCGGTGTTGAACGAGGCGTCCTTGATGTAGCGGATGTTCGGAACATGGCTCAGCCGCTCGATCACCGGCAGACTGAGGTCCGAGCGCTGGAAGTTGGGGTTGGTGTAGAGCACGACCGGCAGCGAGACCGCGCCCGCGATCGCCTCGAAGTAGGCGTATACGCCGTCGTCGGCGACCGGGAAATAGGCCTCGAGAATTGCGAGGATGCCGTTGCAGCCGAGGCGCTCCCACTCGCGCGCCTGCGCGACGGCGCCGTCGACCGTGGTCGAGGCGACTCCCGCGACGACCGGCACTCTGCCGCGCGCCGCCTGCACCACGACTTCGACCACGCGCCGGCGCTGCGGCCAGTCGAGATACGCGAACTCGCCCGTGGAGCCGAGCGGCGTGAGGCCGTGCACCCCGGCACCGATCAGGTCCTCGCAAAGGCGTGCGAGGACCCGTGCGTTCACCTCGCCGGCGGCGTCGAGCGGCGAGACCAGGTAGGGAAAGACGCCGTGAAAGTCTTGCTCTGGCAGCGGTGGCGGCCCGTTACACGATGTCCAGGTGCTCGATACCCTTGCTGAGGTCGCGGTCCTTGGCTTCCTTGCCGTGCAGCTTGATCGCCAGGCGCACCTCGTTGGTCGAGTCGGCGAAGCGCAGCGCGTCCTCGTAGCCGATGCTGCCCTTCTCGTACAGATCGAAAAGCGCCTGATCGAAGGTCTGCATCCCGAGCTCGCGCGACTTCTTCATGATTTCCTTGATCTCGTGAATCTCTCCCTTGAAGATCAGGTCGGAGATCAGGGGCGAATTGAGCAACACCTCCACCGCTGGCACGCGCCCCTTGCCCTCCTTGAGCGGGATCAGGCGCTGTGAGACCACGCCCTTGAGGTTGAGCGACAGGTCCATCAACAGCTGCGGGCGGCGATCCTCGGGAAAGAAGTTGATGATCCGGTCCATCGCCTGGTTGGCGTTGTTGGCGTGCAGCGTGGCGAGGCACAGGTGGCCGGTTTCGG
>CAZLUX010000024.1:0-23283 GCA_964562815.1 uncultured Enterobacteriaceae bacterium
CGAAGCGCAGCGTCAGGTCCGTGGTCAGCATGGTCGGCTTGTTGAACTTGCCCGGAATGTGCGCGTCGGGAATGATCGCCGGCGCGTTCTTCGCCACCCATTGCTTGGCGCCCGCGGGCGACTTGGTCAGCTCCCATTCATACTTGAACAGGATCTCGAAGAAGCTGTTGCTCCAGAGCGCCGGAGTCTTCGTCCAGGTCACCTCGAGGCCGCTCGAGATCGTGTCGGCGCCGTGTCCCGAGCCGTAGTCGCTCGTCCAGCCCAGGCCCTGTGCTTCCAGCGGCGCGCCTTCCGGATCCGGGCCCTTGTGCGATTCCGGGGCGGCGCCGTGGCACTTGCCGAAGGTGTGGCCGCCCGCAATCAGCGCGACGGTCTCCTCGTCGTTCATCGCCATGCGGCCGAACGTGGCGCGGATGTCCTTGGCGGCGGCCATGTAGTCGCCGCTCGCGTTCGGGCCTTCCGGATTGACGTAGATGAGGCCCATGTGGGTGGCGCCGAACGGCCCCAGGTCGCGATCGCCGCTGAAGCGCTTGTCGGCGCCGAGCCAAGCGATCTCCTCGCCCCAGTTCACGTCCTCGTCCGGCTCCCAGACATCGGCGCGGCCGCCGCCGAAGCCGAAGGTCCTGAAGCCCATCGACTCCAGCGCGACGTTCCCGGCGAGAATGATGAGGTCGGCCCAAGAGATCTTCCGGCCGTATTTCTGCTTGATCGGCCACAAGAGGCGCCGCGCCTTGTCGAGGTTGACGTTGTCGGGCCAGCTGTCCAGCGGTGCGAAGCGCTGCTGGCCGCGGCCGCCGCCGCCGCGGCCGTCGGTGACGCGGTAGGTACCGGCACTGTGCCAGGCCATGCGGATGAAGAACGGGCCATAGTGGCCGAAGTCCGCCGGCCACCAGTCCTGCGAGTCGGTCATCAGCTTCACCAGGTCCCGCTTCAGCGCCTTGAAGTCGAGGCTCTTGAATTCCTTGGCGTAATCGAAGCCCTTGCCCATCGGGTCGGACTTTGCCGAATGCTGGTGCAGCAGCTCCAGGCGCAGCTGGTTCGGCCACCATTCGCGGTTGGTCCGGCCGACGCCGGCGATGTGGGTGTACGGGCACTTGCCCGCGCTCATGTCAACCTTCGTGTCCATGTGTTCTCTCCACGCAAGTGATGGGGACCGGCTGCCAAGCATTGGAGCGCGCGCCAACGGATTTTTGAAATCGTTTAATTCATACGCCTCGATAGACGAAGGCTATTGCCATCGCCTGGGATAAGCTTGCATGCTGGTCACATTTGCGAGCGCGCGCCTTGTGTTCAATCAACCTCGGCGCGCGGGCTGCGCCGGAGGCAGCCGGTTGATTGACCCGCCTCAAAACCTGACGGCTAGCTCATCAGCGCCTTGTAGCGGATGCGGTGCGGCTTGTCGGCGTCCTCGCCGGCGCGCTTGCGCCAATCGGCGACGTAGTCGGTGAAGCCGCCCTCGAACCACGCCGTGCGGCTGTCGCCCTCGAAGGCGAGGATGTGGGTCGCGACGCGGTCGAGGAACCAGCGGTCGTGCGAGATCACGACCGCGCAGCCGGGGAAGTCGAGCAGCGCGAGCTCGAGCGCGCGCAGGGTCTCGACGTCGAGGTCGTTGGTCGGCTCGTCGAGCAGGAGCAGATTACCGCCGCTCCTGAGAACTTTCGCCAGGTGCACGCGGTTGCGCTCGCCGCCCGAAAGGTCGCCGACGCGCTTCTGCTGGTCGGCGCCGCGGAAGTTGAAGCGCGCCACGTAGCCGCGGCTGGGGGTCGAGTAGGCTCCGACCTGGATCACGTCCGAGCCGTCGGAGATCTCCTCCCACACCGTCTTGTCCGGGTCGAGGCTGTCGCGGCTCTGGTCGACGTAGGCGAGCTTGACCGTCTCGCCCACGCGCAGCGTGCCGGCGTCGGGCTTCTCCGTCCCGACCAGCATGCGGAACAGCGTCGTCTTGCCCGCGCCGTTGGGGCCGATCACGCCGACGATGCCGCCGCGCGGCAGGCGGAACGACATGTCCTCGAACAGCAGCTTGTCGCCGAAGGATTTCTTCAGGCCCTCGGCCTCGACCACCAGGTCGCCCAGGTGCGGCCCCGGCGGGATGTAGATCTCGTTGGTCTCGTTGCGCTTCTGGAACTCCTGCGAGGCGAGCTCGTCGAAGCGCGCCAGGCGCGCCTTGGACTTCGCCTGGCGCGCCTTCGGGTTGGAGCGCACCCACTCGAGCTCTTCCTTCATGGTCTTGATGCGCGCCGCCTCCTGCTTGGCCTCGATCTCGAGCCGCTGCTCCTTCTGCTCCAGCCACGACGAGTAGTTGCCTTCCCAGGGAATGCCGTAGCCGCGGTCGAGCTCGAGAATCCAGCCGGCGACGTTGTCGAGGAAGTAGCGGTCGTGGGTCACCGCGACCACCGTGCCCGGGAAACGCTCGAGGTACTGCTCGAGCCACTGCACCGAGAGCGCGTCGAGGTGGTTGGTGGGCTCGTCGAGCAGCAGCATGTCGGGCTCCGACAGCAGCAGCCGGCACAGGGCGACGCGCCGGCGCTCGCCGCCCGAGAGCTTGCTCACGTCCGCGTCCCACGGCGGCAGGCGCAGCGCGTCGGCCGCCACTTCGAGCGTGCGCCCGATCTCCCAGCCGTTCGCGGCGTCGATCTTCGCCTGCAGCTCGCCCTGCTCCTCCAGCAGCCGGTTCATCTCGTCGTCTTCCATCGGTTCGGCGAAGCGGTCGCTGATCGCGTTGAAACGGTCGACCAGCGCGATCGTCTCGCCCAGGCCTTCCTCGACGTTGCCCCGCACGTCCTTGTCCGGGTCGAGATGCGGCTCCTGCGGCAGGAAGCCCACGCGCAGGTTCGGCATCGGGATCGCCTCGCCCTCGATGTCCCTGTCCTCGCCCGCCATGATGCGCAGCAGGCTCGATTTCCCCGCGCCGTTCAGCCCCAGCACGCCGATTTTCGCGCCGGGAAAGAAATTGAGCGAGATGTTCTTCAGGATGACGCGCTGCGGCGGCACGATCTTGCCGACCCTGCGCATGGTGTAGACGTATTGGGCCATCGGCCGATTCTAAAGGATGGACACGCCGACCACGGGTCAGCCGTCCGGTGCTGCCGGCACGACGATCACGGGCCCTTCGGCGAACTCGATGACGTGCATGGCCAGGCTCCCCAGCATCGGAGAGCCCGGCCCCGCCCGGCCGGTCCGCCCGATCAGGATGAAGTCCGGGCCCCATCGGCGCGCATCCTTCATGAGCTCGCCGAGCGGTTCCCCCGCTCGCATTTCGGTCTCGATCGGGATTCCCCGTTCAGCGGCCAGCGCTCCGATCCGGTCCAGCATCGCGCGCGCGCCCCGCTCCATCCGCTCGTTCTCGACCACGGAGACGGCCCGCAGCGTGCCGCCGTGCTCCTGCGCCATCACGAGCGCGAGCCGCGCGGCGGCGAGCGCTCCGGCAGAGCTGTCGACGCAGACGAACAGCCTGAATCCGCTCATGTTCGCCGCTCCGCCCGCTCGGCGATCCATTTCGAGCGCACCATCTCCTCGCGCTCCTCCTCGGCCAATCGAAGCTCCACGTCGTGCAGCGTCTCCCGCAAGAGCGGGATCCAGCGGTTGTCCAGCCCGCGCAGCCGGCGCCGGGTCAGCCTGAGCTCGCTCTCGAGCAGCTCCAGGGCGCGCGTCGCGGCGGCGCGGTCCAGCGCGAGCTTCACCGCGCGCGCGTAGGCTTGCGCGGCGAAGGTCAGCGCGGCGCTGCGCGCTACGCTGCCGACCGCGCCGGTCCCGGGAGTCTCGAGCGACACCTCGGCGGGATACGTCACGCCCATGAGGCTGCGCCAGCGGATATGCGCTTCGGCAGGCCCCTCGACCTGGCTTTGCGCCAGCCCGATCTGAAGACTTCCGCCGATGACGGTTGCCCTCAGAAACCAGAGATCGGCCTGGCGCAGGGCGTCGTTCCAGACCCGTTCGGTCTCCTCCGCATGGTGTCGAGCCCGGCGTTGCTCGCGGTTCAGCGCCTGGATCTTCTGCTCGAGTACCTTGACCGCGCGGCTCGCCACCTCGAGGCGAGCTCTGAGCCAGAGGCGCGCCATGCGTCCCGCCGGCAGGTTCCTCACGCTTCTTCCCCCTCTTCGTCGGGCGCCGAGTCCTCCTCGGCGGCCGCGGACCCTTGCTCGCGTTCCGCGTAATGCGCATCGAGCTGCGCCTTGCTCACCATGCTGAGCTCGCGCCTGGGCAGCACCGAGAGCACGCGCCAGGCGAGATCCAGCGTCTCGTCGAGCGAACGGCTCTGCTCGCGCGACTGGGACAGGAACTCGCGCTCGAAGGCGCGCAGGAACTTCAGATAGAGCCGGTCGGTTCCGGACAGCGCTTCCTCGCCGAGGAGCTCGGAGAGCTCGCCGGCGTTTCGGGCCCGGTCGAGCGCAGCCTGCACCTGCGCGGCCACGTCGAGATGGTCGTCGCGGGACCGTCCCGGTCCCGCGCCCCGGCGCATGAGACGGGACAGGGACGTCAGCGGATCGAAGGGCGGATAGACGTCGCGCGCGGCCACGTCGGACGACAGCACGAGCTGCCCTTCGGTGATGTAGCCGGTCAGGTCGGGTACCGGGTGCGTGATGTCGCCGGCGGGCATGGTGAGCACCGGCACCAGGGTCACGGAGCCCTTGCGCCCCTGGATCCGGCCGCAGCGCTCGTAGAGCGAGGCCAGATCGCTGTACAGGTAGCCGGGATAGCCGCGCCGCGCGGGAACCTCGCCGCGCGAAGCCGCCAGCTCGCGCAACGCCTCGCAGTAGTTGGTCATGTCGCACAGCACCACCAGCACGTGGAAGTCGCGCTCGAACGCGAGGTGTTCGGCGATCGTCAGAGCGATACGCGGCGTAAGGATCCGCTCGATGATGGGATCGGAAGCGGTGTTGGCGACCAGGCAAAGCTCGCCCGCCTCGGCGCGCTCTTCGAGGCCGTCGCGGACCTGCATGACATCGGAGTTCGTGATGCCCAAAGCGGCGAATACCACCCGGAACGGCTCGTCGCCGGCGTGAGCCTGGGCGGCGAGCTGTATTGCCAAGTCCAGATGAGACAGGCCCCCGATCGAAAAGATGGGCAGCTTCTGGCCCCGCACCAGCGTCGCCAGCCCGTCCACTGCCGATATCCCCGTGATGATCGCTTTGGTCGGCGTGGCGCGCGAGCGGGGATTGACGGGCTGGCCGGACACCTCCCGCCGCTCGGCACCGACGATCCGCGGCCCGCCGTCGATCGGATCTCCGCGGCCGTTGGTCATGCGGCCCAGCCATCCTTCGCCGACCGCGATCGTGACGGGACGGCCTTCGAACGCCACGCGCGCGTTGTCGCGGCCGATCCCCTCGGTGCCTTCGTAGACCTGGACGATGGCGAGGTCGCGATCGACCTCCTGGACCACGCCGTGCCGCACCTCGCCCGAGTCGAGACGCACCCGCGTCTCCTCGTCCCAGCCCACGCCCTGGATGCCTTCGACGAAGAGCAGCGGCCCCTGGATTTTCGTAACCGCCCGATACTCGACCGGAGCCCGCCTCATCCCGCCTTCTCCAGCTGCCCCAGGATTGCGTCGCGAGCCTCTTCGATGGGCGAAGGATCGTCGGGGCTTGCCTCCTCGCGCGCTCGCAGCATCGGAGAGAAGTCGATCTCCTCGATCATGGAAACGGGCACGCCCTGGTCGACGAGCTCGCGGATGCGGTCGTAGACGGCCAGCACCGCCTCGACCAGCGCCTTGTTCTTCTCGGTGCTCGAGTACGCGTCATTGTCGTTCAGGGCGTTTTGCTGCAGGATGCCTTCCCTGATCAGCCGCGCCCCGATGAGCGTCACCCGCTCGTCGTCCGGCAGGGCCTGTCGTCCGACGAGCTGAACCATGGATTGCAGCTGATCGGCCTCACCGAGCAGATGCATGAGACGGGCCCGGCGCTTCGGCCACTCCGGGTCGCCCTGGTCCGTGTGCCAGCCCGCGAGCGCCTCGGCGTCCTGCGAGAAGGACTGCTTCCAGCTCACCGCCGGGTAGTGCCGGGCACCCGCGAGCTCCGGATCCAGCGACCAGAAGCAGCGCACGAAGCGCTGGCTGTGGCTCGTCACCGGCTCGGTCTTGTCTCCCCCCGGCGGCGATACCGCTCCGATGATGGTGGCCGAGCCTTCTCCGCCGCCCAAGGTCGTCACCCGCCCCGCGCGCTCGTAGAAGTCGGCAAGCGCCGAGGCCAGGCCCGCCGGATAGCCCTCCTCGGCGGGCAACTCGCCCTTGCGCGTCGTGAACTCGCGCAGGGCCTGCGCCCAGCGCGACGTGGAATCGGCGATCACGACGGTGCCGTAGCCCATGTCCCGGTAGTACTCCGCCACCGTGATGCCCGTGTAGATGCTGCTCTCGCGGGCCATGATCGGCATGTTCGACGTATTGACGATGATGACCGTCCGCTCCAGGAGAGACCGGCCGGTGCGGGGATCCTCGAGCCTGGGGAAGTCCTCGAGCAGGTCGGCCATCTCGTTCCCGCGCTCGCCGCAGCCGACGTAGACGATCACGTCGGCGTCGCACCACTTCGCGATCTGCTGCAGCAGGATCGTCTTTCCCGTTCCGAACCCGCCCGGCACGGCCGCGTTGCTGCCCCTCGCGAGGGGGTAAAGGAGATCCACGACCCGCTGGCCGGTGCGCAGCGCGTCGTCGGCACGCAACCGCGCCCTGACCGGACGAGGGCGGCGCACGGGCCACCACTGGCTCAGGGTCACATCGTCGCCTCCGACGGTGGCGACCACGTCTTCGGCGCCGTACTTGCCGGCCTTTGCGACGTCGCCGGCTTTTCCGCCCATGCCGGGCGGCACCAGGATCCGGTGCGTGATCGCCTCCGTCTCTTGGATCGTTCCGATGCAGGTCCCCGCCTCGACCTGCCGGCCCGCCTCGATTTCCGGACTGAACTGCCAGGAGCGTTCCTTCCCGAGCGAGGGCCGGCCCCAGCCGGGCGCGAGGAAATCGGGAGCCTCGGTCAACGGGCGGAGCAGGCCGTCGAAGATTCCCCCCAGCAGGCCCGGGCCCAGCGCCACCGCCAGAGGCCGGTTCTCGGACCTCACCTTCGCCCCGGGGCCGAGCCCTCCCGTGTACTCGTACATCTGCGCCATGGCGGCGCCCTTTTCCATCGCGACGATCTCTCCCAGCGCGCGGCGCTCTCCCACTTCGACCACAGCGCCCACGCTCACGCCTTGCAGCCCGGCGATCTCCACCAGAGGCCCGCTCACCCGGACCACGGCTCCCTCTTGCCTGTCGCCTGAAGCGTCGCTCATCGCCAGAGCTCCTCGAGCTCCGCACCCAGGTCCTCGAGGGCCCGGTCGACCACGGCCGGCAGGCGGTAATCCACGAGGCGCCCCTCGCAGCGCGCGACCAGGCCGCCGGCGTCGGCGTCCGGCTCGATCCGGGCTTCGTCGCCGAGCTGCTCGCGCGCGATTTTTTCGAGCCGACTCATGAAACGCCGGTAGTCGTTGTCGCCGCGCTTCTGCTGGAAGCGCTGCAGCGTCCGCTCGCGCAATCGCTCGAGCGCCTCGTGACGGACTCGAAGAACCTGCGCGCGCGCCTCTCTGCGGGCCTCGGATCGGCGGCGACGGGTTTCACGCTCGGCCGACTCTCGCCCCTCGCCACGGGCCTCCTCCATGAGGCGCTCGAACTTCTGCCGCGCCGCGTCGACCTTCCGTCGCGCGCTCTCCTCCACCTGTTGCAGCCGTTCCCGGGCGTCCCGTTGCGCCTCGTCCAGGACCGTCTTGCGGAAAGCCTCCAGCTTCAAGTCGGAATCTGCGCCCATAGCACTCGTTCGCGTCCGGCAAGGCGTTCCTTCAGGACTTCGACAGCATCCGGCGTGAGCAGCAGCAGCCCGGTGTCGTCCGGAAGCCGCCCCCACGCGCCAAGGACTCCGTCCTCATCGGTCTCCAGCACGGTGACGCCGGCCAGCGCGAAACCGGCCACCCTGGCCGATGGCCCGAGCGCCACGACCCGGCTCATGCGCGCCCCAGAATCATCACGGCGATGATGAGCCCATAGATCGCAATGCCTTCGGCCAGGCCGACGATCACCATTGCCCGGCCGAAGATCTCGCTGCGCTCGCTGATGGCCGCCAGCGCCGCCGAGCCGGTGTAGGCGACGGCGATCGCCGCGCCGATGGAGGAGCCCGCCACGGCGATGGCCGCGCCGATCAGCGCGGCCCACGTAGCCGAAGACGCGGCCGCCGCCTGCCCGGCGGCCGCCGCCTGTTGCTGCGCGAAGGCTGGAGCGGCCGCCAGGATCCCCCCCAGGACGACGAGCGGGCCCAGAAAGAGGAGGGCTTGGACGACGTGCCTCGCCGCGCCTGATTCCGGAGAGCGGCGCCGGACGATCAGCGCCCAAGCCAGCGCCGGGACGACGGGTGCAATCAGCATCAGATAGATCATGGTCACTCCTCGCTTGCGATGGGTATATGCCACGGTTCGAACAGTCTCCCCTGGCCGGAGAACACCCGGGAGAAGAGCTCGTAGTACTCGAGACGAAGCGCCTGCACGCCGGCGACCAGCGCTTCGAGCGCGAACGCCAAAGCGTTGCCGAGCACGAAGACGAGCACGGCCATGACCGACCCGAACGGGGAGCCCCAGAGACTGCGCGCGCCTTCCCATACCATAAGCCCGAGCGCGGCGTGCGTCATTCCGAAAGCGGCGAGGCGCCCGAACGAGAGCACGTTGGCCAGGATGCGGGTGACGGCATCGAAGGCCTCGACGACCGCCTGTCCCAGCGCGCCTCCGCCCTCTCCGGCATTGGCCTTGAACCCGGCGAAAGCCAGCACCAGCCCGAGCCCCGCCAGGGCGCCTCCCGCGACTTTCGCGCCGCCGTTCGGCCAGACGAAGCCGGCCGCGAACAGCGCCGCGCCGAAGAACAGCGCCGCGCCCGCAATGCCCGTCGACGAATAAAGCGCCAGCTGAAGCCCGCCTTCGCGCCAGCGGTTGACGGTCCCGATCCCGTAGCTGACGCCGATCAGCGCCGCGCCGGCGCCGATCGCGGCAACGAGGAGCCGCACCGGCTCCTCCAGCGGAGACAGCCAGAGCGTGGGCACCAGCCCGGTGGGCCCGAACGCCTCGCCGTACAGCAGGCCGAACACCGCCGCCGCCAGCCCGGCCGCGACGGGAAAGAACCAGAGCCTGCGAATCCTCTGCAACCTCGGGTGCTCGGTTCGTGCCAGCAGCCCGCCGAGCGCCGCGAGAACCAGTCCGTGGCCGACGTCGCCGAACATCATGCCGAACATCAGGACGTAGGTGACGACCGCGAACAGCGACGGATCGACGTCCTCGTACGGAACGACCGCGTAGGTCTGTATGAGGGGCTGCACCAGGCCGCGAAACTTCCGTTCGGGCATGCGCGTCGGAGGCTCGAGGCCCCGCGGTCGCGGCAGTCGCAGGACGGAGCTGCCATGCTCGGCAAGCCGACCGGCGAACCCGTCGAGATCCTGATCCGGAACCCAGCCGAGCAGGATCCCGGCGGGTCCATGCTCGACCGCGTCCTTGGCGCGCCGCGCGAGCTCCGCTTCGCCGGCAACGAGATCCCAGGCTTCGCGGTCGCGCAGCTTGTCCAGGTCGGGCTCGCCGCGGGAAAGGCGCGGCTGAGCGTTCTTCGGCGCCCCGCGTGGCATCCGGCTCGCCTCGTGGTTCGCGGCCGTTTCGCCGTGGTGAAGCTCGTCGACCTCCATCACGCCAGCGTCGGCGATTTCGACCAGCACCGAGCGCAGGCGCGAACGCGGCGCGACCACCGCGACGCGCGCCATCTTGATCGGGCCGAGCTCAGAGTAGCTCATCGATCATCTCTCGTTCGCCGCCTCCGCGGCTCGCCAGCTCGAGGGCCCCTTGAACCCGGTGCGAATCAGTCAGCAGCACGCCGAAAGCGCCCGTCACGGCGTCGGCGCCGGAGGCGGGATGCCGGAGCCGCTCCAGGCCGTCGGCGTAAAGGCTGCGCCACCACCGCACCTCGGCTCGCCACAGGTCTTCCGCCTCGTCGATGTCGCGCAAGACCCAGGCGGCGTCGCGGGGCAGGCGCCGCAGAAAGTCCGCGAAGTCTTGCGCCTCCTTCCAGTCGCGGCCAAGAATGCGCACACGCGCAGCGTTGGCGCCGGCCTGCGTCCGGCCGCCCGCGAAGAGGTCCCGGGCGACGACCAGGGCGGCCCAGCCTCCGATGAGATGCGACATCTCCTCGATCTCCTCGTCCACTCTTCGAGCCCACGACAGGCGCAGCGCCGCGACGATGGACGCGGGCTCGTCGGCCCCGGGATCGCGCCACGGCGAAGCGGCCAGCCCCTGCCGAACGACTTCGACGGAGTCCGCGGCCCGGATGCGGCTCCACGCCGTATCGAGGGACCCGAGGTCGTACGGCGGGAAGGCCGGCAGCCCTGCCAGCTTCGCGAGCAGGTTCTCCACGTTCAGCACCTCCCACCAGCCGACGAGGACCCTGACCAGCTCGCCTCCCGCAGGCGGAAGCCAGCCTCCCAGGATGCGCAGGTGCCACAGCGGCGTCGCCGCGACGGCCCACTGGGCCGAGGCAAGCGTCATGCCGGGCTCCAGGTCGTGGCCGTAGGGACCCTCGTTCAGCCGCTCCAGCACGGTGGCGACGGAATCCTCGCCGGCGAGCTCCTGGCAGCGCTCGCGTCCGAGACGCCGCTGGCCGAGCAGACCGGCCCGGACGGCCCCTGCATTCCATGCGATTCCCGCCGGCATCAGCCGGTCCTTTCCTCTTCGGCGCCCGTCAGCCGGGCGATCATGCGCTCGACCATCGAGTCCAGCCTCTCGTTCACCCGATCGCGGATCCCGCGGGCTTCTTTGCTCGCTTCGTCGAGCGCCTTGCGGGTCTCCTGCTCGATGTCCTCGCGATGGCGGGAGGCCTCTTCCGCGCGCGCCTGCTCGACTCGATCACCGGCTTCCGAGAGGATGCGGCGAGCCTCTTCCTCGGCCTCTTCCTTCTTCTTGCGCGCCTCGTCCTCGCTCTGCTTGCGGATGCGTTCGGCCTCTTGCTGAACCTCGTCGATCGCGCGGAACACCGCCTCCAGCTCTCCGGACAACTCGGCCGAGCGATCCGCGGGAACCGCGATCGGACCCGGCCGTCCTGGAGGGGACACCAGGCGTCGGAAGCGTCGAAGGAATCTGCTCAGGTCCGGCATGATCCGATTTAGCCTTGCGGCTCCGCGGCTGCAACGAACTAGAATAGTGGACGCCGTAACTCCACCTTTGACATGAATCAACTCGCGCTCGCCCACGGTCGATGCGTGTATGCTTGAGCAGCAATGGGATTCATCCAGGCGCCGCCGACCCTCGGCAACCAGTACACCGACGACCGCGTCCTGCGCGCTTATCTCGAGCGCACGCTCGGCACGGACGCGCTCGAGGCGGCGCGCGCCCAGCTCGAGCGCATGGGCGCGCTCGCCGGCGGCGAGCTCTACGCGCAGCAGCTAGCCGAGCGCGAGCTCGAGCCGCAGCTGGTGCAGTGGGACGCCTGGAGCAACCGCGTCGACCGCATCGAGCTGACGCCGCTGTGGCGGCGCGCCGAGGAGATCGCGGCGCGCGAAGGCCTGATCGCGCTGCCGCACGAGGCGCCGCTCGGCGCCCTCTCGCGCGTGCTGCAATTCGCCCTGGTCTACCTCTTCACGCCCTCGACCGACGTCTACGCCTGCCCGCTGGCGATGACCGACGGCGCCGCGCGCACGCTCGTCGCCTCGGGCAACCGCGCGCTGATCGAGCGCGCGCTGCCGCACCTGGTGAGCCGCGACCCGGCGCAGTTCTGGACCAGCGGCCAGTGGATGACCGAGCCGATCGGCGGCTCGGACGTCGGCCTCGCCGAGGCCGAGGCGCGCTTCACGCCGGGCGAAGGCTGGCGGCTGTACGGGCGAAAGTGGTTCACCTCCGCGATCAGCTCGCAGATGGCGCTGACCCTCGCGCGCCCGACCGACAATCCGCCCGGCGGCAAGGGCCTGGCGATGTTCTATCTCGAGACGCGCGACGCCGAGGGGCGCCCCAACTGCCTGAGCGTCGACCGCCTGAAGGACAAGCTCGGCACGCGCAAGGTGCCCACCGCGGAGCTGACCCTCGACGGCGTGCCGGCGATCCCGGTGGGCGAGCTCGGCAACGGCGTGCGCGCGATCAGCACCGTGCTCAACATCACCCGCGTCTGGAACGCGGTGTCCGCGATCTCGTACATGCGCCGCGGGCTCGCCCTCGCGCGCGATTTCGCCGGCCGCCGCGTCGCCTTCGGCGCGCCGCTGTCGCAGAAGTCGCTGCACGTCGACACGCTCGCCGGACTGCAGGCCGAATTCGAGGCCGCCTTCCACCTCAGCTTCTTCGTGGTCGAGCTGCTCGGGCGCGCCGAGCAGGGAACCGCCGGCGAAGCGCAGCAGGCGCTGCTGCGCATTCTCACCCCGGTGGTGAAGCTGACCACGGGCCGGCAGTCGGTGGCGGTGCTCTCGGAGGTGCTGGAAGCCTTCGGCGGCGCCGGCTACGTCGAGGACACCGGCCTGCCGATGCTGCTGCGCGACGCGCAGGTGTTCCCGATCTGGGAAGGCACCACCAACGTGCTCGCGCTCGACACCGTGCGCGCGATCGCGCCGAGCGGGCTCGCGCCGTGGCGGCGCGAGATCCACGCCATCCTCGCCGAGGCGCGCGAGCCGCAGCTGCTCGCCCTCTCGGCGCGGCTCGAGGCGGCGGCCGAGGCGGCCGAGGCCTGGCTGGCGCAGAACGCGGGACGCGACCAGGCCGCGCTCGAGGCGGGCGCGCGCCGCTTCGCGCTCACCCTCGGGCGCGTCACCGCCGCCGCGCTGCTCGCGCGCCAGGCGCAGTGGTCGCTCGACCATCGCAAGGATCCGGCGCCGCGCGCGGCCGCGTTGCGCTTCGGCGCCGCCGGCGTGAACCTGCTGCAGGACTTCGACCCCGAGCTGGCGCGCCTGCTCGCGTGACAATGACACGCCCCCGCGCGCGAACCGTGTTGTCGGCCGCACTGCTGCTGGCCGTCGTGAGCGCCGCCCGCGGAAGCGCCGCGCCGACCGCCACTGTCGAGGTCGAGCACCGCGGCTCGGCCTTCACGGTCAGGTTCGACGCGGTGGTGAACGCGCCGCTCGCCAGGGTCTACGCGGTGCTGACCGATTTCCCCGCGCTGCCCGCGCTCAACCCGGCCATCGTCGCGGTGAGCGTGCGGCCGGCCCTCGGCGGGCCCGGCGTGCGCGTGCGCAGCGTGCTGAAGTCGTGCATCTGGTTCTTCTGCCGCAGGGTCGTCCAGGTCGAGGACGTCGTCGAGCCCGACGCGCACACGATCGACGCCCGCATCGTTCCGGGTCTGGGCGATTTCAAGAGCGGCTGGAGCGACTGGCGGCTGACTTCGCAAAGCGGGCGGACGCGCCTGCACTACGAGGCGCGGCGCGTGCCGGACTTCTGGATTCCGCCCCTGATCGGGCCGTGGGCGGTCGAGCACACCCTGCGCACGCAGCTCCTGGCGAGCCTGCCCGTGCTCCAGCGCCTCGCCGATCAGCCGCCGGGGCGCGACTCCAGCAGCTTGACCAGCGAATAGAGCGCGCGGTTGGCCGGCACCGGGATGCCGAGCGCCTCGCCGCGCCGGACCACATAGCCGTTCAGGTGGTCGATCTCGGTCGGGCGGCCGCGCTGCAGGTCCTGCGCGGTGGACGAATATTGCGTCGGCATCGTCTCGGCGATCCGGTACACGTTCTCGGCCAGCCCGGCCGGGGTGCGCACGCCGCTCGCCTCGGCGACCGCGAGCACCTCAGCCACCACGTCGCGCATCAACTCCTTCACGCCGGCGCCCTCGATCATCCTGCCGTAGGGCAGCTGCGAGATCGCCGAGATCGCGTTGTAGGCGCAGTTCACGACCAGCTTGGCCCAGAGCTCGCCCGCGACGTTGTCCGAGAGCGTCACCGGCACGCCCGCCGCCACGAACCAGCGCTGCACGTCCGTCAGCAGCGCGGCGAGCGCGGCCGAGGGTTTGCCCTCGAGCGCGCCGATCACCAGCTCGCCGCGGCCGTGATGCTTGAGGTGCCCCGGCCCCGCCATCTCGGTCGCGACGTACACCGCAGCCGGAATCACCGCCTGCGTGACCGCGGCCTGGATGCGCTCGGTGTTGTCCACCCCGTTCTGCAGGTTGAGCACGAGGCTATCGGGGTCCAGGAGCGGCGCGATCTGCGCCGCGCCCCGCTCGGTGTCGGTCGACTTGACGCAGAACAGCACCAGCCTCGCGCCGCGCACCGCCTCGGCCTCCGCGCTCGCGCCGACGCGGATGTGCTCGTCGAACTTCAGGCCCTCGAAATGAAGGCCGCTCTTGCGGATCGCCTCGACGTGCGCGGGCCTGCCGATCAGGGTGACGTCGTGGCCGGCGCGCGCCAGCATGCCGCCGTAGAAGCAGCCGACCGCGCCCGCGCCGAAGACGGCCACTTTGACCCGTTCGGGCGCCATGCGCGGCCGCGCCGGGCGCTAGCGGCGCCGCCGCGACTTCTTGAATCCCCCCCTGCCCGGCCTGCCGCCGCCGGGGGCCTGCGGCCCGCGGCCCGGGTCGTGGCGGCGTCCGCCGTCGCCCTGCGGGCCGGATATGCGGTTGCCGGGCGCGAGCGCGATTTCGAGCTCGATGATCTCGTCCCACACCGCGTCGCTGCGGTCGCGCTCGGGGATGGCGAGCAGCTCGCGCAAGCGCGGCTGCCTTGCCTTCTGCTCGGCCTTCTGCGCCTCCTGCTCCGCCCCGGGCTGGGCGTCGGGCTGAGGGCCGGGCTGGCCGTCGTCTGGCTTTTCGGTTTCGGGTTGCTCTGTGCTCATATCGCTATTATCTCCCAGACCGGGGGCGGGTCGCTACGATGACGCCAAGAAGAATGGCGGTAATCCCCGCGGCGTGGAAGGCGTGGAAGGCCTCGCCCAGGAAGACGATCGCCAGCCCGGTACCGAAGGCGGGCACCAGGTGCAGCGTGAACCCGGCGGTGTTGGCGCCGACGATCGCCACGCCCCGGTTCCAGCAGATGTACGCGCCCAGCGAAGCGAACAGGGCGAGGTACAAGACCCCGGCGCCCTCGGCCGCGGTCGGCCAGCGCGGCGGCGCCTCGAGCGCGTGCCAGACGACAAACGGCGCGAGCATCGCGATTCCGATCAGCGTGATCAGGAACAGCAGCGCCGTCCCGCCCAGCTCGGGCGGACGGCGCCGAAGCAGCACCGAGTACAGGCCCCACACCAGCATCGCGAGCAGGATCCAGCCGTCGCCGGGATGGATGTCCAGAGCGAGCAGGTCGTGCACGTTGCCGTGCGAGAGGATGACCAGGATTCCGGCCGCCGAGATCAGCATGCCGACGCCCTGGCGCAGCGTGGCGCGCTCGCGCTCGATCACCCAGGAGCAAAGCAGGATGAACAGCGGCGCAGAGGAACCGAGCAGCACGCCGTTGACCGCCGTCGTCGTGTGCAGTCCGACGTAGATCAGGGTATTGAACGAGGCCACGCCGGTCATCCCCAGCAGCGCCAGCGGCCAGGCGCCGCGCCGAATCGCGGCGCGCGCGTCGACCACCTCGCGCCAGGCGAAGGGCGCGAGCACCGCGGCCGCGCCGGCCCAGCGCAGGAAGTTCAGCGTGACCGGGTCGAATACATCGCGCAATACGCGCCCCGCGATCCAGTTGCCGGCCCAGAAGAGGCACGCCAGCGCGAGCAGCAGCAGCGCGAAAGCGCGAGAGGAGGCGGAATTCATGGAGGCGCGAGCGTGCCATAATTCGCCGCACCATGCAGCGCACCCTGATCGTCGTCGGCGCGGCAGTCCTGCTTGTGGGCCTGCTTTGGCCGTGGCTGTCCAAGCTCGGCCTCGGCCGCCTGCCGGGCGATATCCGCGTCGAGACCGAGAACGGCGCGTTCTATTTTCCGATCACGACCTGCATCGTCATATCGATTGTGCTCTCCCTCATCCTCTGGTTCCTGCGCCGCTGAGCCAGCGATGAAAATCTCGATCCTCGACGACTATCACGACACCGTTCGCGAGCTGCCCTGCTTTCGCAAGCTCGAAGGGCACGAAGTCGAGATCTGGAACGACCACGTGCAGGACGTCGACGCCCTCGCCGAGCGGCTGCGCGACACCGAAGCGCTGGTGCTGATCCGCGAGCGCACCGAGATCCGCGCGCCGCTGATCGAGCGGCTCGAAAGGCTGCGCCTGATCAGCCAGCGCAGCGTCTACCCGCACATCGACGTCGACGCCTGCACCAAGCGGGGAATCGTCGTCTCCTCGAGCCAGCACCCGGGCACGCCGTCGTACGCCGCCGCCGAGCTGACCTGGGGGCTGGTGCTCGCGGCGATGCGCCAGATTCCGCAGCAGATGGCCGCGCTCAAGGCCGGCAAGTGGCAGATCGGCGTCGGCCGCAGCCTGCGCGGCAAGACCCTCGGCGTCTACGGCTACGGCCGCATCGGCAGCGCGGTGGCGAATTACGGCAAGGCCTTCGGCATGAAGGTCCTGGTGTGGGCGCGCGAGCACTCGCTCGAGCGCGCGCGCGCCGACGGCTGGGCCGCCGCGCGCGACCGGGACACCTTCTTTTCCGTCTGCGACGTGCTCTCGCTGCATATGCGGCTGGTCGAGGCGACGCGCGCAATCGTCACCGCGGCCGACCTGGCGCGCATGAAGCCGACCGCGCTGCTGGTCAACACCAGCCGCGCGCCGTTGATCGCGCCCGGCGCGCTGCTCGAAGCGCTGAAGGCCGGGCGCCCCGGCATGGCGGCGGTCGACGTCTACGAAGAGGAGCCGGTGTTCGACCCCGACTACCCGCTGTTCGCGCTCGACAACGTCGTCTGCACGCCGCACATCGGCTACGTCTCGGTCGACGAGTACGAGATCCAGTTCAGCGACATCTTCGACCAGATCCTCGCCTACGCCGCGGGAAAACCGATCAACGTCGTCAACCCGGCGGCGCTGAGCGCCTAGTCGCCGAGCTCGAGCGTCTCGCCGATCGCCGGGAGCGACAGCCGGCCCTGCGCCGGGTCGGCGCGCTGCCAGGCTTCGTGCAGCAGCTGCGGCGGCTCGAGCAGGTCCTCGTCGGTCAGCTTGAAGGTGCCCCAGTGCATCGCCACGAAGCGCCGGGCGCCGAGCGCCCGGAACGCGCGTACCGCGTCGAACGGGTCCATGTGCTGCGGCTGCATGAACCAGCGCGGCGCGTAGGCGCCGATCGGCAGCATGGCGGCGTCGATCGCGCCGCACTTCTCTCCGATGAGCGCGAAGCCGTCGAACCAGGCGGTATCGCCGGAGTGGTAGACGCGCAGCCCGCCGCGCTCGAGCACGTAACCGCCCCACCAGGTCTCGTTGATGTCGAACAGCCCGCGCCGGCTCCAGTGCTCGGCGGGAACGAAGGTCACGTCGACGCCCTCGATGCGCTCGCGCTGCCACCACGCCATCTCGAGCACGCGGCGCAGCCCGGCGCGCTCGAACCATCGTCCCAGGCCCTGCGGCACGACGAACACCGGATCCGCTCCGAGCCGCTTCAGCGTCGGCGCATCCATGTGGTCGCGGTGGTTGTGCGTCACCAGCACGAGATCGATCTTCGGCGGCAGCGCCTGCCAGGCGAGCCCGGGCGCGACGTTGCGGGTGATCAGCCCGCCCGCGATCGTGCGTGACATCACCGGGTCGATCAGCGCGCTCCTGCCGCCGAGCTGGACCAGGAAGCTGGCGTGGCCGATCCAGGTCAGCGCGTCGGCCGCCGCCTTGCGCAACGCATTGCCGTCGTTCGCCACGACCGGCACGGCCACCCCCGTGGCGGGCGACGGCGGACGCTTCTCGTCGTGCCAGCCGGCCTTCCACTTCAGGATCGTCGCCAGCCTCGCCGCGCGGCTGTTGCCCGCCAGGTTCGTGAACGCCATCGCGCCGCTCAGCCCGCCTGCGCCAGCTCGGCGACGAAGCAGCTGCCGCCACCCTCGCGCGCGAGGCAGTGCGCGTCGCCACCGTGGCGGCGGGCGATCTGGCGCACCAGCGCGAGGCCGAGCCCGGCGCCGGCGCCTTCCTTCGCGCCCGCATGGCGGAAGAACGGCTCGAACACGCGCTCGCGCTCGGCCTCGGGCACGCCCGCGCCGCGGTCGCAGACCGCGATCTCGGCGCCGATCACGCCGCGCCCGACCCGCACCTCGACCGGCGGCGCGCCGTGGCGCGCCGCGTTCTCCAGCAGATTGCGGATCAGCCGCCGCAGCAGGCGCGGCTCGCCGCGCAGCGCGACCGGCTCGCCGTGCAGCTCGGCGTCCGGGTAGCGCGCGCATTCCTCGGCCGCGAGGGCAAGCAGGTCGACCTCCTCCTCGGCCTCGCGCGCTTGCACCGCGTCGAGGCGGCTGGCGAGCAGGATCTCGTCGATCAGGGCGTCGAGCTCCGCGATGTCCTGCTCGAGCTGGCGCCTGCGCTTCGGCTCGGCGCCCTCCTTCATCAGCTCGATCGCCATGCGGATGCGGGTGAGCGGGGTGCGCAGCTCGTGCGAGGCGTTGGCGAGCAGCGACTTGTGGGCGGCGACCAGCTGCTCGATGCGCACCGCGGCGCGGTTGAAGCTCTCGGCCAGCCGCGCCACCTCGTCGCCGCCCTCCACCTTGACCCGCGCCGCGAGGTCGCCGGCGCCGAGCGACTCGACGCCCGCCTGCAGCGTCTCCAAGCGCCGCGTCAGGCGCCGCACCACCGGGTAGGCGCCGACCGCGACACCGAGCGCGAGCATCGCAAGGGTGAAGAACAGCCCCCACGCGGGGTGGCGCCGGGTGCGCGGCGCGCTCGCCACCAGCCAGCGCCCGTCCGCGAGCCTGAGCGCCCACGCGGCGGCGCCCGTGCCGCGCCGGATCCAGCCGCTGTCCTGGCGCGCGGGCGGAGGCTGCGGATCTCCGACCCAGGCGAGCGCCGTTCGATCCGGCCCGAACAGCGTGACGTTCGTGCCCAGAAGCGCGCCGAGGCGCTCGAGCGCGGCCTGCTGCGCCGCGAGCGGCGCCTGCGCCGGCGGCAGCGCGCCCTGCGCGAGCCCGGCCGCGATCTCCGCCGTCGGACGCACGACCCCGGTGTCGGCGAACTGGCGCCACAGAAAGCCCGCGGCGAGCGCGAACACCGCCAGGCTCGCCACCACCGCGAGGTAGATGCGAAGGTAGAGCCGGCGCATCAGTCCTGCGCCCTGGCGAAGACGTAGCCCGCGCCGCGCACCGTGAGGATGCGGCGCGGGTGCTTCGGGTCGTCCTCCAGCGCCTGGCGGATGCGCGAGACGTGGACGTCGATCGAGCGGTCGAACGCCTCGAGCGGCTCGCCCTTGACGCGGTCCATCAGGGCGTCGCGCGACATCACCCGGCCGGCGTTCTCAGCGAGCGCCAACAACAGCGCGAACTGGTAGCCGGTGAGCGGGCGCTCGGCGCCGTCGAGCCGCAGCACCCGTGCGCCGCGGTCGATCTCCACCCGCCCGAAGCGCAGCACGTCGCCGCCGCCCCCGCCGCCGCCGCCGCGCCGGCGCAGGATCGCGCGCAGCCGCGCCAGCAGCTCGCGCGGCTCGAACGGCTTCGGCAGGTAGTCGTCGGCGCCGATCTCGAGCCCGACCACGCGGTCCATCGCGTCGCCGCGCGCGGTGAGCATCAGCACCGGCGTATCGGCGCGGGCGCGCAGCCGGCGGCAGACCTCCAGCCCGTCGATGTCCGGAAGCGTCAGGTCGAGCACCAGGGCGTCGAAGGCCTCGCGCGCGAGCCGCTCCAGCCCCGCGTTGCCGGTCCCGGCCGCGGACACGCGAAACCCCGCCTGGCCGAGATATTCCGAGACCATCTCGGCCAGGCGGGGGTCGTCCTCGATCAGGAGGATTCGCGCGCTCACGCGCGCAGTTTACCTATCCCCGACCGTGCCAGCGGCGCCCGCGCAGATGGCGAAAGCGCTCTGCAAGCTGCTTGCGCTGCAGCGGCGTGAGCACCTCGGCCGCGTCGGCGAGCGCCTCGGTCAGGCGCTTCGAGGCCCGGTCGGCGAGCTGCATCTGCTCGGCGCGCAGCTTCTCGAACGCCGCGCGGTCGACGTGGTCGCGGGTGAACAGATCCATCGCCTGCAGGCGCGCCTCGCGCAGGCGCCGGCGCAAGGGCAGGAGGTCCTTGGCCGCGCTCCTGACGATCGGGTCGAGCTTCTGCTGCTGCGCCTCGGTGGCGTCGATCTCGACGTACAGGTGCTTCAGCATCCAGTCCAGGCGCTCGTCGAGCTGCGCCGGGTCGAGCGGCGCGCCGTAGCCGCCGCGACCGCGGGCGAAGGCCCCCAGCCCGAGTCCGGCCAGTCCGGCGAAAGCGCCGGCCATGGCCGCATGGCGGAAGAACCGGCGCCGCGGCTTCTGCGGTTCATTGACTTGCATGGCTGCTCCTTGGTCGTTGAACAACGCTCGCACTGTGCACTCTGACCGTTAGCGGGCCGTCTCCCCGGCGTAAAGTTAGGTAAACGCGGCCCCGAGGTGCGCCATGAGAAGGCAGCAGGACAAGTCCGGCGGATTGCTGTCGAAGTCGCCGTACGAGATCATGCGCGTGCTCGAGGCCGTGAAGGAGCGCGGAGAAACGATCATCGCGACCCTCGACGGGGGAAAGACCTTCGCGACGCGCCTGTTGTGGATCGACCCCGAGCTGCAGGCCATCGCGGTGGCGCCCAGCGCCGACCCCGCCGCCAACGCCGCCCTGCTCGCGCGCCCGCGCTGCGACTTCGTCTGCACCCTGGCCGAATGGCATGTCGAGTTCGTCGCGGCGGAGCCGCGCCCGGCCCGCCTCGGCGGCCGCAGAGCGATCCGGCTTCGCTTCCCCGAGGTCATGGCCGGGCGCCAGCGCCGCTCGGAGCCGCGCACCGCGCCCAAGACCGGCCTGCCGCTGCGCTGCCTCGCCGACGCCGACGGCGTGATGGCCTTCGACGCGCACGTCATCGACATCAGCGCGGCGGGGCTCGGCCTGCTGCTCTACCGCTCAGAGATCACCCTCGAGCCGGGCACGCTGCTCAGGGGCTGCCTGATCGAGCATCCCGCGATCGGCCGAGTGCGCGTCGACATGGAGGTGAGGTATTCGGAGCAGGTCACGCTCAAGGACGGCCGCCGCGCCTGGCGCTCGGGCTGCCGCTTCGTCGATCCGGACGACACCCTGAAGGAGCTGGTTCGCCGGGTCACCGGCAAGGCGCTGGGCGACGACGCATAATTGCGTCTCGCCCTTACGCCGAGGAGACCCAAAATGCGATACCTGCTCGCCGCCGTGCTGCTCGGCGCCGCCCTCGCCGGTCCGGCCCTGGCTCAGGACAAGCCGCAGCGCCTGCTGATCCAGATCAGCGACTTCAACCCGAAGGTCTGGGGCCTCGCGCTCGCCAACGCGCGCAACGTGCGCCACGACCTCGGCCCCGACAAGGTGGAGATCGAGGTCGTCGTCTACGGGCCGGCGATCCGAATGCTCGAGATGGACTCCGACTGGCGCGACCGCGTGACGCAGGTCATCGACGAGGGCATCCGCGTGATCGCCTGCGAGAACACCATGGCGAGCATGAAGCTCACCCGCAAAGACATGCTGGGCGGGGTCGAGTTCGTCAAGACCGGACTCGCGCACGTCATGAAGCGCGAGCTCGAAGGCTGGGCCTACGCGCGGCCATGAAGACCGCGGTGGTGGTCGGCGCCCTCGGGGTCATCGGGCGCTATGTCGTCGAGCGGCTCGCCGCGCTGCCTGACTGGCGGGTGGTCGGCCTCTCGCGCCGCCGCGGCGAGGACCGCGCGCGCGTGCGCTACGTATCGGTCGATCTGCTCGACCAGGCCGAGACGGCGCGCAAGCTGCAGGACATCAAGGACGCGACGCACGTTTTCTACTGCGCCTTCCAGCCCGCAGCCGGCGCCGCGGCCGACTACGCGAAGAACATCGCCGCCAACCGCGACATGCTGGTGAATTCGGTCTCGGCGCTGGAGGCGGCCGCGCCGGGCCTCGAGCGCGTCGTGCTGGTGACCGGGACCAAGTACTACGGCTCGCACCTGGGGCCGTTCCGCACCCCGGCGCGCGAGGACGACCCGCGCCACCTCGGCCCCAACTACTACTTCGACCAGATCGACTGGCTGACCGCCTTCCAGCGCGGCAAGCGCTGGAGCTGGACCGAGCTGCGGCCGCAGACGCTGTGCGGCTTCGCCCCGGGCACGGCGATGAGCATCGTGCCGGTGATCGCCGTCTACGCCGCGATCTCGAAGGCGCTCGGCCTGCCGCTGCGCTTCCCCGGCAAGCCCGGCGCCTGGCGCTCCGTGTACCAGGTGACCGAGTCGGCGCACATGGCCAACGCCGCGCTGTGGGCGGCGACCGAGCCGCGCTGCGGCAACCAGGCCTACAACATCACCAACGGCGACACGTTCCGCTGGTGCAACCTGTGGCCGCGGATCGCCGAGGTGTTCGAGATGCCCTGGGCCGAGCCGCAGACGATCTCGCTCGTGGCGCACATGGCCGACAAGGCGCCGCTGTGGGAGGCGATGGTCGCCAGGCACCGGCTGCAGCCGTTCCGCTTCGACGAGCTGGTGGCCTGGCCGTTCGGCGACTACGTCTTCGCCTGCGACTGGGACGTGATGTCGAGCGTCACCAAGTCGCGCCTGCACGGCTTCCACGACGTGGTCGACAGCGAAGAGATGTTCGTGCGCCTGCTCTCGCGCTTCCGCGCCGAGCGCATCGTCCCCTGACCCGCGCCCCGCGCCTCAGGCGCGGATGTAGACCCAGCCCTGCTGCATGCGCTTGACGATCTCGTCGAGCGCCGTCGGCGCGTAGTGCACGCCGGGCAGCAGCCTGACCTTGACGCCCTTCTCGCGCAGCCGGTCCGCGGTCTGGTGGCAGGCGATGTAGGTCAGGTTCGGGTAGGCCGCGCTCAGCTGCTCGAGCCGCTTGGCGTAGGGCGACTTGTCGGCGCGCAGGATGTCGAGGCCGGTCTGGTTGGCGACGATCTCGACATGTACCTTGCGCCCGGCGGCGCGCGCGTCGCGCAGGTAGTCCTCGACCTCCTGCAGCGCGGTGTCGACCACCTCGCCGCGCGACGAGGCGACGTGCACCACGAGGCCGTTGGACGCGATTGCGTGACGCTCCGTGGTGGCCTGGCCCCGGTCGGCGGCGTCGTGCGCGAGCCACCCCGCCAGCGCGAACACCAGCGCGAGCCCGGCCACCCGTGCCCAGCCGAAGCGGTTCGGGGGCGACGCCGCCCGGCGCGGGTGCGCCTCGGCGTAGGCGCCCTTGACCATGTCCTTGAGGGTGCGCAGCTCGCACACCCGGCAACGCAGCGCTTCGTCTTCTCCCATCCGCTGCACCATCGCGGTCCAGTCGGCGGCGTCCAGCTGCCCGTCGACGAACGCGTTCTGCATCTCG
>CAZLUX010000025.1:0-9016 GCA_964562815.1 uncultured Enterobacteriaceae bacterium
TCGCTCAACGGATAAAAGGTACGCCGGGGATAACAGGCTGATGACCCCCAAGAGTTCATATCGACGGGGTCGTTTGGCACCTCGATGTCGGCTCATCACATCCTGGGGCTGTAGCCGGTCCCAAGGGTATGGCTGTTCGCCATTTAAAGTGGTACGTGAGCTGGGTTTAGAACGTCGTGAGACAGTTTGGTCCCTATCTGCCGTGGGCGCTGGAAGTTTGAGAGGGGCTGCTCCTAGTACGAGAGGACCGGAGTGGACGCACCCCTGGTGTACCGGTTGTCACGCCAGTGGCATCGCCGGGTAGCTATGTGCGGAAGAGATAACCGCTGAAAGCATCTAAGCGGGAAACTCGCCTCAAGATGAGACTTCCCGGAGGCTTGACCTCCCTAAAGGGTCGTCCTAGACCAGGACGTTGATAGGCGGGGTGTGCAAGGGCTGCGAGGCTCTGAGCTAACCCGTACTAATTGCCCGTGCGGCTTGACCCTATAACCGTGAGCAAACGGTTGAGGAGCGCGCAATTTCGCGCCCAGCTTCACTTTATTCCGAATCGAGGCTTGCGCCGAGGCGGCGAGATCCGCCAAGGCAGTTAGCCCAGAGTCAATCTGGCGGCGATAGCAGCCTGGACCCACGCCTTCCCATCCCGAACAGGACCGTGAAACAGGTTTGCGCCGATGATAGTGTGCATTCGCACGCGAAAGTAGGTTACCGCCAGGCCATATGCAGGAAGAAAGGCCCGGCCCCGAGAGGGGACCGGGCCTTTTTGTTTTGTTGACGGCCGTGAACTCGAACTCCGACTAGGCCCCTTACGCGCTCGCCAGCCTTAGCGCCGTTCGATAGACTCTGATTGTTGAGATTGCCTCGTGGCGAAACGTCACGTGCCCCTCTCGGCGGCGTCCCCTAATGAATACGAGAGCGCTTAGATTCAAGGTGGCCTTCTATCCGGCCCTCGCGCTGCTCGCCGCGCTCGCGCTGTTCTCGGTGCTCCTTGTTCGGCATCAGCGCAACGAGGCACTCACCGAGGCCACGCGCCACGTGACGCAGCTCTCGGAAATGCTGATCCGTAGCACGCGCTTCGCCATGCTGCAGAACCAGCCCGAGTACGTTCACCGCATCATTCAGGACGTGGCGCGCCAGAACAATATCGAGAAGGTCAGGATCTTCAGCAAGGATGGCGTGATCATCGATTCGACCTATGAGCCCGAGCTCGGGATGAAGGTCGACCGCAAGGCCGAAGGATGCTTTCATTGCCATCGGACCGACAAGCCGGCACAGCAGGTCCCGCGCAGCGAGCGTGCCAGAATATTCGTTGCGCCCGGCGGTAGACGGATGCTCGCGAGCATGGAGGTCATCCGTAACGAACCCTCGTGCTACAACTCCGCTTGTCACGTGCATTCGCGCGCCCAGTCAGTGCTGGGGGTGCTCGACATCGTCTACTCGATCGACGAGATCGACAGCGCCACGCACCGAAGCGTCGCGGTGATCGCCGCACTGCTGATCGGATTGGTAGTCCTCGCGTCCGCGCTCATGAGCCTGCTGGTTCACCGTTTGATCTACGTGCCGTTGCGCGATCTGGAGTCAGGGGCGAAACGCGTGGCGGCGGGGAATCTCGATGAGGCGATTCCGGTGCGTGGTGACGATGAGCTCGGCCAACTGGCTTCTTCGTTCAACTCGATGACGGCGGCGCTGAAGGAATCTGGGCGCGAGCTGCGAGAATGGAACCACAAGCTGGAAGAAAAAGTCGCGGAGCGCACGCGCGCACTACGTCAGGCGGAAGCGGAGACGGTTAGAGGGGAAAAGCTTGCCTCGGTAGGTCTGCTCGCGGCAGGCGTGGCGCACGAGCTGAACAATCCGCTGACGGGTATCCTGACCTTTTCGAGCTTGATGCGCAAGAAACTGCCGGACGACAGTCCCGAGGCGGAGGACCTGGACCTCATCATCAAGGAAACGAAGCGAAGCGCTGCAATCATCAGGCGCCTGCTCGATTTCGCGCGCGAAAAGGCGCCGGAAAAGAAGTTCACGGACCTTAACCGTCTCATCGAGGATACAGTCCGCATCGTCGAAAAGCCCGCGCACCTGCGCGACATTACCATCGAGCTCGTTCTCGAGCGAAATCTGCCGCCGGTTTGGATCGACGCCAACATGATCGAGCAGGTTATTATGAACATGGTGGTCAACGCTCAGCAGGCGATCGAGGGCGAGGGTAGCGTTACGGTTCGGACGCGCCAGGTCTTGCGCCCGAAGCGTTCCGGGCCAGACGATAAGGCCGTCCCAATGGTGGAGGTGTCGATCATCGACAGTGGATGCGGGATTCCGGAAGCCGACATGAAGAAGATATTCGACCCGTTCTTCAGCTCCAAGGAGGTAGGCAAGGGGACGGGGCTTGGTCTTTCCGTGAGCCACGGGATCGTCGAGGCTCACGGGGGGCTGATCGAAGTGGAAAGCACGGTCGGCAGAGGAACGACCTTCCGTGTCTACTTGCCGCTGGAGACGACGGCGGAAGTTGAGGAGCGGGAAGGCGGGGCCGCGATATGAAGGGAAGGATTCTTTGCGTTGACGACGAGGACATCGTCATTCGCAGCTGCCGTCGCGTGCTCGCCGATGACGAATTCGAGGTCAACTCGGTGCAGAGCGGCATCGACGCGCTGAAGGAGATCGACGAGAAGGATTTCGATGTCGTGATTCTCGACATCATGATGCCAAAGATGGACGGTATAGAGGTTCTTCAACGGGTGAAGGAGTCGCATCCGGATCTCGAGGTCATCATGATTACGGGCTTGTCTCAGGTCGAGACCGCAGTGAAATCCATGAAGCTTGGCGCATTCGATTACCTTACGAAGCCGTTCGACCCCGACGAGCTCAGGCTTGTCGTCGAACGTGCGCTGGAGCGCCGGCGGCTGCTCCAGGAAAACATCAATCTCAGGACGGAAGTGAGTTCGAAGTACCGCTTCGAGAGCGTGGTCGGGGCGAGCGCGAGCATGCAGGAAGTATTTCGCATGATCGCCAAGTGCGCGCCGACGAACAGCACGGTGCTGCTCACCGGCGAGAGTGGCACGGGCAAGGAGCTGGTGGCGCGTGCGATTCACTACAACAGCCTGCGCAAGGACAAGCCGTTTGTCCCCGTAGACTGCACCTCGCTCAGCGAGAACCTGCTCGAGAGCGAGCTATTCGGTCACGTCAAGGGCTCCTTTACCGGCGCCATCGCCAACAAGCGCGGCCTGTTCGAGGTGGCGAACGGGGGGTCGCTGTTTCTCGACGAGGTGGGCAACATTCCTCTATCGGTGCAGGCCAAGCTTCTGCGCGTGATCCAAGAAAGAGAGTTCAAGGCGGTTGGCGATACTCGCACCCAGACGGCCAATATCAGGCTGATCGCGGCCACCAATAAGGACCTCAAGACGATGGTCGAGGAGGGCAGATTCCGGGAAGACCTGTTCTATCGCTTGAATGTCTTCCCCATTCGCATCCCGTCGCTGCGGGAGCGGCGCGACGACATCCCGGCACTTGCCTTCCATTTCCTGAACGCCGCCGGCAAGGAGCTCGACAAGAAGGTAAACGAGATCTCCGATGGTGCGATGAACCTGCTGAGCAACTACGACTGGCCGGGAAACGTACGCGAGCTCGAGAATGTCATGCACCGCGCCGTAATCTTGGCGACCGACAAGGCGATTCGGCGGGCGCACTTGGCGAGCATTCTTGGCCAATCAGGGGAAGATCAGCTCGAAGTGCCGCGCACCGGAGACGAGCTCAAGCGCATCAAGAAGGCTGCGCGCGAAAAGTCGGTCGAAGGGATCGAGAAGGCATTCGTCATCGAGGCGTTGAAGCGCAACGGATGGAACGTCACGCGCAGTGCCGAGGAGACTGGCATGCAACGTGCCAATTTCCAGGCGCTGATGAAGAAGCACAGCGTTCGCCTGCGCGGGGGTGAAGAAGACCTCGACGAATCGGATTCAGGCTAGGGACGTCGCTCCCGGACTCACTTAGCGGCGCTGGCCGCGGCCGGAGTCGTCATCCACTTCCTCGTAGCCGGTAATCATTGCCTTGAAGTGTGCAAGGCTGGTGTGTCCGAGGCTCGCGAGGTAAGGATGTATGAAGATGAAGCCGATGAAGAAAATGAACAGGACGACGTGCACGGTGTCGACAACCCGCACTCCGCCGAGCATCTGAATCGAAGCGGCAAAACGGTTCACGTCCCAGAGCAGTACGCCGCTATAGAACTGCATCGGCACGAGCAGGATCATGACAATCTGATATGTCATGCTCTGCAGGGGGTTGAACTTGCGGTACACGCTGAGATGGTGAGGATTGGGCTGCCCTTTGAAGATCCCGTAACCGTAATACCAGAGCTGGCGCAGGCTGCCGCGGAATTGCTTCGCCGGATTGAGCTCGGGGTGATAGACACGGATCTTGTCGGTGAAGAGGTAGAAGAGCAGCCACACGAAGTAATTGAGTATGAGCACGCCGCCCAGCACGTTGTGAGTTTGCACCGCCGTGGCGAACGACATCAGGTGGATGGCATCCGCGTAGCGAATCTGCATTCCGCTCAGGATCAGCAGGACAAAACCGAGCGCATTGATCCAGTGCCAAATGCGAACCGGGAGCGGATGAACGTAGAGTTTCTGCATGGTGCCTCTTCCTCAATCTCGGATCACTTGCCCTCTGCGCGCGGGCTCTGCTGCGCGGCCCGGTTCTTGCGCAGCAACCGTCTCAGGACCAGATGCGCGATCGGCGCCGAGATCCCGGCCAGCAACGCGAGCGCAAGCAATACGTCGAGCAGGCCTATCCTGGTGCCGCCGATCGCATAGAAGCCCGAGATCGACCCGACCGAACCCGGTCCGTGCAGGACGTCCGGTTTGGCCTCGTAGCGAATCGGGCGCCCGTCCGGACCTATGATCGAAATCGTGACGTCCTTGAACGGAGCGGCCCCCTTGCGGTGGCAGACGACGCAGTCCCGGATTGCCTTTGACTTGTCGGTGAGCTCGTGCGCCTCCACGCCGCTTCGGACTTCGAGCCGGCCGACAAGCGTGATCTTGCCGGGGGCGCGGTCGCGGTCGACGCCGCGGATCAGATCCGACAGCGTCTTGGAATCGAGCGGAGTCCCGGCGTTAAGACCGGTCGATTCGTGGAGTCGCACCTGCTCTTCGTTCGCAGTCACATCGCGCTTGGTGGTCAGGTCATAGAGCCGCAGGTCGACCCGCTTCCGCGAAGTCGGTGCGTGGCATGCGGGGCAGGAAACGACCTGCAGGTGCAACTTGGTGTTCGGCAGCCATTTCTGATGCGCCTGGACGGCATCTTTATGGCAGTTCAGGCATACGTGGCGCAGCCCCGTGCTCGTGGACGCCGGGCTCACATCGTGGGCGCGATGGCAGTCGGCGCAAACCGGCGCCTTCATCGCCCCCGGCTTGCCCAGGGCTTTGCCGTGCGGGCTCTCGAGGTACGCGTTGTATATCGCTTGGTGGCATTTGCGGCAGGGGATGTCCTTCTCCGCGGCTCCCTTTACAACCGCGTGGGCACCGTGGCAGTCGGTGCAGACTGGAGCCGCAAGATTTCCCTCGCGTAGCACACTCGCATGGATGCTGCCCGCGAAGAGCTTCGCCTTGTCCTCGTGGCACTGGCTGCAGACTCCCGCTTTCGCGATCGAGAAGGCACGCGCGCTGGCATAGGATTTTTCGCTCCCGGGGTGCTTGCTGAGATCGACGTCCGAGTGGCACGCCACGCAACCCATAGGGCCGTGAACCGAGGCGGCGAACGCCTGGCCGTCGACGTGCAGCGAAAGGGGCTCACCCTTGCCGAAGGTCTTGCTCATTCCCTCCTGCCCGTGGCAGCCAAGGCAAGTCTGGTCTTCGGCCGAAAGCGCCGGCGCGGATCTTTCCGCGTCTGCCCCGCGGGCCGCCTGAAAGAGCACAGTCGAAAGAACAGCCGCCGTCGCAACCGCGGCGACGGCGAGGATACGGCGAGTGACGGCTGGCATGTCGGGAGTTTCCATTTCTCGGAGCAAGCTTCGCATGGCTTGCTCGCGCCTGACTTGATCAGGCGCAAACCGGACGCGGCACGCCGCGTCCGGGTGCAACGCCTGGATGCCGGATCAGCCGCGTTTTCCCTTGTCCCTCAGTGCCCGGTATCCCTGCCAGCCGAGCATTCCAAGGCCGACGAACGGGAACGCGACCGCGTACGCGAGACCGATGAACGGCGCGGCGAAGAAGAGCGTCACGTTGCCGGCGAAGCGGCCGAAGCGCCCGACCCACGCGTACTTGGCGGAAGCCGCGCTCAGACCCATCCATGCGAGCATGGCGACGCCGACGAACGGGACGGCGACGACGAACGCAAGGCCGATGAACGGCGCGGCCAGCATGAGAGCGAAGCCGCGGAACACGCTCGGCGCCTTGGGCGCTGCCGGCGCGGTCTCGTGCGCTTCCTCGGTCGGCAGGGCGGGAGACTCGGGAGCGAGCAGGGCGTCGGCCATGCTCGTCTCGATCATTTCCGGAGAAAGCGGCTTGCGCAGGAATCCGGCCACGCCGATGTCCTTGGCTTTGGCTTCGTTCGCGTCGGTCCCGTATCCCGTGACGATGACTACCGGCAGCCACGGGCGCGACGCCTTGATGCGGGCGGCGACTTCCAGTCCGTCCATGCCCGGCATCTTGATGTCCGTATAGACGACGTCGTAATCCTCCCGTGCGAGCCGGTCGAGTGCCTCGGGCCCATCGCTCGCGGTGATCACCGCGTAGCCCCTGGGTGCGAGGGTCCGGTCGATGCTCTTACCGACGATGGGATCGTCGTCGACGACAAGTACTCTCTTGAGTGCGGCCGCTTTCATGATGCTCTCCTTCATCGTAATCTGTTGTCAGCAGGCAATGTTGCGGGCCTGCGTTGCGGATGCGTGTGCCTCATCGTTGGCGACGGGACGCAGCGCCCAGCGCTTGCGCAGAACTGCGCTCCGCGCCGCATGGATCACCGTGTCCGGAGCGACCGGCTTCGCCAGATAGTCGAAGGCTCCGCAGCGAACCGCTTCCTTCGCGGTCTCGACGTTGGGGTAGCCGGTGATCATCACCACTTCGCTCTCGGGCCAGCGAGCCTTGATCGCCTTCAGCACTGTCATGCCGTCGGTTCCGGGCATGCGCTGGTCCAGCAGGACGACGTCGAAGCGCTCGCGCGCAAGCGCCCGCAGGGCCTCTTCTCCGTCGACCGCCGACTCGGTCCGGCACTGTGCGCCGTCGAGGACCCGGCTGAAGCTGCGCCGCACGACTTCCTCGTCGTCGACGATGAGGATGTTCGGCATGTGGTTCACGTGACGCTCCTGTCCTGTTTGTGTCGTGTATCAGTCTGCCGCGGAAGGCTTACGTGTCGCGTTCACCCCGAGCCACACCAGGGCACCGACGCCGACGAAAGGCAGCGCCACCGCGTAGACCAGTCCGATGAAAGGCGCCGCGAAGAAGAGGACCACGTTGCGCGCACGGCGCCAGAACGCCAAGTGGCTCGCCCTCAGCGCTTTCACCGCCAGCCAGGCGATGTAAGCGAGCCCGGCGAACGGCAGCACGACGATGAAGGCCAATCCGATGAAGGGCGCCGCCACGAGCATGACCGCGCTCCCGGCCGCTTCGTTGACGTGACCTACGTACTCGACCGCCCGGTCGAGACCGGCAAACCGATAACCCCTGACATTCGCAGTGAGAGTAGTGGTGCTCATGACATTCTCCAGCTAGGTTCGTCCATCTGCTGCTTCCGCCCTTAGCGATGCATCAAGCGTGCCAAGCGCCGCTACGGTGCTCCCCGCTTGTCTTATTTTCCTTTCTGTTCAAAGAGTTGTGGCGGCGAAAGGAGCGTGCGGATGCCCTGCGTCTAGGCCCTGAAGACGCCCGCGAAGTACATTTTTCCTGTGCACTCAAGGCGAGGACGAACTTTGAAGTTATTGTTTTTAAAAGAGATAGTCCGAAGAAGACGGGTGCATATTTTCCTATGCGGCGTGCACCTTGTCGTCGCGCCTCCGCCCGCGATCCGGCTCGCCGGGCGCACCGGAGTACGCTAGCGGGTACAGGGCATGTTCCAAGGGAACCATGAACCTCCAGGCAGTGCTGCAGAAGACGGAAAAAGGCGTCGCGGAGATCAAGACGCACGCGCAGGGGCTGGAGCCGCGGCTGCGCACGCTGCTTATCGTCGTCAACGGCAAGACGACAAGCGCCGATCTGGTCAAGCAGTTCGAGCGGGTCGGCAACGTGCGGCCGATGCTGGAGCGGCTCATCGCCGAGGGCTTCGTGCGCGAGGTGCAGGCGGCGGCAAGCGTGGACTTCAAGGAGGTGCGCCTGCAGTTGTCGCATGCCCTGACGGACGCCATGGGGCCGGCGGGGGATGCGATCGCCCTGCAGCTCGAAGGATGCAAATCGATGGATGCGTTGCGTGCATTCGTGGAGGAAAAACGTTCTGAACTGGAAGGGGCGCTCGGTCCGCGCATCGCCAAGTTCTTTGCCCTGGCGAAGTCGCTGCTCAAAAATGAGTGACGCAAGCGAAAGTTTCGCGGAGCTCCTCCGGCGCATGACTTCCGCCATTTGCGCGGGTGACGCCCGGGCCGCGGCGGAGTGTTTCACGCCTGATGGTGTCTATCACGATGGCTTTTACGGCGAATTCTCCGGGCGAGAGGCGATCGCGGGCATGGTCACGGGGCTGTTCCACCGTGATGCCAGGGACTTCGAGTGGCAGGTGTCGGACGCATGCAGCGATGGACGCGTCGGCTACGCGCGGTACCACTTCGCCTATGTGTCGAAAATCGCGGGCAGCGAGGGGCGGCGGGTCGGCTTCGCGGGCATCAGTTTCTGCACCCTCGAAGGAGGGCAGATCCGCCGCTACAGCGAGGTCTTCGAGCGCGCGCCGGTTCTGGCGCAACTCGGCTTCGGCGACGAGCGGATCCTCAAATCGGTCAGGCGCCGGGTGAAGTAGGTCGCGCTTGCCAGCCACCCTGATACTGTATATAAATACAGTATCAGGGTGGCCATGAAAACCTCGCTCGCCGATATCCTTTCGCAGCGTTCCG
>CAZLUX010000025.1:9116-19093 GCA_964562815.1 uncultured Enterobacteriaceae bacterium
TGCCATGCGTTGCTGGCATGGTTCCATGACATCCGGTACGCCGAGTTGCGGCGGCTCGCGGTGGCGGCAGAAACCGGCCGGGGCGTATTTGTCGCGCTGTTTCGCCCTGCGCAGGCGGCGCATGAGGCATCGCCTGCCTGTTTACGCATCGCTTTCGAGCCCGCCCAGGAAGGGCTCGCGGTTCACATCCTCAAGCGCCGTGGGGCTCTCCTCGCGAAGCCTCTCGGCATCAAGATCGAGAGACCTGTTCATGCTGTGGGTGGCACTTCGTTTTCCACGCCTTGCGCTCGAGGCCCTGTCGCGCGGCCGTGTCCCGCCTGAATCGGAGCGCATGCCACGGGCGGTTGCCGACGGCGGTCGCGTGATCGCCTGCGATCTGCAGGCGGAAACATTCGGGGTGCGGCCGGGAATGGGGCTGGCTGCGGCGTGGGCGTTCGCGCCGCAATTGTGCGTTTGGCCGTACAACCAGGCGGCCGAACGCGCAGCGCTGGAGGGGATCGCGGCGTGGATGTGTCAATTCACGCCGCGTGTTTCGCTTCAGCCGCCACAGGGCGTCCTGGCCGAGACAGAAGGCAGCCTGCGCCTGTTCCGGGGCGCAGCGGCTCTGCTGGAACGGATCCGGGACGGGGTCGATCAGATGGGTTTCAGCGCGATCTCTGCCGCAGCGCCGACGGCGCGGGCCGCATGGTGGCTCGCAGGCGCGGGGCGGGAAGTCCTGGTGCCGGACCGCGCTGCGCTCGAAGCGGCGCTCGCGGCGCTGCCGGTTGCGGTGGCCTGCGACGGACCGGATGCACTCGGCTTGCTGCGCGATATCGGCGTCACCACGATAGGCGAGTTGCGCGGCCTGCCGCGCGAGGGGGTTGCCCGGCGTTTCGGCCAAGCCTTGCTCGACGGACTGGAGCAGGCGCTGGGGAATGCTCCCGAGCCTCGCGATTTCTTCATGCCGCCGGCGCGTTTCGACGCGCAGCTCGAGCTCCCCGGGGAGGTCACGCACGCGGCAGGAGTGCTTTTTGCCGCGCGGCGATTGCTCGTGCAGCTGGAAGGGCTGCTCGCCGCACGCCAGGCGGGCGTACGGCGCTTCCTGCTGGTGCTGCTTCACCGCGAGGCGCGCCCGAGCGCCCTGGAGGTCGGGCTTGCCTCGCCGGGGCGCGAGACCGAGCGCTTCGTGCAGCTCCTGCGTGAACGCCTTGCCGTGCACGCGCTCACCGAACCAGTCGAGGCGATCCGAATCGAAGCGAAGGATTTCGTCCCATTGCACGGCCGCACGGTCGACCTGTTCGGCGGGGCGCAGAACGGGGGCGAGGAGGGCTGGGCGCGACTCATCGAGCGCTTGCGGGCGCGTCTCGGAGGCGCAGCGGTGCACGGCCTCGGCCTGCATCCCGAGCACCGTCCGGAACGTGCCTGGCGGCCGCTTGCGCCCGGGGAGCGGCCGCCGCCCGGCGGGGGCAGTACGGGGGCGCGGCCGCTCTGGCTGCTCGAGCCGCCGCGCAGGCTGAAGGAAAAAAAGGGCGTCCCGCACGACGGCGGCCCGCTCGAGCTGCTGGCCGGTCCCGAGCGCATCGAATCGGGATGGTGGGACGGTGGGGAGATCGCGCGCGATTACTTCATCGCGCGCGCGCCGAGCGCCGCGCTTTTATGGGTATACCGCGAGCGCGGCACGGCCGGTGCCTGGTACCTGCACGGCGTGTTCGCCTAGGCCGATGCATCCCGATCTGCCCGCGTACGCGGAGCTGCACTGCCTGTCGAATTTCACGTTTTTGCGTGGCGCTTCGCATCCCGAGGAGCTCGTCGAGCGCGCGGCGGCACTCGGCTACAGCGCGCTTGCGCTCACCGACGAGTGCTCCTTTGCCGGAGTCGTTCGCGCGCATGTCGCGGCAAAGCGTTGCGGCCTGAAACTCATCGTGGGCAGCGAAGTCGAGCTCGAAGGGGGCGTCAGGCTCGTCCTGATCGCGACCGACCGCCGTTCTTACGGCGCCATTGCCTCCGTCATCACGACCGGCCGCCGGCGGGCGAGGAAGGGCAGCTATGCACTTGCGCGCGGAGACCTCGATGCGCTCGCGGGGAGCGGCGCGCTCGTGCTGCTGATTCCCGGCCCCGAGGTCGATGACGAAGCGGCGCGCTGGATCGCAGCACGCTTTCCGGATAGCGCCTGGATCGCGGCCGAGCTGCACAGCGAGGGCCGCGACCGGGAGCGGCTCGCGACGCTGCGGGGGCTCGCCGCGGTCTCCGGGCTCGCGCTCGTTGCCGCGGGAGGCGTGCATATGCATCTGCGCTCGCGCCGCCGCCTGCAGGATCTGCTGACGGCGATTCGGATCGGCAAGCCGGTGGCGGAGTGCGGGCATGCGCTGCATTCGAACGCCGAGCGGCATTTGCGGCCGCGCATGCGCCTCGCGCAGATCTATCCGGACGCGCTGCTGGCCGAGACACTGGTAATCGCGGGACGCTGCCGCTTTTCCCTCGACGAGCTGCGTTACGAATATCCGGAAGAGCTGACTCCTGCGGGCGAGACGCCTGCGAGCTGGCTGCGGCGGCTCACCGAGCAGGGACTGTGCCGGCGTTTTCCCGCCGGCATTCCGCAGAGGGTGTCGGAACTCATCGAGCACGAGTTGAGCCTGATCGCGGAGCTGCGCTACGAGGCGTTTTTTCTCACGGTTTACGACCTTGTGAAATTCGCGCGCAGCCGCGGCATCCTGTGCCAGGGACGCGGCTCGGCGGCCAACTCGGCAGTGTGCTATGCGCTCGGCATCACCGAGGTGGATCCGGGCAGGATGAGCATGCTGTTCGAGCGTTTTATCTCCAAGGAGCGCGACGAGCCGCCCGACATCGACGTCGACTTCGAGCACCAGAGGCGCGAAGAAGTCATCCAGTACGTATACGCCAAGTACGGCCGCGAGCGGGCGGCTCTCGCTGCGACCGTCATCTGCTACCGGCCGCGCAGCGCGGTGCGCGACGTCGGCAAGGCGCTCGGATTCGCGCCCGAGCAGGTGGAGCGGTTGTCGCGAAGCCTCAGCTGGTGGGATGACCGCAGCAGGCTCGCAGAACGCATGCGCGAGGCCGGCCTCGACCCGGAGAGCGCCGCGATAGGCCGCTTTCTGGAGCTGGCAGACGCGCTGGTCGGCTTTCCCCGTCACCTGTCGCAGCACGTCGGAGGCTTCGTCATTTCGCGCGGGCCGCTGGCCGAGCTGGTACCCGCCGAAAATGCGGCGATGCCGGAGCGTACGGTGATTCAATGGGACAAGGATGACCTCGAGGCATTGGGCCTGCTCAAGGTAGACGTGCTGGCGCTCGGCATGCTGTCGGCGATCCGCCGGGCGCTGGAGCTTTCCGGCATGACGATGCAGGACGTGCCGGCGGAGGATCCTGCCGTATACGCCATGATTCAGCGCGCCGATACCGTGGGCGTCTTTCAGATCGAATCGCGCGCGCAGATGAGCATGCTGCCGCGCCTGAAGCCGCAGAATTTCTACGACCTGGTGATCGAGGTCGCGATCGTGCGCCCCGGGCCGATTCAGGGCGGCATGGTGCACCCCTATCTGCGGCGCCGCCAGGGCCTGGAGCCGGTGACCTATCCGAGCGAGGCGGTGAAGGCCGTGCTCGAGCGCACGCTCGGAGTGCCGATTTTCCAGGAACAGGTCATGCAGTTGGCGATAGTGGCAGCCGGATTTTCTCCCGGGGAAGCGGATCAGCTGCGTCGTTCGATGGCGGCCTGGCGCAGGAAAGGCGGACTCGAGCATTTCGAGACGCGCCTGGTGCGGGGCATGCTCGACCGCGGCTACACGCGCGAGTTTGCCGAGGCCATTTACCGGCAGATTCTCGGTTTCGGCGAATACGGTTTCCCGGAATCGCACTCGGCGAGCTTCGCGTTGCTGGTCTACGTCTCGGCCTGGCTCAAGTGTCACAGGCCGGCCGAATTCTGCGCTGCGCTGCTCAACAGCCAGCCCATGGGCTTTTACGCCCCCGCTCAACTGGTACGAGATGCGCAGAGACATGGCGTCGAGGTGAGGCCGGTGGACGTGACCGCAAGCGACTGGGATTGCACGCTGGAAGGAGGGGCGTTACGCCTCGGCCTGAGAATGGTGAAGGGGTTGTCCGAAACCGCTGCGCAAAGGATCGTGGCATCGCGCCCGTTCGGGTCGATGGAGGCGCTCGCGCGCCGGGCCGCACTCGACCGGCGCGACCTCGGGCACCTGGCCGCGGCGGGGGCGCTGGCTTCGCTCGCCGGGCATCGCCGGCAGGCCCATTGGCATGCGGCCGGGATGGAGCCTGCACATGGAATGCTGCGCGCCGCGCCGCTGCGGGAGTCCGCCGTAGAGCTGGCTGCGCCTGGAGAGGGCGAAGACATCGTCGCCGATTACGCGAGTCTCGGGCTGACGCTCGGAAGGCATCCGCTCGCGCTGCTGCGCAGCCGCCTCGGCCGCCTCGGGATGCTGACCGCCGGGCAGCTGCGCGCGCTGCCCAACGGGCGTATTGCGCGTGCCGCCGGGCTGGTGACCTGCCGGCAGCGGCCCGATACGGCAAGCGGTGTCATCTTTGTCACCCTGGAGGACGAGACGGGATGCGCGAACGTCATCATCTGGCGCGACCTCGTCGCACGCCAGCGCAGGGAGCTTCTCGGTGTGCGCCTGCTCGGCGTACAAGGGGTGATCGAACGCAACGGCGAGGTTGTGCATCTCGTGGCGCGGCGGCTGTTCGACTATGACGTATTACTCGGTCGTCTTTCGGTGCACTCGCGCGATTTTCGCTGACAGTGCTACCATCAACCGCAACGGATGCCCGCCTACGCAGAGACCCTCTGCCTCATCGCCGCCCGGCGCGGCCGCCGCCCTGCGCGCGGACTGGCTGCGCTGGATACCTTGTTCCGCCGCCTTGGGGCATGCCGGCGCACCGAAGAGGCTATCGACACGGAAGACCATATCTGGCACCTGTGGATGTATCACCCTCATCGCCTGGCCGCACGGGCGCTCGACCTGGCAGCGGGCGACATTGCCGCCCGCCGCTACGACATCGCAGAGACACGGCTCTCGCTGCTCCTGCGCCAGCTCCCGGATTTCGCCGAGGCCTGGCACAAGCGCGCGACCCTGTACTATATGCTCGGTCGCGACGCCCGCTGCGTGCAGGATCTTCGCCGCACGCTCGAGCTCGAGCCGCGCCATTTCGGGGCGCTGTGCAGCTTCGCGGAAATTCTCCTGGGGGAGGGGGAACGCGAGTCGGCTCGTTTCGCGTTTTCGGCCGCCTTGTCGCTGCACCCGCACCTCGTCCGGGCCCGCCAAGTCGTTGACTCCCTCGGGCCGGACCGACCCTCTCCAGAACGACGCTAAGTCATTGACACGAATTGACAGTCCCCTGCCTGCGCCTTCTTCGAAACGCCTATAATCGGCCAAAAAATGCCCAACAACCGTACTTCCGTCCTTATCCAATGTGCGTCGAGCACACACACCCAGGGCCGACAATGACTGACAGCGCCTACACCGTGGTTGTCGAGAAGAATCTCGAAGATCTCGTTCCGGTATTCATGAACAATCGCAGGAAAGAGATCGAAGCACTTCGCGCCGCGCTGGATGCCCTCGATTTCGAGCAGTTGCGTCAACTCGGGCACCGCATGAAGGGGGTAGGAAATTCATACGGCTTCAGCAAGGTCTCGGAGCTGGGCAAGAGCATCGAGGATGGCGCGCGCAGCCAGGACCGCGCCGCATTGGACGCGATGATCGTCGACTACGCGGATTATCTGGCGCGCGTAAAAGTGGTCTATGAGTAATCTCCTTGCCATACGACGCAAGGCGGTCGGAATGCGATGCGGGGCGAAGGCGTGATGCGGGTTCTCGTCATCGACGACGATGAGGATCTGAGGAACCTTCTCGCCCACTATATCAGGCAGGAGTGGCCGAAGGCCGAGGTGGAAGAGTTCGATCCTCTCGTCCGCGAGATGCCGGACGAAAGATTCCCGTTCGGCGATTATGACCTGATCATTCTGGATTACATGCTCGGCCGCGGAGACGGGCTCGAGTGGCTGCAGGCGTTCAAGAAACGCAGTGACTGCCCGCCGATCCTTTTTCTGACCGGCGCGGGCAACGAGATCATCGCAGTCCGGGCGATGAAGGCCGGCGCCAGCGACTACCAGCGCAAGCAGGAGCTGACCCGCGAACGGCTGATCACCTCGATCCGTGATCTTACCCACGACGCCTCCGAAAGAACGCTATCGCCGGAGCTTGCGGCCCGCATGGAAGGGCACATGCTCGGGGAGCGGGTTCGCATCTCGGGCTTCCGCATTCTCCGGCTCATCGGCGAGGGGGGCATGTCCCGCGTCTACCTCGCATCCAGGGACCGGGACGACGAGCCACTTGTCGTGAAGATTCTGAGAAACGAAGCGACGGCCGACAAGAATGCGCTTGCCCGCTTCATGGAGGAATATGCGCTGGTCGAGCGGATCAAGAGTCCGCACGTCGCCCGCATTTATGGACATGGCGTCTCGGAGGGGCACGCCTACCTGGTCATGGAGTTCTTCGACGGGGGCGATCTGAACAAGCGCCTCGGGGGGAGGGCGTGCCCGCCGAACGAAGCGCTAAGAATCTTCCGGGAATTGATGTTCGCCTTGGGCGACATCCATGAGTGCGGCATACTGCATCGGGACCTCAAGCCGCAAAATCTTATGTTCCGCGCCGACGGCAGCCTCGCAATCGTGGACTTCGGCATCGCGAAGCACATCGACGCGGTCGACCGCACAGGACACGGCGAGATTGTCGGCACGCCCCGATATATGAGTCCGGAACAGGTGCGCGGGTTGGCGCTGGATCTGCGCACCGATATCTACAGTTCGGGCGTGCTGCTTTTCCAGATGCTCTCCGGCAATCACCTTTTCGACGGGGAAACGGCGGTAGAAGTGGCTCTGCAGCACCTTAACAAGCCGCCCCCTGCGCTGGAGGAGAGCCTGTCGAAGTTCCAGCGCTTGCTGGACAAGCTGCTGGAAAAGGATCGTGATGCCAGATTCCGCAATGCGGATGAGGTGATCGGCTTTCTGGCGCGGAAGTATCAGCAGACCGGATCTGTGGAGAACACGAACGCATGATGAAGAAAGTGTCCATCGACGAGCTCCAGTTTGGCATGTACGTCAGCCAACTCGATCGTCCCTGGACAGACACGCCTTTCATGTTTCAGGGTTTTCTCCTCAAGACCCCCGAGCAGATGGAGGTACTGCGGAAATTCTGCAAGTTCGTCTTCGTCGATACGGAGCGAGTGGCAGAGCCTGTAGCCGTGGTTCACGCGGCTGGCACCTCGCCGTCGGCATCTGCCACCAAGCTACCCGGAACTGGGCGCGTCAAATATGTGGCGAGTGTCTCCGTCGAAAATGAGTTCACGACTGCGAAAGGGGCCTATGAAGCGTCAGAGGAGGTGGTTTATTCGGCGATCGAGGCGATTCGTGAGGGGGCCACGCTCGATGTGGCCCAGGCTACGACAGCTGCTAGGAGCATGTCGGAAAGTATCAAGCGTAATCCCGATGCGCTGGTACTCCTCGCGACGCTAAGGGATAGAGAGGACCTTATCGACAAAGCGCTGCAAGTTTCGGTATATATGATCGCGTTTGCCCGCTTTCTGGAGATGTCGGAAGAGGATTTGGAGATGGCGGGTCTGGTGGGTCTTATGCTCGATGTTGGAAAGCTGAAGATCCCGAACGAGGTACTAAATAAACGAGAACGGCTTACACCGGAAGAATTCGTTCTGGTCCGTTCGCACGTCGAGCACTCGATCCAGACTCTTGAGGCCGCTTCGGGAATCTCGTCGGCGGTTGTGCAAGCCGTGGCGACGCACCATGAGCGCTTCGATGGATCCGGATACCCCAAGGGCATTCGTGGCGACGAGCTGAGCGCGATTGGGGCGATTGCCGGTATCGTCGACACCTTCGTCGGGCTCACTTCAAAGCGGCCCTATGCTGCGCCGGTGGCGCCGTCCAATGCCCTCAACATGCTGCACAAATGGCGCGGCACGGCCTTCCATCCGCTGCTGGTCGAGCAGTTCATCCGCTGCATCGGCATCTTCCCTGTGGGTGCGGTAGTGGAATTGAATTCCGGGGAGGTGGGCGTGGTGATCGCGCAGAATCTGGAGAAGCGGCTTCAGCCGAGGATCATGGTCGTGCGCGACGCTGCGGGGCATCCTCTCAGGCCCCAGAAATTGCTCGACCTGTCGAAGTCTCCGAAGGTCAATCCTGAGGAACCTTATCGGATCCGGCGCACGCTCGAATACGGGAAAGCGAACATCAGTCGTAACGATCTCTTTTTGTAGAGCGCAGTGCCCTGAAACGCTACGGCAGGGTGTTCCAGAGAGCGCGCAGCTGATCGGGCAGGTCCTTCGGAGCAAACGGCTTTGAGATCGCTCCAAGTGCGCCGAGCGAGCGGAGTTCCGCCAACTCGGCCGAGGTTGCCTTTGCGGTGATAAAGATCACGGGCAGGTCCTTTGTCTGCGGCTCCTCCTTGAGCTTCCGAAACAGCGTCGGGCCGTCCATTCCGGGCATCATCCAGTCGAGCATGACCAGATCCGGTTTGAAGCGGATGATCGCGTCCACCGCAACCATCGGGTCTCCCACGATTTCGACCGTCATTTTGCCGACGCGCTCGAGCGACATGCGGACGATCCGTTGTATGTCCTCGTCATCCTCGACGTAGCAGACGCGCTCGAGAGGTTTGGTCGTCATTGGACGGCTCCTTGTTGCGGCATCGCGGAGGCCGCTTTCGCTTCGAGCACAGGCAACTCGAAATAGAAGGTCGTGCCCCCGCCGGGGCGATTCTCAAAGCCGATACTGCCGTGCATCATCTCAATCAACCGCTTGCAGATCGCCAGCCCCAGTCCCGTGCCGCCTTTCTGCCGCGTGGCCGTGGAATCGGCCTGCGCGAAGCGGCTGAAGATCCGGCTTCGAAATTCTTGCGGAATACCGGGACCTCTGTCGTGTATGCTGACGCGCACCCGATCGCCCAGGAGCTCCAGCGTGACGTCTACCGCGCCGCCCTCGGGGGAGAACTTGGCCGCGTTTGACAACAGATTTGTCACCACTTGCACGAGCCGCTTCGGATCTGCCTCGACTTTGACCTGCGGCAACCGATCGTCCATCGCGAGCCGCACGTTGTAGCGGTCCGCAAAGCTCTTGTTGAGCATCAACGTATCGCCCAGCAACGAGTCGAGAGAGACAATCTCTGGCGAAAGCTCGAACTTCCCCGATTCGATCTTCTCGATATCCAGCAAGTCGTTGATCAGATCGAGCAGCCGCTGTCCGTTGCGTTCCGCGATCGTGGTCAACTCCGCCACATCCTTTTCCAAATCACCGAGGACGCCGGAATTTATCAGCTGCAGCGAGCCAATGATCGAAGTCAGGGGCGTGCGCAGCTCGTGGCTGAGCGTGGAGGTGAATTCCTTCTTCAGGCGCTCCGCTTCGAGCTCCTGGGTGATATCCCGCCCCTGGGCGATGATGGAGATCACGTCACCCTCGTCGTTTACCAGGGGTGTGAAAGTGAACTCGCACATGATTTCCAGGCCGTCGCGCCGAACGCAGCGCAACCTGTCGAGCGTGGCCGGTCTCACTCCAGAAACGAAGTCGCGCCACCATGAATCATTCACGCCGAATTCGTCGACGGGAAAGAGCATCTGCAGCCCGTTCCGGCCGATAAGCTCGCCAATCGCGTAGCCGAACAGGTTTTCGGCGGCCGGATTCATTTCGAGCACGGTGGCGTTGGGGTCGAACTCGAGAACGGCGATCGGCGCACGTTCGGCAAACAGCGTAAGTTTGCGTCCCGACGCCTCGACCTCGCGGCGGGCGTTCAGCAGTTCCTGAAGCTGCTCCTCGATCTGGGCGTTCATCGCGTCCTGCTCTCGGGCGATGCGCGTGTAGTCTTCCCTGGCTTTGAAGCCCCCGGAAAAGACCTTGTCGAGTCGGTAGGCTATGGCGACATTCGCCACGTAGAACACGGGGACCAGCATGGCCAACTGGGCAAACA
>CAZLUX010000025.1:19193-22919 GCA_964562815.1 uncultured Enterobacteriaceae bacterium
GGACCGCCGAGGAAAATCAAAGCACTACAGACTTTTACCGTTTCGAATGACCCCCACCGCGATACCCTCGATGGTCAGGGCGTCGCGGCGCAGGTCGAGTTCGATGGGCTCGAATTCAGGGTTCTCGGGCAGGAGCTGCACCGTGTGGCCCCGCCGCCGCAGGCGCTTGACCGTCACCTCGTCGGCCAGCCGAGCGACCACGATCTGGCCGCTGCGCGCCTCGTGGCCGCGGTGCACCGCGAGCAGGTCCCCCTCCAGGATGCCGGCATCGCGCATCGACATCCCCCGCACCCGGAGCAGGTAGTCTGCGCGCGGAGTAAACAGATTCGGGTCGATCTGGAAGCGACCCTGGAGGTGCGCTTCGGCCAGCATCGGGCTCCCCGCGGCGACGCGGCCGACGACAGGCAGCTCCATCAGCCGGCCGTGGCGCGGGCCGAGCTTGTCGCGTACACGGATTCCCCGGGAAGCGCCCGAGGAAATGTCGATCACGCCCTTGCGGGCGAGCGCACGCAGGTGCTGCTCGGCCGCATTCGCCGAGCGAAATCCCATGGTACGGGCGATCTCGGCGCGCGTCGGCGGGAAGCCGGAGGCCTCGGTCAGATCGCGAATCAGCTGCAGAATCTCTGCCTGACGGTCGGTGAGTTCTTCCATGGGCAGCGGTACTGTTTCTCCGTTCAGCACTGAGATTATATACAGTACGAGTCGGGATGCAAGCCCGGCCGGAAAATTCGGCGAGTTACAATTCCGTCCCCGCAACCTGGAGCAGGCTAAGTGATCATCCAGTCGCTGCTCGACACCGACCTCTACAAATTCACCATGATGCAGGTCGTGCTGCATCATTTTCCCGGCGCGCAGGTCGAATACAAATTCAAGTGCCGTACCGAGGGAGTCGATCTGGCGCGCTTTGTCGAGGAGATCCGCGGCGAGGTCGATGAGCTCTGCACTCTCAGGTTTCGCGAGGACGAGCTCGCTTACCTCCGCGGCATGCGGTTCCTTAAATCCGATTTCGTCGATTTCCTGGGGCTTTTCCAGTTCAACCGACGATTCATCACCATCGAGCCTCTGAGCGACCCTGCGGGCGAGCTGGACATCACGATCCGCGGTCCCTGGCTGCACGTGATCCTTTTCGAGATCCCGGTCCTGGCGATCATCTCCGAGACCTACTCCCGCCGCACGCAGCCGGGTTCCGATCTGGGCGAGGGGCGACGCCGCCTGCAAGCAAAGATCGACCTCGTGCGCACGGTCGATCCCGCTCTCGACTTCAAGATCTCGGACTTCGGCACGCGCAGGCGCTTTTCGGCGCAGTGGCACGAAGAAGTCCTGCAGACGCTCAAGCGCGAGGTCCCGGAGCATTTTGCAGGAACCTCGAACGTCTGGTTCTCGATGCGCAACGAGATGACCCCGCTCGGCACTTTCGGGCACGAGTACATGCAGGCCTGCCAGGCGCTCGGACCGCGACTGCGCGACTCGCAGATATTCGCGTTCGACACCTGGGCCAAGGAATACCGCGGCGATCTGGGGATCGCGCTATCGGATACGTACGGACTGGATGCGTTCCTGCGCGATTTCGACATGTACTTCTGCAAACTGTTCGACGGCGCGCGCCATGATTCCGGGGATCCGTTCGAGTGGGGCGAACGCCTGATCGCGCACTATCAAAGGAATCGCGTGGATCCGCGCTCGAAGACCTTCATCTTCTCGGACCAGCTGTCTTTTCCCCGCGCGATCGAAATCTCGCGCCACTTTCATGGCCGCGTGAAGACCGCCTTCGGCATCGGGACGAACCTCACGAACGACGTCGGGCGCGACGCGCTGAACATCGTCATCAAGATGACCGAATGTAACGGTCAACCGGTGGCGAAGGTGTCCGATTCACCTGGCAAAACCATGTGCAAGGACGAGGGCTACTTGGCGTACCTTCGCCAGGTATTCGGCCTCGCGCTGCCGGTACCTCGATAGGCGAGCTCTGGAAGATCCCTCGAAACACCGGCGCACTGCGATAGCAGTGCTGGCCACCTGTTTCGCGCTCAACATGTTCGGGCGCGGGGTCAGCGACACCTATACGGTATTTCTGCTGCCGCTCGAGCGGGAGTTCGGTTGGAGCCGCTCGCAGCTCACCAGCGTCTATTCCCTCTATCTGCTGGTGAGCGGCTTTGCCGCGCCGCTGGTGGGCATGCTCTTCGATCGCCTCGGCCCTCGCTGGGTATATGGCGCAGGGGCGGTCTTTCTCGGCTCGGCCTTCTTCCTCTCCGGGGGAATCTCGCACTTGTGGCAGTTCTATCTGCTGATCGGCGTGTCGGTCGGCGTCGGGGTCGGCCTGACCGGAATGGTTCCGGCCTCGGGATTGCTGTCGCGCTGGTTCCGGGCGCGGCTGTCGACGGCGATCGGCTTCGTGTTCTCCGCAGTCGGCATCGGCGCGGTCACGCTGGTGCCCCTCACCCAATGGCTGGTCGACCGGTACGGCTGGCAGTCCGCCTACCATGTGCTCGGCGTCGTGCTTATCTGCCTGGTTCCGGTGGTGATCTTCGTCTTGCCCTGGCATCGCTTCGCCGCCGGTCATCCGGCACATCGTACGGAATCCAGGGGGAAATCCGCGACCGGCGGCTGGACGCTTCGTTCGGCGGCCGGAACGCGCATCTACTGGGCGATGGCACAGGCCTTCTTTTGCACCGCGGCCGGAATGTTCACGATCATCGTGCAAACGGTCGCGTTCTTCATCGACGTCGGCTTCTCGCCGCTCGCTGCGGCATCCGCATTCGGTGTCGTCGGCATGCTTTCCGTGGTCAGCGTGACCAGCAGCGGCCTGCTGTCGGATCGGTTCGGCATGCGTCAAACCGTGACCGCGAGTTTCGCCGGAACGGCGACCGGGATCGTCATCCTGATGGCGTTGGCCGGAGGGGCGTCGGCTGCGCTGTTGGTCGCCTATGTGGTCGTGTTCGGCCTCTGCCAAGGCGTGCGCGGCCCGATTATTTCTTCGGTTTGCACCCGGTATTTCGCGGGTCCCAGCGTGGCAACCATATACGGCACCATCTTCGCGACCAACGCGCTTGGCGCGGCGTTCGGCTCGCTGATGGGCGGCGTGTTGCACGATCTTACGGGCGGTTACCGCTTCGGATTCGCTTTCGCGCTGTGCTTGATCGCTCTCGCGGCGGCGCCGTTCTGGACCGTCCCGGCGCTTCGCAACTTCCGCTAGTTCTTCAACAATCCTGATTCGGACGCGGCGCGCTCGAGCCCCTCGCGCAAGGCCGGATGGACAATGCTGATCATGCGGCGGGTGCGCTCCGCGAGGGTCGCGCCACGCAGGTCGGCGGCCCCGTATTCGGTGACGATGACTCCGGCTTCGCTGCGCGGCGTGGCAACGGGCCCCGAAAGCTGCGCCACCACGCGGGAGCGCTTGCCGCCGACGCTGGAAGGCAGAACGACCAGAGAAACTCCGCCGGCTGACTGGTTAGCCGCTCGCACAAAATCGAGCGCACCGCCTACCGCTCCCACGTAACTGCCGTTCGCGACCTCGGCGTTCACCTGACCGGTGAGATCGACTTCGACCGCGGAATTTATCGCTACGAATCCGGGAAGCTGAGCCAGGATGCGGGGATCGTGGGTATGCTCCACCGAGCGCAACCACAAGGCGGGATTCTCTCGCGCGAATTCGAACAATCTGGGCGATCCCAGGAGCAGCCCTCCGACAGTGCGCCCGGTGTCTATCGGCTTGCGGGAATTGGTGAT